>CALABV010000198.1 GCA_937886325.1 uncultured Geobacter sp.
TCCTATTCGTCGGTCGGCACCACAGGCGGGGCCGGTTCCGGCACGATCTTGACGAATCCGGTGCGGCATCTCGCGATGACACCCTCCACCCAGTCCGCCTCTTCGTCCTGGTGGGAGGAGATCAGTTCCCGGTGATAGAGACCGAGGAGCTCCTCCAGTGCCGCAAGGTCGTCCTCCTCCAGGTCGCGGATCGTCACATGGGCGCCCTTGGCCAGTCTGCGGCGCAGCGCCTCCCGATCCATGCCCATCTCCGGATCCAGGCGGCAGAAGACCGTGCCGCCGGTCATGCCCGAGCATATCCAGGGACCCGGGTCTCCCAGCACCACGACACGCCCCGCTGTCATGTATTCGAAGGCGAACCCCTTCAGATTGGCCCTCTCGGCGAGGTACCCTCCGGAATCGTCGAGGGGGCGGCGGATACGCCCCCCCAGCACCACGTCGCCGCCCGAGAGGCGGATGCAGGCCCGGCTGTCCGCATCCCCCTGAATCAGGAAGGTTCCTCCCTGCGCCCCGTAGGCAAGACCTTTGCCCACCGATCCGCCGACCCGGACCCCGTGGCGGTTCTCCCCTTTCAGGACCGTTATTCTGCCGCCGTTCGCGGATTTCCCCACCCCGTCCTGCGCCCCCCCCTCCACGAGGATGGTGAGGGGATCCGCGGTGAAAGCGCCCAAGCCGTTGCCGGGGATGGAATCGCGACGGAAGTGGAGGACCGCGTCACGCGCCCCGGCCAGCCGTCCTTCCCGGCAGGCCCTCACCATGGCGCCGGCCAGGTAGGTGCCGATGGCCCGGTCCGAGCTGGAGGCGTTGTCGTCGTTATAGTGGACCCGTTCGCTCCCGCCGTCGAATGCCTCGGTGACCAGGCCGGATATGAGCGAGGTAAGGTAATTGAGGGGCTTGCGGATGATGCGGACCGCGCTCTCGTCGCGTCGGGTGATGCCGTGGGGCGGCGGGGCCAGGAGGGCGGCAAGGTTCAGGCGGTCCAGTCCCCTGGTCTGCTCCAGCAGGTGCGCGTCTCCCACCAGGTCCCGGGTGCGGCGGTAGCCCAGCTTGGCGGTCAGGGTGCGGATCTCCCGGCCCAGTGCCCGGAAAAAGGTGGTCTGGTAGATGACCCCGTTTTCCAGCACCCGCGGTACAAAGCGTTTCAACCCCCGGTCGCGAGCCTCTTCAGTGGTCTCAATCTGGGTGGCGATCCCCACGTGGCAGGTGCCCAGATGGCAGCCCCGGCATGCGGTGCAGCCGATGACCACCATTGCCATGGTGCCGAAGCCGACCCGGTTGGCGCCGAGGAGCATGAGCTTTACCACGTCGCGGCCGGTCTTTGCCCCGCCATCGGCCCAGATCTCCAGGCGATCCCGCATCCCCGCCTCAACGAGGGCGCAGTGCGCTTCCCGGACGCCTATCTCCACCGGAAACCCCACATACTTGACCGCATGCCGCCGCGCCGCTCCGGTGCCGCCGTCATAGCCGCTGATGGTGATGATGTCGGCCCCGGCCTTGGCGACCCCCAGGGAGATGGTGCCGATGCCCGCGACAGCCGGAACCTTCACGGAGATGCGGGCGTGGGGGTTGGCGGTGCGCAGCTCCTCGACGATCTGGGCCAGGTCCTCGATGGAGTATATGTCGTGGTTGTTGGAAGGTGAGATGAGTGTCACTCCGGGCGCCGCATGGCGGGCCGCCGCGATCTTCTCCGTCACCTTGAATCCGGGCAGGTGCCCCCCTTCTCCCGGTTTCGCCCCCTGGCCGACCTTGATCTCCAGGAAGTCGGTGGAGTTCAGGTACTCCATGGTCACCCCGAACCTGCCGGAGGCAATCTGCTGGCCGCGGTTTTTCCGGTACATCCCCAGCATATCGGCGATTTCCCCCCCCTCGCCGTTCATGCATACGATATTCAGGCGCCGCGCCGTCTCGGCGTAGATGCGGAACGGGGTCTCCCCCTGGGAACCGAAGCTCATGGCCGAGATGAGGATGGGGAGGTCGTGCCCGCCTACGGAGGCATCCACCTCGGCCGGGTCCACGGCCACCTCGTCACGAAAGCGGAAGTCGGTCAGATGGCGTATGGCCAGGGGATGCTCATTTTCCAGCTGCCGCACCAGTCTCGACAACTCGGCGTAATTCTCCTCCATCTTGGCCACCGCGCCCACCATCTTCCATATGCGCGGATAGATGCGGAACTGGGTCTCCACCGGCTGCGGCCGGCTGCTCCGCGCAAGCTTGCGTCTCTCCCGCCCGTCCACCTCCAGGTGCTCGAAAGTCAGGCCCTTCAAGGCGGATCCGCAGAAATTTGGCGCGCCGAAGACCGCGGCCACCTCGTCGGAAAGGCCTATCGAGGCGAAGAACCTGCCGTATCCGCCCATCTCGTGGGTCCCCATGGTGGAGATGACCTTTTCCAACCCGACACGCAGTACCCCCAGCAGGCTCCGCACCCCGTTCTCCTCCTCGTCCGCCACCTCCCACATGAGGTAGGGGCAGAGGGCGTCTGCGCCCATTCCCAGGAGGAACGCCAGGTCATGGAGGTCGCGGAGCGCTCCGGAGCGAACGACCAGGGAGCACCGCCGCCGCAGGTTTTCCCCTCCAGCGCCGCTCGCCTCCCGCAGCGCCCGATGTACGGCCGCGGTCGCCAGGCCCGGATCGAGGAAGGAGAGCGCGCCGGTGAATGCCGCGCCGTCGTCCAGCAGGAGGAGCCTGCATCCCCGAGAAACCGCCGAAACCGCTTCGGACCGGAGCCTTGCCAGGCTTCCGCTGACGGTCTCTCCGGGGCGGAGTGTACAGGAGATGATTCGGCAGCGGCCACGGCCGGAGGAAAAAAAGGCGAGAAGGTCTTCCAGGGCGCAGGTCCCGGCCTCCCGTGCGATGGTCCGGTCCGGGGAAGAGGATTCACGGCGCCTCCCCCCGGTGAGGAGGGGCGTCTCCAGCAGAACGGCTTGTCGGCCCCCCTTGCGCAGGATGGGGCGCGGCCCGAGGTGTATCCGGGTGGAAAAGTGCTCCTTTTCCCTCTCCCGGTCGATGGCGGGATTTGTCACGACCGCCACCTGCTCCTTGAAGAAATCGGACAGGTTCTGGCGCGATGCCGAGAGGGCCGCCAGGGGGCCGTCGTAGCCGAGGGAGGCGATGGGTTCCCTCCCCTTCTTCGCCGACTGGCGCAGGGAAAGGAGATCGCTGGTCTTCCAGGCATTGGCCGCATGCAGGTTCTCCTGCCGCAGCCCGGCCATGCGCCGGAACGGGGCCGACGCCTCAGCAGGGGCTTCCGGAAGGTCGGTCGTCCGGACGTGCTCCCGTTCGTGGGCCGCCAGATCGGTGAGGCCGCGAACCGCGGCCAGGGCTTCGGCGATCAGTTCCCCATGCTCGAAGATCTGCACCGGCCGGCCGGGAGACATGCGCAGCCCCACCTTTTCCCCCGGCGCCAAGGGGCGGGGGTCGGATACCACCTCACCGTGGGGAACCACTCCCAGTTCGGATGAGGCGAAATATTCCGTTTCCGTCTCGCCGAACCAGAGGGGGCGAAGGCCGAGCGCATCGACGCTGAGCACGAGCCCATCGCCACAGCGGGCGATGACGGCCGCCGGCCCCTGGGCGCTGGCCGCCAGGAAGCGGCGGAACAGGGTGTACAGGCAGCGGAGCTCGGGGGGCATCCTCTCCATCTCGCTGACGATGGGAGGGAAAACCATCTCCATGGCCGCGAAAAGGGAAAGGCCGTGCCGGTTCATCAACCCTTCCAGGAGACGGTTCAGGTCCTGGGAGTCGCTCCCGCCGGACGGCAGGGCGATCCCCATCATGCGCGCCTCGTCGCGCAGCCGTTCGATGGTGTTTATCTCGCCGTTGTGCGCCAGCAGCCCGAAGGGTTGCGCGCGGAGCACCGTGGGCAGGGTATTGGTGGAATAGCGGCTGTGGCCGATGGTGACACGTGACAGGAAATCGCGGCGCTTCAGGTCGGGATAGTAGCGGGGGAGGATCTCGGGAGCGCCGTGCACCTTGTACACCGCGATGTCGGTCGAAAGGGACGCCGCATGGACCGGCGTCTCCCCTTCGATCTCCAGCGCGAGAGCGGACAGGGTCTCCGGGGCGCGTTTCGAATCCGGGCAGCGGAGCGCCACCTGCCAGAAAAAGGGCTCGTCCCGGCGGGCATTGGACGCCAGCACATCGCTCCTGACCGGACCGGGACGTTCCGTGAGAACCTCAATCCCGTGGTCCGCGAAACGTCGCAGGGTCTTTTCCCTGAAAGCCGGATCCTCGGCAATCACCTGCCGGGGCACAAGGAAATGTCCGAGGGCGAATGCGGGCGAATCGGCCAGTTCGCCGGGACGTCCCGCCTCTTCCAGGGCCTCGCGCCACAGGAGACGGGGGATATCGGTGAGCACGCCGCAGCCGTCCCCCTCGCCGTTTATCTCTCCGGCCCGGTGCCCCATCTTCACCAGGGCCTCGATGGTGCGCTGCAGATTGCCGTGGGTCGGCTTGGCGGTTTTGTTGCAGTAGCAGATAATTGCGCATGCGTCCCGCTCTACGGGGAGGAGTTCGTTGGTTTCGTTCTCGGGTGTATTCATGGAGACCTCCGGATACCCGGCCGGACCGGGATGGTACAGGCGTCGACGGAGCGGGTCGCCGTACGGTAATCATAGCCTGTTTCCCGTGTCTGTAAACCATTTCACCTGGACCCATGACGCCTTCACGCCTTCGACTTCGCGGAACGCCTCGGTTTCCTGCATTGGCGTGGGTTGAACCGGACCGACGAAGGTCACCCGGCGTCCCCCGGCGTGAACCGGCATCGGCGACGTTCAAACCCCGGCATTCCCCTCGTCCCGGCCTTCAGACATCACGGACTCAGGATTTCAAGGGTGGACAGGCGGCGGGAAATTACGGATACTGGGGAAACAATTCTCGCACGGGGAGGCGGATATGAAGGGATTCCTGATGAAATGGCTGATCAACGCCATTTCCCTGGTGGTCGTGGTCCATGTGGTATCGGGCATTCGCACCGACCGCTGGGAAACCACGGTGGTGGCGGCGCTGGTGCTCGGACTGCTGAACGCCTTTCTCCGGCCGCTGCTGATGCTCCTGACCCTTCCCGTGAACCTGCTGACCCTCGGTCTTTTCACGTTTGTCGTCAACGGTTTCATCTTCTACCTGGCGGCCTGGCTTGTGAGCGGTTTTATCGTTGCCGGATTCTGGAGCGCCTTTCTCGGCGCCCTGGTGTTCAGCATCATCAGTTTCCTGCTGAGCATGCTCATAAACCCGGAAGGGAAATGACGACACGGGCAGTCCGGGGGTACGGCGCCTTACGTATTGAACCGTTGACGAAAAAAGCCATTTGTGGTCTACTCGACCCCATGGATTCCGCAGCGTACGTCTGCCTTGGGTCGAACCTTGGTGATCGTGAACTGAACCTTCTCCGGGCCATTGCCGAAATCGGCAGGATCCCCGGTTCCCGTATCACCGCCCTGTCCGGTTTCTACGATACGGAACCGGTGGGTCCGGTCCCCCAGGACAACTTTCTGAATGCCGTTCTCCGCCTTGAAACCTGCCTCGCACCGCACCACCTCCTCGCTGAACTGCAACGGATTGAGACGGATGTGTTCCGCCGCACGCGGACGATTGCCCGGGGACCCCGTACCATGGATCTGGATATCCTCCTCTATGACGACCTGGTCCTGGAGGACGCGGATCTGGCCATTCCCCATCCCCGGCTCCATGAACGCCGCTTCGTCCTCGTTCCCCTGGCCGAGATAGCCCCTGATCACATCCACCCGACCCTCCATGTCACTGTGGCGGAGCTCCTGCGGAACCTGCCGCCGGGAGAGCGGGTGACGAAAGTTTAAGGAAAGGGAGGACGCGTGGTAAGGATTCTGCTCTATATTCTCATCGGCTACGGCCTGTATCTGCTGGCGCGGATTTTTCTGCGCAAGAGCCGGCCTCCCCGCCCGCGAAGGGGTGACGAGGTGGAGACCTTCCAGGATCCCGTGTGCGGGGTCTATGTGACAAGGGGAGACGCCGTATCGGCGAAGATTGAAGGAAAATGGGTATATTTCTGCTCTACCGAGTGTCGGGATACCTACCGGCGCAACCTTGAAAATACAGCATAATCGGAAACAGGAGGAAGAAAATGAAGTTTTTTATCGACACGGCCGATGTGAAGGAAATCCGCGAGGCAAACGCCCTCGGGGTACTGGACGGCGTCACCACCAACCCGTCCCTGGTCGCGAAGTCCGGCCGGAATTTTATGGAAGTCCTGAAAGAGATAACCGAAATCGTGGACGGGCCCATCTCCGCCGAGGTGGTGGCCCTCGACCATGAGGGGATGATACGCGAGGCCGAGGAACTGGCCGCCGTCCACCCCAATATCGTTGTGAAGATCCCCATGACCCCTGAAGGGCTCAAGGCGGTAAAGGCCTTGTCCGAGAAGGGGATCCGGACCAACGTGACCCTGATATTCAGCCCGCTCCAGGCCCTTCTTGCGGCCAAGGCCGGGGCCTCCTACGTCTCCCCCTTCGTGGGCAGGCTGGACGACATTTCCCAGGACGGCATGGGGATCATCGAGGACATCCGCACCATCTTCGACAACTACGGGTACCAGGCGGAGATCATCGTCGCCAGTATCCGCAACCCCATCCACGTCCTCAATTCGGCCCTTCTGGGCGCCGACATCGCCACCATCCCCTACGCGGTCATCGCCCAGCTCTCCAAGCACCCGCTCACGGACATCGGCATCGACAAGTTCCTGAAGGACTGGGAAAAGGTTCCAAAGTAGGGGCGGCATGCCGACGACCGGCTTTCACCGGTTTCACTTTGTGAAGGAAAAATCCGGAAAGGTTTTACCCTTATGCTTTTGTTCGAGACGGTGCAAGGACAGGGATGTCCTTCTCGCCGGCAAGCAGGTCGAGCAACCGGACAAATCTCTATCAGCCAGGCAGGACAGACATGGACTACGATTTCGATGGCAGAAAGTACGAGAAGGCATCGGTCCATCAGAAAGAGTGGGGTTCCAGCATCATTGCCACTCTCGAGTTCCGGGGGGACGAGAAGATTCTCGATCTGGGGTGCGGGGATGGGCTCCTTACCTCCCGTATAGCGGATCTTGTCCCCGGCGGAGAGGTGGTCGGCATCGACGGCTCCAGGGGGATGATCGAGGCAGCGCGGGAGAAGGTGCGCCCCAACCTGAGGTTCATGCTGCTCGATATCAACGACATCGAGTTTGAGGGGGAGTTTGATGTCGTGTTTTCCAACGCCGCCCTGCACTGGATCAAAGATCACGGCAAGCTCCTGCGCAACGTGGCCCGTGCCCTCCGCCCGGACGGAAGGGTTCGGTTCAACTTTGCAGCCGACGGTAACTGTTTCCATTTTTTCCGGGTGATGCGGGAGGCGATGAGCCGGGAGCCATTCTCCGACTGCTTCCGTGACTTTTCCTGGCCCTGGTTCATGCCTTCGCTGCAAGCCTACCAAGCCTTGGTAGCGGAGAGCCCGCTGCGGGAGGCCCGGGTTTGGGGCGAGAACGCGGACCGGTACTTTCCCGATGCGGATACCATGGTGCGCTGGCTCGATCAGCCGAGCCTGGTTCCCTTTCTTCCCCTGGTGGAAAAGGCCCAACGAGACCTGTTCCGGAGTTTCGTCATCAACCGGATGATCGAGCTTACCAAGCGAAGTGACGGAACCTGTTTCGAGACCTTCCGGCGGGTGAACCTAGCGGCACAAAAATAGGCAGAACTGCCGGAAGGGACCGACTCCGCTGGTGTCTGTCCCTTCCGGCTCCGCGGCTTCATCAGGGACCATTCTCTCCAACATCCCCTCCCCGCAGCAAGGGCTCCAAGGCAGAAGCGATACCCAGGAGCGCTGTAAGCTTTCTTCATGAAAACAGACGGAAAAGGCATATAGATGCACCCTTCTCGCACTGTAGTCACCCTCTACCCCTAATTTTGTTGCGCACACTTCGGATCTTGTTCGCTTTGCCAGACTTACGACTGATATCTCTCTCCGCATACAACCGTCCAGTTTCACTGAAGCAGTACCCGTTCCCTCCCCCTTCTCTCTTACCACATGGGCGCATGCCCAGAACAACTATCACTACTAATTAACTATAGCTTATTACAGTTTACAAGTCTATCTTACTTCCCTTACTATTCCCACACATCGAAGGGAGGAATAGCTATGCGTAACAAGATCATTGTTACCCGCGCGGACGACCCTGAATTGCCCACGGTCTTACTGATGAGCATGTTCCAATTCCGGCACAAGATCTTCCGTGAGAGGCTCGGCTGGGATGTCATGAGCCTAGACGGTATGGAAGTGGATGTCTTTGACGCGCTGCGGCCGGTCTACATCCTTTCCAGCGCATCCGATGCGGTGGTCAATGGCTGCTGGAGGCTCCTCCCCACCACCGGTCCCTACATGCTGAAGCACGTATTCCCGGAACTCCTGCACGGGACCACGCCCCCCCAAACCCCGGAGGTTTGGGAGCTGAGCCGGTTCGCGGTTGACAGCAGCGCGCGGTCGCCCCAAGAGAAGAAGGTGCTCCGAACCATGTGCGGCATGGTCCAAAACGTGCTTCGCTTCGCCGAGAAAAACGGCATCCGCCAATACGTCACGGTGACCAGCGTCGCCCTGGAGCGTTACTTCCGGCACTTCGGCGTTCCCATGCGGAGGATTGGAAGCGGTGTCGCCAGCTATCTCGGCGATGTCTGCTCGGTCGCCTGTTACATCGACATAAACGACGAGCTCCGGGGCGCGGTGAGGCAGCTGGCGGCCGGACTGGAGTAACGGCTCGTGCGAATACTCCACATCGGGTATACGGAAGAGAAACTGGAAAGGCGTTACCCGCCCCAATTGTTAGAGCAAGCCCAGTTCAGCAGGTGCCAGAGCCTGGAGGATGCCTTGGCCATGCTGGAGCGGGAAGACCCTTTTGATTGGATCCTCGTGGAGGAAGGGATCCTGCTCGGGGCGCCGATTGGGATGCTGCGGAAGCTCCTGGAGCACAGGCGTAAGATCCCGGTGGCGCTGCTTAACACTACGCCCCCCCATACCTTCGATGTTGTCTGCGCTACCGAGCATGAGGAACGCTGCACCAGGATCTTCTTCTGCACCATCTCTGATCCTGGTTCGATCCAGGTCTGTCAGGAAGAGGGGAGCATCGGGGCAGTGGTGGAATATCAGGCCGAGCATTACATCGACAACCAGACGCCGCAGGAGAGTGCACGACTCATCGTCAGGTATCTGGACCGAGCGGTGGCGGCCAACAGGAGAGAGAAAGATGGTCGTGAGTGAAACGGAGATTGCAGCGTTTTGGGACCGGAAGTTTCTTAAGGAAAACCTGATGTGGGGACTGGAACCGAGCCTTTGTGCGGTTAGCGCGGCGTCCTTCCTCGCAGAACGTGGGGGCAGCGGCGATCTTCTTGACATCGGCTGCGGTTACGCCCGGGACTCCGGGTTCTTCGCGACCCTCGGGTTCCGGGTGACCGGGGTGGACATCTCGGAAGTAGCCATTAACAAGGCACGCAAGCTCTATCCCGAGATCGCTTTCAGGGTCATGGACATCGCGGCTCTGAATCTCCCGGAGGGCTCCTTCGATGTCGTCTTCGGAAACTTCATCCTCCACCTTTGCACCGCCCCCGAGAAACGAAGCGAAATCCTGAATGAGGCGCACCGGGTCCTAAAACCGGGGGGATACCTCTTCATCAGCGTGGCCTCGGTTTGGGACGCCGATTACGGGGAGGGGGAATATGTCGGATCAAACCTCTTCAAGAACGAGAGAGGGGTGATCAAGTACTACTACAATGAGCCCGCAGTACATCAGGAGTTCGCCTCTTTCATACTGATCGAGGTTAGGGAGATCGTCGAGGAGCATAACCACGACCGGCCGCACTGTCATCGGAGCTATTTCATTGTCGCCAAAAAAACAGGAAAGGAGTGACCATGCAAGAAACCCAACCCCGTTACGTTTTGAGAGGCCTGGACAGCTACAGCCGCGAGGAACTGGCCAACTATTGGAAATCCTTCGATCCTCTCGGTGAAGACCCGAAGATCCTCGGAATCGGCCTGAGCTGCAGCCATGTCTGCAACCTCCGCTGCGTCTACTGCTACGCCGGTCCCCTCTCCCCGAAAGCGGACGAGCTCACTGTACACGAGCAGAAGGAGATCATTTCACAGGCTCGTGCCTTGGGTGCCCGGATGGTCATCGTCTGCGGCGATGCCGAGCCACTCATGGACAGGAGTCTCCTCCCCATGGTGAAGCACTGCCACGACCTCGACATTACTTCCGTCGTGGTCACCAACGCGATTCCCATGGGAGACGACCGCCTGGCCCTTACTGTCCACGGCATGGATGCCAAGAGCGTGGTCAACTACCTGCGTGACCACGGTGCTTCCGTCATCGCCAAAATGGACAGTGTCCATGAGGAGACCTACAATGCCATCGTCAATGTCCATGGTTCCTGGGCGAAGTTCCGCCTCGCCGTGGACCGGCTGGTGGATGCAGGCTTCACCGCCTTCGAAGAGCGCTACGGAGTACGGGTGACCCGGCTTGCCTTCAGCGGTGTAGTGATGAAGCAGACCCTGATCGAGGTTCCGATGATGCGCGACTTCGCCCACGTCCGCGGAGCCCAGTTCATCTGCAAGCTCCCTTCGTTGGTCGGGACCGCACTGGACAACCTGGACTGCATGTTCCCGGTCGAGCGCTACGAGGAGATCCGCGCCATCCTGGCACAGTACACGGAGAAGCGGGAGACCCTCATGGTCGACACCCCGCGCTGTATGGCCTGGCACTACGGCCCGGTAATCGGGATCAACGGCGACATTCGGGAGTGCTACACCTCTGACTGCAAGGGGGACCAGTTCATCGGCAACATCCGCCAGACCTCCCTCAAGGAGCTGATCGTGAAGCGCAACCGGATCTACGACATAAGCACCGACAACTTCTGTCCGGTAAAGACCCGGATCAACCAGGAGTTAGTGGCGCAGGGGAAGGACCGACTCTGGCAGGTCCTTCCAGAGAACCGCTGCGCCAAGATGATGAGCTACTAGCGACAAGGGGGGAACCATGGAGCCACTCGTGGTCCATGTTGGAAAGGTGTCGCGTTGCGCCGTAGCGAAATCGACATTGACCAGAACCTCCCAAGCAGTTCATGAAAAAGATCGAGCGCACAGGGTACGTCAGGCACTGAAAGGTGGGTCTCCCGGCACAACGGATTCGGAATGGAAACGGATCCTATTCATTCGAGGTGAACCGGTATCGGAAAGGGTACCTCCTTGAAGGGAAAGGAGAACATCGCGGTCACCCTCGAGCACCTTTACCATCAAAAAAGGCAGCAACGCGAGATGCCCTGGCTCTGGCAGGGTGAACTGATATGAACCATTCACGGGAGGAGTATGGAAACTAAAATCATGAAAGCCTCGACGGAGGCGATAGAGTACGCGATACAGCTGCTCAAACAAGGGGCGGCGGTGATCTTCCCGAGCGATAACATCTACGGGATGGTGGCCAACGCAGAGGATCCAGAGGCTGTCAAGGAGATCTACGCACTCAAGGGGCGCGACGAGGGAAAGCCGCTTGGTTTCATGACCAACAGGAACCACGCCACAAGGTGGGGGTCCTTCAGCATCGACGCGAGCCGTGCCCTGGAGTTCTGGCCCTGCGGTCTTACCATCATCGTCCCCAAGTACGCGAGCGTCCCCGACTACATCACTAAGGGGTTCAACTCTATCCTTTTGAGCTGCCCGGACGAGACCTGTGCCGAACTGGCAGCACAGGCCGAATTTCCGCTCGCCTGCACCTCCGCCAATCTCTCGGGGGAGCTGGCGGTATCGAGCTGCGACCAAGCGATGGCGGTCTTTGATGGAAAGGTACCGCTGATTATCGACGGCGGGGAGAGTAGCCGGAAGTCGGCCGGGACCATCATCGACTTCTCCAGGACTCCGCCGACGGTGCTGCGCATCGGTGCCTTTCCGCTCGAGAACCTGCGCCGGGCGGTCCCCAGCCTGATTGTGGCGAGCCGGCTGATATGACACTTGTCCGCTGGCACCTGCTCCTGGCCGTCCTCTTTGTCACGCTCACGGAGCTACCGCCGCCGGTATCGGGAGAGGAGAGGCGGAAGGAGACGGTGAGGCAGAGGACCCCGATGGGGTTGGCACCGCTTCCGCCGCCGGTTCGGGAACCCGGGATGCCTGATCTTCCCCAGGAGGTTCACGGCCCGGATGCAGCGTTGTCGGCCGCTCCGGCACGGGTGTCGTCGGTGGACCCGGAAGAGGTTCAGCCTTCTACCATGGAAGCGACTTCGGCGAAGGAGGCGCCCTTAAAGCCAGCGGGGAGGTACGGGACGGTAACCCGGCTTAACTACCGCTACGCGGTGAACGGGGAGAGCGGCATCGCTCTTGGACACTTTCATCTCTTCCCGAACAGCACGCTCATTGCGGCAACCGTCGAGTTCTTTACCAGGAAACGGAGCAGGGAGCCCTTCGAGTTCAGTACTTTCGCCGCCGAGGTAAACCTCGGGCGTCCCTTTGTCCCCTCGACCCAGTGGGGAAACACCTTCGGCTGGGTGGCCCGCTTCCAGTCCACCCCAGGTGCCTACTTGGTGGTAAGCGGCGGTCTGCAGTGGGACATATCCCGGACCCCGGGATTAACACTTCCGTTGCAGTGGAAGAGCTTCATTCAGGTATTAGCGAAGAATCGGGACGATGCGGGGACGGTGGATATCTTCAACTGGTACGAGTTTGTCCTGATCGACAAGCGGCTCATCCTCCGGGGGACCAACGTCTGGTTCCTCATCCCGGGAGGGAAGGACGCGGTCCGCCTGACCCAGGATCTGGTTGTCCCGGTGCACAACCGGTTCGACCTCTACCTGAGGCATTTTTTCCAGAACAACGGTTCCATTGACGAGACCCGCAGCGACGGGTCGCAGTTCGCCGTCGGCCTCCGTTACACTTTCTAGCCGACGTCACGAGGTGAGGGATGCAAATTGAAAATAATCGCTCCATCTGGACCTTTGCCTTTACCGGATACATGTTCATGACCGTGGTGATCTGCTCCGGGGTCTCGGTCATCGTGCCGGCGATACCGAACATAATGCGGGAGCAGGGGATCTCGGCCGGCTTCATCACCGCGGCCTTCGTATCGCTGCTGACCGGGAGGTTCCTCTCCTCCATCTTCACCGGGTATCTCCTTTTGAGAGTGCGCCCGCAGCAACTCCTCTACACCTCGTTCGCGCTTCATACGCTAACGATGGCGTTCCTTGCCTTCGCGCAGGGGGGGAGCGCCTTTACCACCCTCCGCTTCCTGGAGGGGATCTTCGAGGGGATCGTTTCGGTGGTGCTGCAAGTGATTGTGATCGCTCTTTCCACACCGGAGGACCGAGGGGTCAAGATGGGGTACATGCAGTCCGCCTTCGGGGTCGGCTTCATCGTGGGGCCCATGATAGGGAGCCTCTCTATGCGCCAGTACGGTTCCTCCGGGGTCTTCTGGGCAGTGGCGGGCCTCATGGTGATCTGCATCATCTGGCTCACCCTAATCTTCCGCAGTCTCTCCGGTCAGATGACACAGTCTCCCCCCCAGAAGCTCACCTTCAGCCTTGACTTCCTGAAATTCATCCCGTTTTACAGCGCGCCGATTCTGCAGCGCCTCTTGGTGGTGGCCTTTGCGATGCTGATCCCGCTATACCTAGTAGACCGGTTCCACCTCGCTTCACACCAGATCGGCTACTTCTTCACCCTTTCCGCAGTGATCACCTCCACCACGATGCCCTTCACCGGGAAACTGGGGAAGCACCCCTGCTGCAACTATTTTGTGGTGGCGGCTATGTTGGTAATGGGCCTGTCCATCCTGGGGATGGGAGTGACCTCCGACCCGATCATCTTCACCGCCTGCTTCGTGGCAGAGACGTTCGGTTTCGCGGTGATGGCCCCCAACTCGATGAAGATCTTCGGGGACGTCGTATCCGAGCACCCGCGCCGTGGTGAGGTGGTGGGGACTTCGTCGAGCTTTCGGGAGCTTCTGAACATTGTGCTCTCTTTCGCCCTTATTCCGCTGTACCAGTTCAGCATGTCGCTCCCTTGGATCATCCTCGCGATGGTATGCATGCTCCTCTCCCTCCCCTACCTGAGGAACGCTCGGCGTGGCGAACGCGTGGCGGCCCGCGTACCCTCCGGCTCCTAGGTCTGCGAAAAGGAGAAGAGCGTGGCAAAGAACTGTACAAAAAAATCTAGTAGGCCCATTTGGTCCAGGAGAAGCCGGACGGGATGTCGCTGAGAGGAGTATGTCCCTTGCTACTTTGCGTCGAGCTGGGCATGGAAGCGGTTCCCATCGCCTGGATCGACCTGGTCACCCCCTGCGTTGGCTTCTCGCTGGAGGACCACCCCTCAGCTCCCTGAACCGTAACTTCAACCCGGTGCAGCTGGTGCCGGTGCTGTAGAAAGTCTTCAACAACGAGAGAACCGGTTCCGGCTCAACCCCGAGCAGGAGGGGCTGAACCGAGATTTTTGTAAGGTCTTCATTAACTGCAAGCTCAACATCTACACCTATGACAGCGCCCTAGGCAACGTCGACATGAAATAGACTAACAGACAAGGGGGAAGTGATGGATTACAAGGGCAGGGTCTGGAAATTCGGCGACAACATCGATACCGACGTGATTTTCCCGTCACAGTACATGCTCCTTCCGACCATCGAGGAGATGAAGGTGCACACCTTCGAACCCTTGGTGGCGAACTTCCACGAAAAGGTACGTCCGGGCGACATGATCCTTGGGGGGGAGAACTTCGGCGGGGGTTCCTCGCGGGAACAGGCGCCGTCGGTTTTGAAGGCGGTGGGGATCACCTGCATCATTGCCAAGTCCTTTGCCCGCATCTTCTACCGCAACGCCATCAACATCGGGCTTTTGGCCATCGTCTGCAACTGTTACGACGAGGTGCACGAGGGAGACGTCCTGAGTGTCGATCTAGCGTGGCAGATCATCGAGGTGGAGGGAAGCGAGCTCCGCTTCGGCTTTAAGTCCTTCCCTCCCCACGTCACCCAGATGGTGGCGGCCGGTGGTCTCATCGAATACATCAACGGCTCGGGCCGCTGAAAAGAAAGGAGAAGTCTGCAAATGGCAATGACACTGTCGGAAAAAGTGCTGGCCCGGGCCGCGGGCAAAGATGAGGTGACGCCGGGGGAGATCGTCCAGACCGAGATCGACTGGATCATGACCAACGACGCCACCACCCACGTGAGCATCGACATCTTCGAGCAGAAGCTCCTGAAGCAGGAGATCAAGCACCCGGAGCGGGTGATCTGGGTGGTGGACCACAACATCCCGGCGGAATCGGTGGAGACCGCCAACGTGCACCGCAAGCAGCGGATCTTCGCTGGAAAACACGGCTTCAACAGCCATGTCGGGGAGGGGATTTGTCATCAGCTCCTGGTGGAAAAGTACGTTCTTCCCGGTCAGGTGGTGATCGGCGCCGACTCCCATACCTGCAGCCATGGCGCCCTAGGCGCCTTCGCCACCGGCGTCGGCTCCACCGACTTGGTCGGGGCGATCCGGGAGGGGAGCCTCTGGTTCATGGTCCCGGCCACCCTGAAGTTCCACTTGACTGGAAAGCTCAGGGAAGGAGTCACAACGAAAGACCTCATCCTTACCATCATCGGCGACATCTCAGCAAACGGCGCCAACTATCGTGCCATGGAGTTTTCTGGCCCGGCGGTCAGCACGCTCTCGTTCGAGTCGCGGCTTGCCCTGTGCAATCTCGTGGTGGAAGCAGGGGGCAAGAACGCCATCATGGAGGCCGACGAGAAGGTGGTCGGCTATCTCAGGCGCAACCGTCCCCAGGGGGCCACCGGGGTGGTCCTTCAAGGGGACCAGGGGGCGGCTTACGAGAAGTTCTTCCACTACGACCTCTCCCAGATCGCTCCGGTGGTCGCCTGTCCGCACGCGGTCGACAACGTCTCTCCGATCATCGCAGTCGAAGGGAGGGAGATCGATCAGGTCTTCGTCGGATCCTGCAGTAACGGCCGGATAGAGGACCTGCGGATCTTGGGCCGAATTCTCAAGGGGAACCGGGTGCACTCCCGGGTGCGTCTCGCTGTCTCCCCTGCGTCGACTAGGGTCTTCCTGCAGGCCCTTGAGGAGGGACTCATCTCTACCTTCCTTGAGGCAGGGGCGATGGTCCTGAATCCAAACTGCAGCACCTGCTGGGGGGGGTGCCAGGCGGTGGTCGGAGACGGTGAGAGGCTTCTCTCCACCGGAACCAGGAACTTCAAGGGGAGATCCGGGAGCGCCTTAGCCGAGGTCTTCCTTGGTTCGGTGTACAGCGCAGGAGCTGCCGCCCTTGCCGGCAAGATAGTGAACCCGATAAACTACCTGGGCCTCTAGGCCATTAGAGCAAGGAAGGAAAAAATGGAAAACAATCTTACCGGAAACGCTTGGAAATTCGGCAACAACATCGACACCGACATCATCATGCCCTCCCAGTATCTCTCCTGGCCGCTGGAGGAGTCCTACCGCCTCGCCTTCGAGCCGCTCCGGAAGGGGTTCGCCGATCTGGTTACCCCGGGGGACGTGATCGTGGCCGGCTCCAACTTCGGGAGCGGGAGTTCCCGCGAGCAGGCGGCGCAGGCGATCTTCCGGATGGGGATCCGGGCCGTGATCGCGAACTCCTATGCCCGCATCTTCTACCGCAACGCCCTCAATATCGGGCTTTACGCCATCGAGTGCCCTGAGGCCGAGGCGATAATCGAGGAAGGGAACCGAGTCAAGATCGACCTGGACCGGGGAGTGCTGCTAAACCTTTCCACTGCTCGCGAGGCCTCCTTCGGCCCGTTCCCGCAGAACCTCCGGAAGATCATGGAGGCGGGAGGGCTGGTCGAGTACATGAAAAAACGGAACCATCAGGAGGCGAGGTAACGCAATGGCAATGACACTGGCGGAAAAGATACTGGCCCGCAAGGCCCTCAAGAAGGAGGTCGCTCCTGGAGAACTCGTCACCGTCGCGGTCGATCACACCATGACCTATGACCTCTTCTGCCCCTCGGTGGTGGAGGCGTTCAAGGAGATGGGGTTCAAACAGGTCTGGAATCCGAACAAGATCGCCATCATCTTCGATCACCTAGTGCCGGCGAAAAACGCGAAGGAGGTGGAGCACTTCAAGGTGAGCCTCGCCTTTGCCCGTGCCCAGGGGATCACCAAAGTGCACCAGCACGATGGGATTTGCCACCAGCTCTTGTTTGAGAAGGGGTACTCCCGCCCAGGAGACGTGATCCTCGGGACTGACTCGCACACGGTCACCACCGGTGGGGTCGGAGCCTTCGCCACCGGGATCGGCTACACCGAGATGGCGTCGATCTGGGGTACCGGAGAGATCTGGCTCAAGGTACCGGAGACGCTGCGTTTCGAGATCGAGGGGGAACTGGCGCCGGGGGTATCGGCCAAGGACCTAATACTGAAGATCATCGGCGACATCGGGCACGCCGGGGCGACCTACAAGGCGATGGAGTTCGGAGGCACGCTCATTGGCCGGCTCAGCGTGGCGCAGCGCCTCACCATCGCCAACATGTCCGTCGAGGCGGGGGCCAAGGCGGGGCTCATGGCCCCGGACGAGAAGGTTCTGGAACACTACCGGGAACTTGGAATCACCGACTTCCCCATGCTCCGCCCCGATCCCGATGCAGCCTACCGCTCCGTTTCCCGCTACGACGCCTCGAAGCTTGTCCCCATGGTCTCCTGCTCGCCGGCGGTGGACAACGTGATGCCTCTCTTCGAAGTGGCGGGTGAGGAGGTCCGGAAGGCATTTCTGGGCTCCTGCACCAACGGCAGGCTTGAGGACATCGAGATGGCGGCGTCGCTGGTCCGCGGGAAGAAAATCCATCCTAAGGTGGAGATGATCGTCACCCCCGCCTCCCGCACCATCTACCAGCAGGCGATTCAAAGCGGTGCAGTTGCCGCACTGGTTGAAGCGGGGGCCTACGTTACCGTTCCAGCCTGCGGCCTCTGTTCCGGGATCAACGGCGGGGTGGTTGCCGACGGAGACACCATTATAAGCTCGAACAACCGGAACTTCCTGGGAAGGATGGGAGGACCGACAGCTCGGGTGATCCTCGCCTCCCCGGCATCGGTCGCCGTGTCGGCGCTGGCGGGCAAGGTGGTCGACCCGAGAGAGTATCTGTAGGTGCAAGAGATGGTGATAACCAGGGCGGAAATCCGAAAGTTGGCTGAGGAGCGCATCCGGAGGGGAGACAGCACCGGGTGGTTCGAGGAGCTCTACCGGCGCGCCGAGGGGAATCCCAATGCCATTCCGTGGGCCGACCTTGAGCCCAATTCGAACCTGGTCTCCTGGGCGGAGAGGACCGGACTGGCCGGCGTGGGGCGGCTCGCCCTCAAGGTAGGATGCGGACTCGGCGACGACGCCGAGGAACTGAGCCGGCGTGGTTTCGAGGTCACAGCCTTCGACATCGCGCCCACCGCCATAGATTGGTGCCAGCGACGATTCCCCGAGTCGCGGGTAGACTACCAGATAGCCGATCTCTTCGATCCACCGGAGAGTTGGGTGGGGCGCTTCGACTTTGTGCTGGAGTCGTACACCCTGCAGTCATTCCTTCCGGAACTCCGTCCGCGCGCCATGCGGCAGGTGGTGCGCCTGGTGGCTCCGGGAGGAGCCCTGCTTGTCATCTGTCGTGGCCGCGAGCAGGGGGAGACCCCTGAAGGGGTCTGGCCGGTCCCCCTCTCACGGGAGGAACTGGGCAGGTTTCAGGAATTGGGACTTGAGGAAGCGGCCTTCGAGGATTTGCTGGACAACGAAACCCCGCCGGTACGGAGATTCCGCGCCCTCTACTTCCGCCCCTGAAAAAAGCCCTGCCCCTGCCTATAGCGTGGCGTAAGGCGGAAGAGATTAGCTGGGGACTATTGCGAGCCTCCGGCCCTTCCCAGGGCTAGCCCTGGGAAGATGAGCCCCCGCGATACAGCCTGCACAACGGCATGCAGCCGGTTTGACACCTGCAGCTTGTCCGTCGCGTTCTGCAGGTGGAAGACGACGGTCCGCTCAGAGATCCCCAGGATCTGGGAGGTCTCCCACGACGTTTTCCCTTCCGCCGCCCAAAGGAGGCACTCCGTCTCGCGTTGGCTCAGCTTGGTGGGCGGGGGGAGTTCCACCGTCTTCACAGCCCGAAGCACCGCCTCCAAGATGTGGAATGATATGGCATGGAGCATCGGTATAGCCTTGTTGATCCGAAGGCTGGTCTTGCTGTGGTCCTCGCAGGAGGCGAGGCTCAACATTGCCGATTCACCCTGCGGGGTGTGCACAGGGATGCTTACTCCACTGCGGAGGCTGTGTTCCCGAGCGGCTAACATGAGGGTTCGCGCTTTCTGGCTCTGTTCGCCCTTAAAGGCCTCCTCCCAGACGTAGGGGATGACGCTAGTGACACAGTGGAGCACGGTGGGATCGATCTTTTCATACCCTTCGGCTACGTAGTGCTGGCGCCACTCTTCTGGGTAGTCACTGATGATGAACTGGTAGGGCATGACGAAGGAGTTGCGCAACTGAATGGCAAAGAGGAAGTAGTCGAAGCCGTAGCTGTTACAGAGTAGCCTCAAGAACGAGTTAATCTCGGATATAGACTCTGCCTCTGCTATCATTTGAACCAGCTTTGAGTATTTTAACCTATTCACATTCTTTCCCTACCCCGCGTTCTCTCAAAGTAAGACGCCTTATCCAGCCTTTTCCGGTGCTCGAAGGCTGTGATTATATTGATGCAATAATATAAGTTATAAAAATGTTATTTAAAATTATTAATATTATAGTTTGAAAAAAAATACAACTTTTTTGATCATGCTTGAGCCGCTAAAAGTTAGATTTTATTGAGGAGATTTGTTTTTTCTTCTTCGGGTGGGGTGGGGGATTTTCATATGCATTGCGTGCCCTGTCTGGGCGGAGGTGCTGAGAGGTGGGTCGGATGAAAAGGACATTCTCATGGTTAGTGCTGCTGCTCTTCATCGCCGCTTGCACCGCCCAGGACTGGGTGCTGCTGGAGCCGAAAGCAGATCTACTTCATTCCCTCAGTCAACAGCGAGGGGGTTCTGGCTAGGTCAGAGGTGCTGGTAAAGCTCCTTGAGCGGGAGACCGGCTACTTCTTCGTTTGTGCTGTCACGACGAGCTATCTGGTACCGGTCGGCACCAACAAGTGGGATTTCGCCTGAGAAAGGTAAAGGTGTCACCCGTTAAAAGGTTGTCCTTCAAAAGCAAAAAAGTTCACCATGCAAGAAAAAGTGGTTTTCCAAGCCTTGCATTTTGCGGTCATCGGCATTGAACCATAACCGTTATTTCTTTCATGTTTTGATGTCAGCTTTTGCTGCAAGCTGAATAGTTACAGGCAAAGAATATTCAGTGGCAATATTTCCCTCCTTTTACCTCACAACCCTCCGTTCCCCGCAAACGAAAAAGCCCACCAAAAGAGGTCTTTTCTGTTGATGTTTCGGGAGCTTGTCATCCTATGGGCGATACCCCTTGCTAACGTTTCACATGCACTTTCCATGCTGAGAACAATTCATTTCCTTGTTACTCTGAAGAGAACTCCTTCTCGTACTTCCGCAACAGCTTTTCCACGTCCCGTTTCATGGGCGCCTTCCACGGCCCCACGGCAACCAGGTTGAGGTTGGCGGGGGCAAACAGCGTGCGGGCCGTGGCCAGGATTCCTTCCGCGGTAACGGCCGCGCTCTCCTCCTGGTCCTGCTCGATGGTGGTCAGCATGCCCATGAGTTCTCCCCACCCGTAGCGCACCCCGATTTCGTAGGTGGAGTCGCGGCTGTATTCCAGGTCGAAAAAGTATCCCCGCTTCACCCGATCCAGTTCTCCGGCGTCCATGGTTTCCACGGCCAGCCGGCGGGTCTCCCGCAGCACCTCTTCCACGGCGAGCAGCAGGTTTTCCGGGGCGGTGGCCATGTCCACGGCGAAACAGCCGGTCTCTTCGTAGGCGGACAGTCCGGCGCTCACCGAATAGGCGATGCCGAGCCGTTCACGCAGTGACATGAGAAGCCGGGAACTTCCGCCGCCGCACAGGATCCTTCGGATCAGGCGGGTGGTGGTGATCCTGCCGTCGTGGCGGCCGAATCCGCGAAAGGCGAACTGGAGCGCGATCTGGCTGTCCAGGTCCTTCACGAACACGGTGCGGAAGCGGTTTTGATCGTCCGGGGCAGGGGACGCATCAGGGGGGAGAGACCCCTGCCAGGCGCCGAAGGAGCGGTCGCAGGCGGAGAAAACGGCGTCCGGCTCGATATCGCCCACCACGGTGATCACCGCGTTTGCCGGAACGTAGAACCTGTTCATGTGCCCCCGCAGGTCTTCGTCGGTGAATGCCGCGATGCTCTCCAAGGTGCCGACGGTGGGCATCCCCAGGGGATGATCCGGCCAGAGGAGCCTGCTGGCCAGGTTGTCGGTGTTTATGTCCTCGCCGTTTTCGTTGGAGTCTTCCAGTGCCTCTTCGGTGATGATCCGTTTCTCGATATCGATCCCGGAGAGTGTGGGCCGGAGCAGCATGGAAGCGAAGATATCGATCCCGTCCACTGCGTGACGGGGGTGAATGCGGGTATAGAAGCAGGTGGAGTCTGCATCGGTGGCAGCGTTCACGCTCCCGCCGAGGGCCTCGAAAGCCGTTTCCAGTTCCAGCGTGGTGGGATAGTCCGCGGTACCGCGGAACAGCATGTGTTCGAGAAAATGGGAAAGACCCTCCTTGCCGGGCGGATCGTGGCGGCCCCCGACCTTCAGGTAGATGGCGATCTCGGCGCTGTGCAGATGGGGCAGCCGCACGGCCTTCAGGCGCAGACCGTTCGCCAGGGTCTTGGTGTGACAGCTGATCATGAAACCTCCGTATGGTCGAGAATGGGGTCCGGCGGGAAGGGTCGGTGAAGAGAGGGCCGCGGCCCCGGAGTCCGCTCAACCTAGCGGAAAGGCCGGAGATTGTCAAAGGGTTTCCCCCCCCCCCGACTGACGGAGCGTCTCTCTTTGCCGTTGTCAGAATCGTCCGGAGCGGCTACTATGGGAAACACGGTTTTTTGCGGGACAGGAAGAGTCATGATAACCATTACCCACATTGAAAAGGCCCTGGCTACCCATATCCCGGGGCTGGTCCCCAGTCGGGGACTCACGCGGGCGGCGGTGGCCCTCATCATCAGCGACGACCCGGCCGGCCCCCGGCTGCTGTTCATGAAACGCACGGAGAACGAGGACGATCCGTGGTCCGGAAACATCTGCTTTCCCGGCGGCAAGGTGGAAAACGGCGACGGGGAACCTCGCCTCACCGCCGAGCGGGAAACCCTGGAGGAAGTGGGCATCGACCTGCGAAACGCGCGCTTTCTCGGCCGCCTCTCGGATATAGCGGGGGCCCGTATCCCGGTGCACGTCTCCTGTTTCGTGTACGAGACCGCTGAAACCGGTCCGTTCAGGCTCATGGACGACGAGGTTCAGGACGCCTTCTGGGTACCGTTCACCGATTTGACCGACCCGGCCCGTCACGGCGAAAAAGTGGTCCGTTTCGACGGCCAGGTCATGGTCCGTCCGGGCATCTCCCTTCCTCAGCCCGGAGAGCCGGTGCTATGGGGACTTACCTATCAGCTGGTCATGGATTTTCTGAGGCTGGTGGGGGAATGGGCTGCCTGAAAACAAAGTGGTACGGACGATGAAAACGCCCTCGCAAGCTCTTGCTCCGGGGGCGTTTCAGTTTCCGTTTCGGGTCTTCCGATAGTCTACAACTCCTCGAAATCCTCCATGGATTCCTCGGTTTCCTCCTCCCCCTCCTCGGGTTCGAAGTCTTCTTCCCGCACGCGCTCCAGGAACCGCTTGTTCTCCTTGATGAGGTTGCGGATTTCCCTGGTCAGTTCGTCGAATTCATCCGGTCCGTTCGCCATCGGGATTTTCCCCTCAGTATACGACCTTGGTGAGGGCCTTTTCGTACAGTGCATCATACTCGGCGGCCGAGTGTTCCCAGGAATAATCGGAATGCATGCCGATGCGGACCATCTTGTCCCAGGATTTCTTGTCCCGGTACGCGTCGAGTGCCCGGGTTATCGCTTCCAGGAATGCCTCCGGGGTGTAGTCGTCAAAGGAGAAGCCGTTCGGGTCGCGGACGCCGTCACGGCTGTCGAACACCGTATCGGCCAGGCCCCCGGTTTTCCGGACGACCGGCACCGACCCGTAACGGAAAGCGATGAGCTGCCCGAGCCCGCACGGTTCATAGTGGGAAGGCATGAGAAACATATCGCTTCCCGCGTAGATCCTGCGGGACAGGATGTGATCGAAGGCGAGGTGGATGGAGATGGCGCCGGCTCCCTTGTCCTTGAAATCCTTCAGCATCTTCATGTATTTCTCGTCGCCGGTCCCCAGGATGACCAGCTGCAGCCTTTCCTGCGCGAGCCGGGGAAGGAGTTTTTCCAGAAGGTCGATTCCTTTCTGCGTGGAAAGACGGGTAATCATTGCCAGCAACGGGATATCGGCCGCCTGTTGAAATCCGAGGGCTTTCTGCAGCCCTTTTTTGTTGGCCGCCTTTCCCGAAAGAGCCGAGGCCGTGTAGTTCTTGAACAGGTTCGGGTCGGTGGTGGGATTCCAATCCTGGTAATCGATGCCGTTCAGGATTCCGTACAGGTCGTGGCTGCGCCGGCGCAGTACCCCCTCCAGGCCGCAGCCCATCTCCTTGGTCTGAATCTCGCGGCAATAGGAATCGGAGACCGTATTCACCACGTCGGCCGCCAGAATGCCGCCTTTCATGAGGTTGATCCGGTTGTAAAACTCAAGCCGTTCAACGGTGAAGTGGGAATCATCGAGTCCCAGGTCGGGGAGCGCCTCGCGATCGAATACCCCCTGGTAGGCAAGGTTGTGGATGGTATAGACCAAGGCCGTTTTCCGGTAAAAGGGATCCTCCTGGTAGCCGTACTTGAGGAGCACCGGTATCAGCGCAGTCTGCCAGTCGTGGCAGTGGATGATGTCGGGCCGGAAATCCATCCGCTTCAGGAGATCGACCACGCCGCGGCAGAAAAAACCGAATCTCCGGCTGTTGTCCGGGTAATCTCCAGCCGGGGTCCCGTAGAGTTCGGGGCGGTGGAAATAGTCCCTGTTTTCGAACAGGTAGACCGGAATGTCGCCGAGAGACGTCTGGCGAAGCAGACCCTTGCGAACCTCTCCGTTGAGGGTTATTTCCACCCCTTTCCGGGCCTTTTTGATGGTGAAATCACCCTCCTCGACACACTGGTAGAGGGGCATGATGATACGAACGTCATGTCCTTTCTTTTTCAGTGCCCGGGGGAGGGAGCCGACCACATCCGCCAGTCCGCCGGTTTTGGCGAACGGTGATACCTCTGAAGCGACGAACAATATTTTCATGAGTCACCCTCTGGTGTGAAAATGGATACACGGGCAGGCACACCGTTTTTTCACCCGGCATACAAAGCTCCGACCCTTATAATCCAAATGCAACCGATTTGTCAAAAAACATCCGCTTCGTACCGGGTCTTCCGTAAAAAATATTTTTCATTAGAAAAGCCGCATACCCTGCCGGCGGAATGCGTAAATGGGCGGCATCAGGATTGATTGTCTCAACAGCCTTTTAAAAGTCAGCTCCCCGGAGAAATGCCGCGGCATCTTCGGGTGGGGTCTGGTTGATATGGAAACCGGAACCCCATTCAAATCCTGCAATGGGGGTAATGCGCGGCACCAGCTCGATATGCCAGTGGTAGTCGTACTCGATGGATGTCCAGAATTCAGGCCTGCCCGGCCGGGGCTGAAGGGTCGGCGACGTATGGAGGATGAAATTGAAAGGCGGGTCCTGCAATACCTTCTTGAGGCGCATGAGCATGTCCTTCATGGCAACGGCGAGCCCTCCCAGGGAAGCGTCGTCCAGGAGGGTGAAATCATGGAGATGCCTTTTGGGGAAGAGTCGCAGTTCAAAGGGGAGGCACGAGGCAAAAGGGGCGAATATCAGATATTCGGGAAATTCCCGGACAATCCGGTCGCCGATCTGCAGTTCGAAATCGATGATATCGCAGAAGATGCACCGCTTCCTCTGCTCGAAAAAATCCCGGCAGTTTCGCAGCTCCGCCACCGTTACCGGCGGAACGAGCGGTACCGCTATGAGCTGGCTGTGGGAATGGCTGAGCGAGGCGCCGGCCCGGGCGCCGTGATTTTTGAACAGAACCAGGTGGCGGAGCCGCAGGTCCTGGCGAAGATCAAGGAGGCGTGCCCGGTAGGCCGTGAGCACGTCGGTTATCTCAGCCGTGGAAAGGTCGGCCATGCCCCTGTCGTGGTCGGGAGTTTCGATGATAATCTCATGGGCGCCGATGCCGTTCATCACGTCGTAGATCCCGTAACCGCGGCTCTTCACCTCCCCCTCCACGCGCAGGACGGGATATTTGTTGGGTATTACCCTGACCTTCCAGTTGGGTGAATTGGGCGGACCGGACGGACGAAGGGCGAATATTTCGTGGGGGGTCTTGTCCTCGTTGCCGTAGCAGAAAGGACAGCTTGTCATCGGTGTCGGCGGCTCCTGGGCGAAAAAGTCGTTGGGCCTCCTGCCGCGGTCGGCGGCGATGATGACCCAGTGGTGCTTCAACGGGTCCCAGCGCAGTTCTGACATGGTACCTCCCTTTCCTCATCCCGGATCCGTGACGGCTTCACGCCTTCGTCTACGCGGAACGCCTCGGTTCCTTGCATGCCGGTGGAGTGCGACGGCACGACGAAGGTCAGGCGGCCTGACCGGCATGAAACGGCGTCAGCGACGATTAACCCCGGTATTCTGCTCGCCTCGGCGTTCAGGCGTCTCGGATTCAGGTATCGTGAGTTTCCGGATGAAAACTCGTTACACAAGCCAGTTTTCCAGCTCCAGCCTCCGGCCGACGTATGTCACCGCCAGGGGTGAATGGGTCGGCCAGCGGCCGATCTCTTCCCGGTCCCGCGAGAGAGTGATGAAGACGAAAAATGTTCCGTCCGGTTCGGGCTGGAGGGCATCCAACGGAATGCGGACCTCGCAGATGCGGCCGAATTTCCAGGTACACATCCCCCCGTTTTCCCGCCATCGGGAATGGTCCTTCACCAGGAGTTCCCCGTCCGATGCGTCGAGCGTCATGGGGAGGAGGTATTCCCGTTCCAGCAGGAGGTGCAGGCAGAGCCGGTCGCCCTCCTGAAGAACCGTATCCAGGGGAGAAGCGCCGTCCACCCTGAAGTAGAGAGCCGTTCCGTCATAACCGTAAAAAAAACAGAGCAGGAGGCTTTCCGCCGCGTGCATGGCCGACGATTGCTTGCTCAGGTCGTAGAGACCGGCGCCGAGCCACTCGAAGTAGTCATCCACCTGACCGTTGATGAGCGGAGTGATGAACGTGGTCGGCTCCCGTACTAGGCCCGCCGGGGTGACCCTTTTGATGGGATCGTACAGGTTCCGGGGCACATCCACGCCCAGCAGGCGGTAGATGCGGATCAGGTTGTTGCGGAACAGCCTGTCGAAATGGGAGCTGTGGGGGGAAAAATGGTCGTCCCCGTACCACCAGAACCAGTCGCTCCCCTCGGCCGCATACAGGGAACGGCAGACCAGTCCGTTTGTGGTTTCCTCTTCCGCCGCCGGGTTACCCGAGGCTTCCCCTCCCGCAGTCAGGAGCGCGGCAACCTCGGGGCTACCGGCCACGGCCGCCTCACGCGCCCGGGCCAGAAGGTCCCACGCGGCGTTCTCCTCGGGATGGCCGATCCAGATGCCGAAGTTCCCGTTGATCCAGGATCCGGGGTGGATGTGGTCCAGTATCTGCCTGTCCCGCTCCCTCTCCAGGGCCTCGGACGGCGTTGTGAGGCGGAAGGCCGGATGAACCGCGATACGGCGGTAGAGGGCGGACAGGAACGGGTAGCCGTTATCGGGGTAGTATTCCCAGGCGTTTTCCCCGTCCAGCAGTATCGTTACCAGTCCGCCGGGGTTCTCTTTTCCGATCTCCCCGAGCCTCTCCATGAAATCGTCCACGGCACGCTCCGTTTCCCAGCGGGAATAGGTGAAGCCGATCAGGTCGGACAGGCGGTGATCGCGGAACAGCAGCGCCAGTTCGTTTCCGTTCCGGGAGAAGGTGTATGGGCGATAGAGTGATCCCCTGCCGCGCCCGAGACCGGCAGGGAGTGAGGCGGCGAGCACATCTTCGTCGCTCGCGGCCCACCTGATGCCGCACCGGGCCACCAGGCTCAGGGCTTCGTCGCTGACGGAACCCTCCGAGGGCCACATGCCGGCAGGGGCGAAGCCGAACACCTGGCGAAAATAGTCCATCCCCCGGATGATCTGGGCGCGCGCGTCTTCCGGGTGTCGGAAACGGTCTTCCGGGAGACGGACCTTCGGCAGGGCGACCCGGGCGATTGTCCCGTCGCAGAGGAGGGGAAGGATGGGGTGGAAGTAGGGCGTGACGGACAGTTCCGCCTTTCCCCGGTCCCGGATCCTTCGGTAGAGGGGGACGATTTCGCCCAGCATTTCGCGGTGGATGTGGAAGAGGAGTTCCTTGTCCTCGGTGGTGAAATTGCGTCCCTTCCGCACCAGATCACCCAGGGCCGGGTAGCGGCGGCGGGCCGCCTCTCCGGTCCAGGCGAGAAAGAACCACACCTGGAGATCGAGGATCTCCCGGTCTCCGAAAGCGCGTAAACGATCGATCCCCGCGTTCCGCGAACCGTTTCCCGCCAGGTAGAGGAGTTCCAGGTAGCGGTGGTTTGGCTCGATCATGCGCTCCCGGTTGGCGGAGAAAAAATTGTCGAGAACGAAACGCCGGTTTTCCTCGGACATGGCAGAAGGGTCCATCCTGCCGTGGAGGAGAAAGGGGTCGATCGCCCTGCCCGCGGCATAGTCCAGAATCTGCTCCAGCAGCGAGGGGACCAGGTTGAAGGACGCAACCGCCCCTTCGGTATCCTCCACGATCGCGGCCATGTCGTAGTAATCCTTGACGGCGTGAAGGTAGGTCCAGGGGAGGTCGTATTCGCCGGTCAGCGGATCCTTGTAGAGAGGCTGGTGCATGTGCCAGACGAATGTCACGTCCAGGGGTTCGGACACGTCAGGGCAGCTCCTTTTTCCATGATTCGACCTTTTCCCGGTATTCCCTGAGAAGTTTCCGGGCGGTATCTTCCGTTTTCGCCTCGGTGATAATGCGGATAAAGGGCTGGGTCTGGTCGGGAAGGACCAGTACCCAGTCCTCGCCGAAGTGGACCTTGATGCCGTCGATGAAGGTCGCCTCCTTGTCCAGGCTGTCTTCGCTCATCTTGCGCATGACCGCGCCCTTCATTTCCCAGACGCAGGGGATGGTGGTTTCCAGGAATGCGCGGAACGGGATCCCCTCCATTATCTTCGAAAGGGGGACGCCCTTTGACGAGGCCAGCTCCACGGCCTTGGCAATGGCGAACATCCCGTCAAAGGCGTTCTGGAAACGGGGGAAGGCGAAGCGTCCGTTCAGGGAGCCGGCCATCACCACTTCCGACGACAGGGACGCCTCGATCATGGAGCGCTCGGAACTCTTGGTACGCTGTACCGTGCACCCCCTTTCCTGGGCCATCTGCTCGATGACGGACGGTGCCGAGACCGGGACCGCATACACGCCTTTTGCTCCACGCTGCAGGGTGAGGGCCGTCATCAGGCAGAGGAGCTCCGCGCCGTCCCGCACTTTTCCGGTTTCGTCCACCAGGATGATGCTCTCCGCGGTCGGGTCGAGCCAGAAGCCGGCCTGAGCATCCAGGGCGACCACGATCTTGGAAATCTGCTGAAGGCTCAGAGACTGGTTCGTTCCCTTCGTGTCGTCGCTCTGCTCCTCGATATAGGCGTTGAGGGCCACCACCTCGCACCCCATTGCATTCAGCAGGGCGGGCAGGATCTGGCTGGCCGCGGAATGGGTGAAGTCCACGACCACCTTGAAGCTTCCCCGTTTCGCAGGCCCGGCGTCGATGGAGCGGAGGAATCCCTCCCGGTAGAAATCGACCAGGTTTGCCAGTTCGGAGATGCCCCCCGGTTCCGAATGGTGGGCGCGCCGGAAGTTCTCCTTGTAGAATATCCGTTCCACGTTTTTCCCCATGGAACTGGAGAAGTCGATGCCGTCCGCGTCGAGGAACACTATCTCCGTCGACGCCGGGTCATCTTTGGCCTCGCGGAACTGCACCCCTCCCACCTCGCCGAAGGTCTTCAGCTTGTAGCGGAGCAGCGGCAGCGGGATCATCTTCATGTCCCTGACATTGACGCCGGTGGAGAGGATGCCTCCGATGAAGCTTCTCTTCAGCATGCGGGAAGATCGGTGGGCGTCGCGGCCCGCCAGGATGAAGCTCCCCTTGGGAAGGGTGCTGCCGTAGGCGCAGCCGAGCTTTGCCATGAATTCCGGCGTCAGTTCGATGTTGGTGAGACCCCGGATCAGCGCCCCCTCGAACAGGGATTTCTTCCATTTTTCTCCCCAGATGAGGTTCCCGGAGACGATGGAGCCTGCCTCGATGAGCTTTTTCGGCCAGATCTTCACGTCCTTCTTGATGAAGGCGTCCTCTCCGATGGAGGTGTCGTCCGCCACGATGGCGCCCTCCTCCATGACGACCCCCTGGCCGACGCTTACGTTGCTGCAGATCACCGAATCGACCAGTTTCGCCCCTTTCTTGATGTAGACGTTGTCCCAGACCACGCAGCGGAAGAGACGCGCCCCCTCCTCGATGGTGCAGTTGCGGCCCACCACCGAGTCCTTGATGTGGGCGCTTCCAAGGATCTGGGAGTTGTCCCCGAGGATGACCGTCCCCTCCACGGCCTTCAGGTCGTCGAGGCGGACGTCGGTCCCCAGGCGCACATCCTTGCCCAGCAGGTCCTGTTTCTCTTCGTCGATGCGGATGTTGATCCTGCCGTGGAAGATGTCGTGGTGGGCCTCCCGGTAGGAGTCGGTATTGCCGATATCGCGCCAGTACCCTTTGACCGGGTAGCCGAACAGGGGATCCCCCTTTTCCAGCAGGATCGGGAACAGGTCCTGGGAAAAATCGAAGTTCTCCTCCGCGGGAATGTAGCGGAAGATGTCCGGTTCCAGCACGTAGATGCCGGTATTGATGGTGTCGGAGATGACCTCGCCCCACCCCGGCTTTTCCAGGAACTGGGTAATCTTCCGCTCCTTGTCGGTAATCACGACACCGAACTGGAGAGGGTCCTTCACGGACGTGAGGGTAATGGTCGCCATGGCCTGGTGGTCGCAATGGAAGTCGATTATCTTTTTCAGGTTGAAGTCGGTGAGGAGGTCGCCGCTGATGACCAGAAAGCGCTCGGTCAGAAGGCGTTCGGCGCACTTTACCGCTCCGGCGGTTCCCATGTCCTGGAGGGGGGTGACATAGTCGATCTTTATCCCGAAATCGGAACCGTCACGGAAAAAGTTCTTGATGATGTCGGGCTGATGGTAGAGGAGCATGACCATATCCGTGATGCCGTGCTTCTTCAGGAGTTCCACGATATGGAGCATGATGGGGCGGTTCGCCAGCGGGATCATCGGCTTCGGTACGCTGCTCGTCAGCGGTTGAATCCTGGTGCCGAAACCTCCGGCCATAATCACGGCTTTCATTCTGCATGCCTCCTTCCGGGCGTTACATGAGGTTGTTGGGTATGGGTGAACGATGACGGCCGCTTCATGGAAGAGGCATTGCGATGCTCCCGTTCAGGCTGCGCGAATCTGAGACCGCGGGCATGGGATAGCATGGCCGGAAAGATTACACCCGGTGCTTGGGAGAGTTTCGCAGGGACTTCTTGTCCAGCACCCGCCGGATTTCCTGCTTCAGTTCCTTCAGGTCGCTGGACTTCACCACATACCCGTCGGCGAGCCACGCGGAGAAATCGTCCTTGTAGCAGGAGAAAGCGGTGCAGAGGATCACAGGCAGATTGTGCCGTTCCTTGACGATTCGCTGCAGGAGATCCAGACCGCTTTCGTTTTTCAGCTTGATATCAAGCAGGATCAGGTCGAAATCGTCCTTGCGGAGTTTTTCAACGGCTTCCTCAGCGCCGGCGGCCGTTGTCACCTCGTATCCCTCATCGGCAAGCTCATGGGAATAGAGGAGTCTGATGCTGCTTTCGTCGTCCACGACCAGAATCCTACTCATGGTGCTCTTCCTCCTTCTTCCGGGGCAGCCGTATCAGGTACAGCGTGCCTTTTCCTTCGTATTCCTCAACAGTAAAGGATTTACAGTAATTTTCAAGTATCACCCTGCAGAAGGACAGTTCCAGGTTCTCGGTTTCGTCCCTCTTTTCCAGTGCGGGGTGGGAAAACATATCCCCGTCCCCCCGGGCGGGCCGAGCGGCGGTATCGCGAATCTCCACCAGGATATCGTCCCCATCGATACGGGTCGTTACGGTGAGTTCTCCAGGAGGGAGCATGGCATCGAGGGAGTTGAACAGAATCTTCTTGATGCAATAGGCCATCTGGCGGTAATCCATGCGAATCATCGGCAGGTCCGGCGCCAGGTCGAGGGTGAACGCGATCCCTTCCCCCTCGGCTCGACTCCGCACCTCACCGAACACATTCCCAACCAGTTCGTTGATGTCCCACTGGTCCAGAACGGGCGCCATGGAATCGGCATGTCCCAGCGCCTCCGACAGGGTATCCTCCAGCTGCCTCGCCTCCCGGACGATGGTTTCCAGAAATTCCTTTTTCGGGTCATTCTCGTCGATATTCCTCAGGAGGGAGCGCGCGAATCCGCCGATTATCATCAGGGGGTTTCTGATGGAATGGGCGATGCTGGAGGTTACCTTGCCCAGCAGCGCCATTTTTTCCAGCCTGACGATCAACTCCTGCTGTTCCTGCAGCCGCGTATTGGCGACCGTCAGTTTCCGGAGGTCCTCATGGAGCCGATCATAGAGAGAGGCCCTCTCGATGGCGAACGCCACCGGAAAGGTGAGTGTCTCCATGGATCGCATGTCTTCGTGAGTAATCGGTTTCTTGGTAATGAAATTATCCGCTATGATGACACCGACACGCCGGTTCCGGGTAAGAAGGGGAAGGATAAGAAAGCTGTCCACATCGAGGGTGTGCGCCAGTTCCGGATCCACCCGGCTGTCATGGAAGGCGTCGTGCACCAGAAGCGGCCTGCGTTCCTGGAGCGCGCGGACGAGGATGGACCTCTGGTCGTCCATGGGCACGGTGAGCCGTTCGAGAATGTCGTGAAACTTGTCCTTTTCCGCGGAGAGCTTGGTGTCGTGGAAGTGTTTCGCCATCTCCTTCAGCGAGAAATCGGTCCTGCCGATTTCCTCCCAGATCGCCCACGCCTCCTCGTAGGTCCGGGGGCCGACGGCCAGGGATCCCTTCAGGGTGCGGCGTTCCTTGTCGGCCAGCAGGAGAAAGGCGCGGTTCATGCCGAATCCTTTGCCCGCGGTGATTGCCGTCAGCGCAACAGACAACACCTCGTCGAGTTCCAGCAGCGAGGTCTGGAGAAGCGCCCCGATCTCATGAAGGAACTGGATCTCCATATTCCTGCTGTCCAGGAATCCTATCATCGTGTCAAGACGGGATTTCTGGAGGAGGAACTCGTCGATGAGGATCCGCATCACGGAGGCCTCGGGGCGACCTTCCCGCGCCATCCGCTCCAGGTCGGCGGCAAAACGAGGGCACTCCAGGCATTTGGCGACCAGCCTCCTCCTCAGTGATCCGAAGAGGTCGGTTTCGTCCGGGGAGATGAACGGGCATTCGGCGGCTGTTACCGTTTCTTTTGTCCAGCAGCACTCCGGCTCCACGAGTCCCTCCCTTATCCGGGCGGAGAATGCCGTTGGGGCACTGCATTCTCCGAATAGGTAACCAGAAGTCTCCCATCCGGAGTTCCCGGATAGAAGTGGGATTGCATCACGAACGCATCATCCCGGATTCGGCAGGTGGAGTCATCCTTCGTTCACTCCGGATGACTCCACCTGCCGTTTTCAGGATCATCCGCGAGCCATACACGGCCACCGGGGAATGCAAAACCTGTAACCATGCAGGATTATAGCAATTGAGGCCGTATTTGCAAGGCAAATAACCGGGTAGGCGGAGAACATTTTCATGAAACTGCGCGGGCTGTACAAAAACGGGAGGAAGGTGTACCCTGCGCTGAATAAGCAACTATCTTTCACACACAATGCCGGAGGGGGGGACGAATCATGTTGAGCGGTAAACAGAAGCGCTTTCTGCGGGGGCTCGGGCACGGCCTGAAGCCTGTTATTCTGGTGGGCAAGGGGGAAATCGGCGCGTCGCTTGTCCAGGAAACGGCCGCCGCCCTTGAAAGTCATGAACTGATAAAGGTGAAGATACTGGAAAGCTGCCTTGCGGACAGGTACGAGGTTGCCGCTGAACTGGCGGATGCGTGCGGCGCGGAGGTTGCCCAGGTTCTGGGGCGGACGGTGCTCCTCTACCGGAAAGGGGAGGAGCCGAAAATCGAGCTGCCCGCATAACTCACGGCAGGGCCTCGCCGGATGTTCCGCTATCCCTTCTTGTCGGCGTCATCCTCTTTCCGCGCCTGCACTTCTATCTCGTCTTTTCCTTCAAAGGCGCGCTTGAAGTTCTTGATCCCCTTGCCGAGGGAACTGCCGATCTCCGGGAGCTTTCCGGCCCCGAAAATTATCAGTATCAACAACAGGATGATGATTATTGCCAGAGGGCTGTAGCCGAACATACGTTTTCTCCTCCGAGACCCCTTAAGTATCCAAGGGCAAAGTATGGCATCCCGGGGGGTAAAAAGCAAGGTTCTTGATTCGGGAAACCGCCTTCCGCCTGCGCCTCGATAAGAGGGATCGATGCGGCGGCGCCTTGACATTCTTCGTGTACTCCGGGTACAGTGGAGCCGCTTCCGGTTACCGGAGTTCAATGATACCGTTTCCATGGGATTCGTCCCCGCGGGCGCCGCTATACTCACAGGCTGATGGCATTTTCTTGGTCATCAGGGAAAAGAGCGCAGAAAATGTCCGAAACCGGCAGGATCCGAAAGCAACGGGAGCAGAGAAGCGATGAAGAGCGGAAGTTCCAGGAGCGATTCCGCGCTATCCTCTGCCGGAGTGCGGACGGAATTGTTCTGGTGAATCGTGAGGGAATCGTCCGGTTCGTCAATCCGGCCGCGGAAAACTTTCTGGGACGGAGCGCCGGCGACCTGGAGGGGGAGCGGTTCGAGTTCCCGCTTGTGGAGGAAAAGACCGAAATCACCGTAACCCGGCCGGACGCTGAAACGCGGATCGCGGAGATGCTGGTTGTCGAGACCGAGTGGGAGGGGAAGTTCGCCTACCTGGCCACGATGCGCGATACCACCGAACGGAGGATGGTGGAGGAGCAACTGCGTGAGAAAACACAGCAGCTGGAGGAACTGAACCTGACCCTGAAGGAGAAGATTCGGGAAGAGGTGGACAGAAGCAGGGAGAAGGACCATCTCCTGATCCTGCAGAGCCGTCAGGCGGCCATGGGGGAGATGATCGGGAGCATCGCTCACCAATGGAGACAGCCCCTTACCGCCGTCTCTCTCCTGATTCAGGATCTGGGAGAGACATTTGTATACGGCGATTTCACCAAGGAGTACCTGGACGATTCCATCAGCAAAACATTGAATATTATCCAGCATATGTCCCGGACCATCGACGATTTCCGCGAATTCTTCAAGCGCGACAAGGAGCCGCAGGCCTTCAGCCTGCGAAATATCGTGGATCGCTCGCTTTCCCTGATTGAAACGAGTTTTCGCTATCATAATATCGTCGTTGAAATCGATGTGGACGACGACTTGATCATTTTCGGATACCCCAACGAGTTTTCCCAGGTTCTTCTCAACATCTTGGGCAACGCAAAGGACATCTTCCGCGAACGGTGTACGGAGAAACCGGTGATACGCATTCACGGGTTCAGGGAAAACAGGAAGACGGTCGTCACCATCACCGATAACGGCGGCGGCATCCCCGGGGATATCATCGATCGAATCTTCGTGCCGTACTTTACCACCCGGAAGCTGGAAAACGGCACGGGTATCGGGCTCTGGATGTCGAAGACCATCATAGAGAAAAACATGGGAGGGAAGCTGACCGCCTCCAACGTGGAGGGGGGCGCCCGGTTCCGCATCGAAGTCGGCAGCTGAAAGCATGGACAGCTTCAAGCTCATCAGCGGTTTTGAACCGCGCGGCGACCAGCCCGCCGCCATCGCCGAACTGGCCGAGGGGATCCTGCGCGGTGATCGCCATCAGGTGCTCCTGGGCGTCACCGGTTCCGGCAAGACCTTCACCATGGCCCACGTGGTCGCCGCGGTAAACCGTCCCACGCTCATCATCGCCCCCAACAAGACACTGGCGGCCCAGCTCTACGGCGAATTCAAGGAGCTCTTTCCCGAGAATGCCGTGGAATACTTTGTCTCCTACTACGACTACTACCAGCCCGAGGCCTACCTCCCCACCACCGACACCTTCATCGAAAAGGACTCGTCCATCAACGACGAGATCGACAAGCTCCGCCACTCGGCGACCCGCAGCCTCCTCACGCGGCGTGATGTGCTCATCGTCGCCTCCGTCTCCTGCATCTACGGCATCGGATCGCCCGAATCCTACCAGGCCATGCACATCTTCTTCCACCAGGGGGACGACTACGGCCGCGACGACCTTCTCCGGAAACTGGTGGAGATACAGTACGAGCGGAACGACATGGATTTCCACCGCGGTTCCTTCCGGGTGCGGGGTGACTGTATAGAAATCTTTCCCGCCCACGACGACGAGCGGGCGCTCCGCATCGAGTTCTTCGGCGATACCGTGGATTCCATCTCCGAGATCGATCCCCTGCGGGGCCAGGTTATCCAGCGTCTCTCCAAGTGCGCCATCTACCCCGCCTCCCACTACGTGGCGACCCGCGAGACCCTGGAACGGGCCGTGGAGGCCATCAGGATAGAACTGGAAGAGCGCATCCTCTGGTTCCGGGAGCAGAACATGCTGGTGGAGGCCCAGCGCATCGAACAGCGGACCTTCTTCGACATCGAGATGCTTGAAGAGATGGGGTTCTGCCAGGGAATCGAGAACTATTCCCGCCACTTCGACGGCCGGGCCGCGGGAGAACCTCCCTACACCCTCATCGACTACTTTCCGAAGGATTTTCTCCTGATCATCGACGAGTCCCACATCACCGTGTCCCAGATCGGCGGCATGTACCGCGGGGACCGGAGTCGCAAGGAAACCCTGGTGAACTACGGGTTCCGCCTCCCGTCGGCCTTGGACAACCGTCCCCTCAACTTCAACGAATTCTCCGGCAAGCTCAACCAGGCAGTCTACGTCTCCGCCACCCCGGCTGAGTACGAACTGAAAAAAGCGGAAGGGGTTGTGGTCGAGCAGGTAATCCGTCCCACCGGCCTCATCGATCCGGCCATCGATGTCCGCCCCGCCTCCGGCCAGGTGGACGACCTCCTGCACGAGATTCGCGAAACCACCGCCAAGGGCGAACGGGTCCTGGTAACCACCCTGACCAAGCGCATGGCGGAAGAGCTCACCGATTACTACCGGGAGCTGGGGGTAAAGGTGAAATACCTTCACTCGGACATCAACACCATCGAGCGCATGCAGATCATCCGGGACCTGCGCATGGGCCTCTTCGATGTCCTGGTGGGGATAAACCTCCTTCGTGAGGGGCTGGACATCCCCGAGGTCTCGCTCGTCGCCATCCTGGACGCGGACAAGGAGGGCTTTCTCCGCTCCACGCGCTCCCTCATTCAGACCTGCGGTCGTGCCGCCCGCAACGTGGCGGGGCGGGTGATCATGTATGCGGACACCGTTACCGGTTCCATGCGGGCCTGCATTGACGAAACGGAGCGGCGGCGCGCCATCCAGACCGAGTTCAACCGCGAGCACGGCATCACCCCCCGAACGGTAAAGAAGGGATTGAGGAGCATCCTGGAATCCATCGAGGAGCATGACTACGTCAACGTTTCAAGGGTCGCGGAGGAAACAGCAGAGTACGTGCCGCTGGAAAAGATTCCGGGGATGGTGAAGAAGCTGCGCAAGGAGATGCTTGCCGCGGCCAAGGAGCTGGAGTTCGAAAAGGCGGCCGAACTGCGGGATCGGATACGGAAGCTGCAGGATATGGAACTGGCGGGGAAATAGGAAAGTAAAAAGTAAAAAGTAAAAAGTAAAAAGTGAAAAGTGAAAAGTGAAAAGTGAAAAGTGAAGAAAAGAGAAAGAAGATACCCATGACCGAAATGTTTGACCACGGCGGAACCGTTTTCGCCATCGCCCGTTCCCTGGGGATACCGCCGGAGGAACTGCTGGATTTTTCCGCCAACATCAATCCTCTCGGCCCGGCGCCCGGTGTGCGGGATGCGGTCTGCTCCTCCTTTCACCGGCTCACCCACTATCCCGACCGGGACTGTTACGAGTTGCGCCGGGCCCTGGCCGGTCTCCACGGTGTAGACATGGCCCGGATCGTTGCCGCCAACGGCTCAACCGAGCTGATCTACCTGCTCCCGCGAATCCTGCCGGGAAGGAAGGGGCTCATCGTCGCCCCGGCCTTTTCCGAATATGGCCGGGCACTGGAGCGGGAGGGATGGGAGACGGCCCATATGGTCCTCTCTCCCGCGGACGGATTCGCCCTTTCCCTGGAGAATCTGGCGGACCGGCTTGCCGAGGGCTGCGACCTCCTCTTCCTCTGCAACCCGGCCAACCCCACAGGTGCGATCCTTCCCCTGTCGATGATAGAAGACATTCACCGTCTCTGCCGCGACACGGGAACCTTCCTGGTCCTGGACGAGGCGTTCATGGACTTCCGCGAGGAGGAGTCGGCGAAGAGGTTGATCAGCGAATGGTGCGGCGGGATCGTGCTCCGCTCCATGACCAAGTTCTATGCCATCCCAGGTCTTCGCCTGGGGTACGCCATGGCCTCCGAGGAGATAATCCGGCGCTGCTCCGAGCGCCTGGAGCCGTGGAGCGTCAATACGGCGGCCCAGATAGCGGGAGTCGCCTCGCTGGCGGACGCCGGGTACCGGGAACGGACGATACGTTCCGTCACCGCCGAGCGGGATGCCCTTGCAGCGGGGCTCGCCGCCCTGCCGGGCCTGCACCCATTTCCGTCGGCGGCCAATTACCTTCTCGTGGAGATGCGAAACGGAATGACTGCACCGGAACTGCGTTCCGCCCTGATCCCGAAAGGCGTCATAATCCGGGACTGCTCCAATTTCACGGGGCTGAACGAGCGTTTCTTCCGGGTGGCGGTGCGCAGCGGCGGGGAAAACCGTCGATTGCTTACGGCGCTGGCCGAGGCGCTGGGGAAACCGGGTCCCGCCAGCCGAAGCGGAGAATAAGCGCCGCAAAGGCGTCGTCCAGGGGCGCGGCGATGGTAACGGTTTCCCCGGACCAGGGATGGGGAAAGGAGTACGCGGCGGCGTGGAGCAGCAGGCGGCCGCACCCCAGTCCGCTCCGGAACAGGCGGTTGTGGCGGCCGTCGCCGTAGGTGGTGTCGCCGATGATGGGGTGGAAGACGTGTTTCAGGTGGCGGCGGATCTGGTGCCTGCGGCCGGTGCGGGGGGAGACTTCCAGCAGGGAATAGCGTGCCGTGGGGAAGTTCCCGACGGGAAACGGCAGTTCAACGGCGGCCAGGCGACGGAATGCGGTAACCGCTTCCCTGGGGACATCTCCGCCGTCCCCGCTTTCCTCGAAACGGTCCGGAATCTCCCGCAGCGGGTAGTCGATGACGGCTTCTTCCCCGGTGATTCCCCTCACGATGGCCAGGTAGATCTTGCGGACCCGGTCGGATTGGAAAGCCTCGGCGGCGAGTCGAGCCGCTTCCGGCGAAAGGGCGAACAGCAGCACCCCTGAGGTGGGGCGGTCCAGGCGGTGCACCGGATAGACACGGCAGTCCGCCAGGTCCCGGGCAAGCTGCAGGGCGAATACCGTCTCATGGCGATCCAGGTCGCTGCGGTGCACGAGCATGCCGGCGGGCTTGTTGACCGCCAGGAAGTGGTCGTCCCGGTAAAGGACGGAAAGCTCGTCTTTCATGATGAATGAATGGTGGTCATATGCAGCTGATATCTCCGCTCCGGACGGATAACGGCGCCGGGATGAGCTGCATAGTAGCAAAGAACGCCTGCGTGCACAACCGGCGACAGTGAGCCCCCGGAGACAAAATCCCTTTCCTGACGACCACTTGACAATTTTTGACCGGTCTGCTAGCTTTTAACGTTCCCGAACAACGGAACCTTTTCGGAGGGGACCCTGAGCGGCCCCTATCACAGCAACAGAAAGGAATACCCATGGCGAAAAAACTGTTTATCCCAGGCCCGGTCCAGGTAGATCCCGAAATTCTCCAGGCAATGGCGACCCCGATGATCGGTCACCGCATGAAGGAATATGCCGTCCTGCACGGCGCGGTAAAGGAGAAACTGAAAAAGCTCCTCTTTACTGAAGATAAGGTTTTCCTTTCTACTTCCAGTGCTTTCGGCGTCATGGAAGGGGCGGTGCGGAACCTGGTGGGAAAACGGTGCGCAAACTTCTGCAACGGCGCCTTTTCCAATAAGTGGCACGACGTAACCAAGCGCTGCGGCAAGGATGCCGATGCCTTCAAGGCGGAGTGGGGCAAGCCGATTACCCCGGAGATGGTTGACGAGGCGCTTTCAACCGGCAAATACGATGTTATCACCCTTGTTCATAACGAGACCTCCACCGGCGTCATGTCGCCGCTGCCGGAGATCGCCGCGGTCCTGAAAAAATACCCGGATGTCCTATCCATCGTCGATACGGTTTCCTCCATGAGCGCACTCAAGATACCGGTGGACGAGCTGGGTATCGACTGCTGCCTGTTCGGCGTGCAGAAGGCCTTCGCCCTGCCGCCGGGGCTGGCCGTGTTCACCGCCAGCGCCAGGGCGCTGGACAAGGCGCGGACCATGGAGGGACGGGGCTACTACTTCGACTTCATCGAGTTCGAGAAAGCCGACGAAAAGGACAATACTCCGTCCACCCCCTGTATCTCCCAGATCTTCGCCCTGGACAAACAGCTGGATCGCATGTTCGCGGAAGGGCTGGACAACCGCTGGGCGCGGCACCAGGCCCTGCAGGACCGGGTAGAAAGGTGGGTCGAGGAGAACGGGTACGGCTTCTATGCGGAAAAACCCTACCGTTCACGGGCGCTCACCTGCGCCACCAATACCAAGGGGACCGACCTGGAGGCCCTGAAGAAGCTGCTGGGCGAGCGTGGCTATGCCTTTGACAACGGCTACGGAAAGATCAAGGGCCAGACCTTCCGCATCGCACATATGGGAGATACCCGGATGGCGGACCTGGATGAGTTCCTCTGCGTTATCGACGAGCTCCTTGCGGGACTGTGAAAACAGGATTATTTTACTGATACGAAAGATGGAGCAGGGGCGGGGCAACCCGCCCCTCGCGTTTCCGGCGCGGATTCATTCATCATGAACCGTTGATTTCATACGAAAGCCGGATGGGAAAGGGCGCACCGATGGAGCGGGAACTGGACGGGCACGGCATCAGAACCTCGGGAACGATCCACTGGAATGTAACGACCCCCCGGCTTTACGAGGCCGCCATCCTGAATAGGGAAGGTTCCCTGGCCCGGGGTGGTCCGCTGGTCGTAACCACCGTCCCCCACACCGGCAGGTCGCCCAACGACAAGTTCATCATCGAAGAGCCCGGCTGCCGCGACGCGATCTGGTGGGGCGAGGTGAACCGGCCCCTGGCGCCGGAGCGCTTCTCCACCCTGCACCGGCGGATGCTGGACCACGTGGCGGACAGGGATCTCTTCGTGCAGGACTGCTTTGTCGGCGCAAGCCCCCGCTGCCGTCTTCCGATCCGCGTCATCACGGAAAAGGCGTGGCACTCCCTCTTGGCCCGTTCCCTGTTCATCCGTCCCGATGAAGTGGAGCTGAAAAACCACCGGCCCCGGTTCACCGTCCTGTGCGTTCCATCGTTCACGGCGGTTCCGGAGCGGGACGGAGTCCGTTCCGGGGTCTTCATCCTCATCAATTTCGCGGAAAGACTGATCCTCATCGGCGGCACCGAATACGGCGGCGAGATAAAAAAGTCCATCTTCACGGTCATGAATTATCTCATGCCCCGTGAGTGGATGGCTCTCCCCATGCACTGTTCGGCAAATGTGGGTCCCCACGGCGATACGGCGCTCTTTTTCGGACTCTCCGGCACCGGCAAGACAACCCTGTCGGCGGACCCGAAACGGTCCCTTATCGGCGACGACGAGCACGGATGGGACGAGGAGGGGGTCTTCAACTTCGAGGGGGGATGCTACGCCAAGGTCATCAACCTGTCGGAAGCCATGGAGCCGGAAATCTTCGCCTGCACCCGCCGTTTCGGGACCATCATGGAGAACGTGATAATAGACGGCGAGACGCGTACGGTGGACCTGGACGACGCCTCCCTGACCGAAAACACCCGGGCTTTTTTCCCGATTGATTTCATACCCGATGCGGTTCCCTCCGGGAGAGGCGGGCATCCGAAGAACCTGATCATGCTCACCTGCGACGCCTTCGGCGTGCTCCCCCCCATCTCCCGGCTGACGCCGCAGCAGGCCCTGTACCACTTCCTGTCCGGCTATACCGCGAAGCTCGCCGGCACCGAGGACGGCATGGGAAAGGAGCCGAAAGCGGTCTTTTCCGCCTGCTTCGGCGCACCTTTTCTACCGCTTCACCCCTCGGTCTATGCCGAACTGCTCCGGGAGAAGATAGACCGCCACAGCGTCCGCTGCTGGCTGGTGAATACGGGATGGATCGGCGGCGGGTACGGAGTGGGAACGCGCATCCGCATCGACCAGACGAGGGCTTTGATCAATGCCGCCCTTGACGGTCTCTTCGAGGCTATCCCGTTCGTTACCGAGCCGTTCTTCGGGCTTTCCATACCAACCGCATGCCCGGATATTCCGGAACGAATCTTTTCTCCCCGCGGCCTCTGGGCTGATGGGGAGCGCTACGACGAGGCCGCCCTCTTTCTGGCGGGAGAACTGCGGGAGAATTTCAAGCAGTTCGAGACCCTCCTGTCGCACGACAAGCGGGAGTGATTCTTTCCCCTCACCCCTGCCCCTCTCCCTGAGGGAGAGGGCGCATACTTTCGTTCGTCGAGGAGAATCCTTTCATGGATAGGAAAGACAAACAAAAAAAAGGTTCCGGTGAAGAACCGTGCCGGAAAGAACAGACCGTCTGGGAGCAGAAAGGGATTTCCCGCCGCGACTTCCTGAAGTTCTGTACGGCCATGTCCGCGGCCCTGGCCCTTCCCGCGGCCTTTGCCCCGAAGATCGCGCGGGCGCTGGACGACGTGAAGCGGCCGGCGCTCGTCTGGCTGGAATTCCAGGACTGCGCCGGCGATACGGAGGCGCTGCTGCGCGCCTCCAGCCCGTCGGTTTCCGAGATCGTCCTTGATGTTCTTTCCCTCGATTACCACGAAACCCTCATGGCCGCGGCGGGCCGCCAGGCTGAGGAAAACCTTTGGAAGACGGTCCGGGAGCAGCGGGGGAAATACATCGCCGTGGTGGAGGGATCCATCCCCATGAAGGACGGCGGCGTCTACTGCTGCGTGGGGGGGAGATCCGCCCTGGACATCGCGCGGGAGGTGTGCGGCAATGCCTTCGCCACCATCGCGGCCGGCACCTGCGCGGCCGGCGGCGGCATTCCCGAGGCCAAGCCGAACCCCACCGGCGCGGTGGGCGTGAAGGACGCGGTGCCGGCCGCCACGGTCATCAACCTCCCCGGCTGCCCGCTCAACCCGGACAACCTCACCGCCACCGTGGTCCATTACCTGACCTTCGGCAAGCTCCCGGACACGGACAGCCGGGGACGGCCCCTGTTTGCTTACGGCAAGCGGATCCACGACAACTGCGAACGGCGGCCCCATTTCGATGCCGGGCAGTACGTGGAGGTATGGGGCAACGACGCCCACCGCAAGGGGCACTGCCTGTACAAGATGGGATGCAAGGGTCCGGAGACGTACCACAACTGTCCGATCCAGCGCTACAACGAGAAAACGAACTGGCCGGTGGGCGCCGGGCACGGCTGCATCGGCTGTTCCGAGGCGAATTTCTGGGATACCATGTCGCCCTTTTACGGACGGCTCCCCAATGTGCCCGGCTTCGGCGTGGAACTCACCGCGGACAGGATCGGCGCCGGCCTGGCAATCGCCACCGCCGCGGCGTTCGCCGGCCACGGCGTGATCAGCGCGCTCCGCAAGGACAAGGATTCGGAAGGGAAGAAAGAGGAATAGCCCATGGCAAAGATCGTCATAGACCCCATAACACGGATCGAGGGGCACCTGCGCATCGAGGCGGAAGTGAACGGAGACCGGGTCGCCGACGCCTGGAGCAGCAGCACCATGTTCCGGGGAATCGAAAAGATCCTCCAGGGCCGCGATCCCCGCGACGCATGGGTCTTTACGCAGCGTTTCTGCGGCGTCTGCACCACGGTCCACGCCATTGCCGCCATCCGCAGCGTGGAAAACGCACTGGGCATCCGCATCCCGCCCAACGCCGAGCTTATCAGAAATATCATCATGGGGGTCCAGAACGTCCATGACCACGTGATCCATTTCTACCATCTCCATGCACTGGACTGGGTGGACATCACATCGGCCCTGAAGGCCGACCCGGCCAAGACCTCCGCCCTGGCGGCATCCCTCTCCGACTGGCCGCTCAACTCGGCGACATACTTCAAAGGGGTCCGGGACAGGCTGGCGGCTTTCGTGAAGACCGGGCGGCTCGGCCCGTTCGCCAACGCATGGTGGGGACACCCGGCGTACAAGCTCCCGCCCGAGGCGAACCTGATGGCGACCGCCCACTACCTGGAGGCCCTGGAATGGCAGAAGGACATCATCCGCATCCATGCCATCCTGGGGAGCAAGAACCCCCATCCCCAGACCTTTCTGGTGGGGGGCATGGCCATTCCCATCGACCCCGATTCCCAGAACGCCCTCAACGCCGGCACGCTGGCGGAGATCCGCGGCCTGCTCGCACGAACCAAAGACTTCGTGGAAAAGGTCTATCTCCCCGACCTGCTGGCCATCGCTTCCTTTTACAAGGAATGGGCCACCATCGGCGGCGGGGTCGGCGACTTCCTCTGCTACGGCGATTTCCCTTCCGACAACAGCGGCAAGGCCGAGACTCTGTGGATGCCGAGGGGAATGATACGCAACCGGGACCTGTCCCGCGTCTATCCCGTTGAGCAGGAGAAGATCACGGAATACGTGGACCACTCCTGGTATGAATACGCGGGCGGTCCGGGAAAAGGGCTCCATCCGTGGGACGGTGCCACCGATCACGCGTACACCGGCCCCAAGCCCCCCTATGAATACCTGAACACCAACGAAAAGTATTCCTGGGTCAAGGCGCCCCGCTACGACGGCCTGCCGGTGGAGGTGGGGCCGCTTGCGCGCTGCCTCACGGCCTACGCAGCCGGACACCGGGAGATGAAAACGGCGGTGGACATGGTTCTCACCAAGCTCCAACTCGGTACCGACGCCCTGTTCTCCACCCTGGGCAGGACCGCGGCCCGCGGCATCGAGACCCTGGTGCTGGCCCGCAAGCTCCCGGAGTGGCTGGACAGCCTGACGGCCAATATCAAAGGGGGGGACTATGCCGTCCACAACGGAGAAAAGTGGGACCCGGACACCTGGCCCAAGGAGGCGAAAGGGTACGGTTGGCACGAGGCGCCGCGAGGTGCTTTGGGCCACTGGATCCGCATCAAGGACGGAAAGATCCTGAACTACCAGGCGGTGGTGCCCTCCACCTGGCTTGCCTCGCCCCGCGACGCCAAAGGCCGGCGGGGACCCTACGAAGCGGCCCTGGTCGGAACGCCGCTGGCCGACCCGAAGCGCCCCCTGGAGATCCTGCGCACCGTTCACTCCTTCGACCCCTGTCTCGCCTGCGCGGTGCACCTGTTCGACCCGGACGGTGGCGGGGCGGTGACGGTGAAAGCGCTGTAGGAAGGGGACAGGCCCTTTAGAGACTTTAGAGGGCCTGTCCCCATGCATTCCATGCATTGGAGAACAAAGTGGAAAAACTGGTGACCAGATACGTGTGGGAGTGGCCGGTGAGGATCACCCACTGGGTGAACGCCCTCTCCATCCTGGTCCTGTCCCTTACCGGCCTCTACATCGGCTGGGGAAAAACCCTCGCCCACGACCCGTCGCAGTATGTCATGGGGTGGGCGCGGTTGATCCACTTCGTCACCGGCTACGTCTTCGCCGTCAGTGCCCTCTCCCGTATCTACTGGGCCTTCGCAGGGAACGAGCATGCAAACTGGCGGGCCTTCGTCCCCTACCTGTTCAAGGATGGGCGCCGAAACATGAAGGACACCTTTCTTTTTTACACCTTCTTCCGGCGCACGGCGCCTCACGTGACCGGGCACAACGCCATGGCCGGGAGCGTCTACCTGTTCATCTTCCTCCTGTTTCTCCTGATGATCGGCACCGGCTTCGCCCTTTATTCGGAGCATGCACCTGGCTCGCTCCTGAACCGGACCTTCGGATTGCTGCTCTCGATCGCCTCCAACCAGACCCTGCGCCTGATCCACCACGGGGGCATGTGGCTCATCATCTGTTTCGTCATCAACCACGTCTACAGCTCCTGGCTGATGGACGTGAAGGAAAAGAACGGCGTCATCTCCAGCATCTTCGGCGGCTACAAGTCCGTTCCCGAGGAGGAGTAGCCCTGTCCACGCTGATATTGGGCATAGGAAACCTGATCATGTCCGACGACGGGGTCGGGGTGCGGGTGGTGCAGCGACTCGCGGCCGAGTACTCCTTCCCCGCCGGGGTGGAACTCGTCGACGGCGGGACCCTCGGCCTCGACCTTCTTCCGCTCCTGGAGGGGCTGGAACGGCTCCTGATCGTGGACGCCATGGAAACCGGGGGACCGCCGGGGACGGTTGTCCGGCTGACCGGCGACCAAATCCCCCGTGCCTTCGAAACGCGGCTCTCCGCCCACCAGATGGGCCTCAAGGACCTGCTGGCGGTCTCCAGCCTGCTGGGGAACCCGTCCCCGGATATGGTGCTGCTGGGTGTTCGGCCGGAATGCATCGAGCTGGGAATGGAACTGTCGCAGCCGGTTGCGGCCGCGCTGGATACCCTCGTGGGGATGGTCCTCCGGGAGCTGGACGGGTGGGGGATTGCCGTGAATTCCGCTTCAAGGATACAGCCATGAAAAGCACACATATCATCACGCGGGGTCTCCTGGACATGGTTACGGGAGAGGCGAAGTCCTCTCCGCGCCTCCGCAGGAACTTCAACTTCCACGCAGGGGACGAAGCGCCGTGCCACCGGCTTCTGAACGCAATGGAACCCGATTCCTATATCCCTCCCCACCGTCACCTGGATCCGGAAAAGGACGAGACCATGATCGTGCTCCGGGGAAGATTGGGGGTGATTTTCTTCGACGATGGGGGAAACATCCGGGAAACGGCGCTGCTGACGACGGAGGGTGACGCCATGGGCGTGAACATCCCCCATGGCGCCTTTCACACCGTGGTATGCCTGGAGAGCAGCACCGTTTTCTTTGAATCCAAGGCGGGACCCTATCGGCCGTTGACTACCGAGGAAAGGCCGACGTGGGCGCCGGTCGAGGGGAGCGAGGGTGCGGACGAATATCTCGCCGGGCTCCGTCGGCTCTGGCAGGGGTAGTACCGCTCGCGCCGGAAGCATCCACAAGCCGTTCACGGGATAATGGCTCTTGATTCAGCAGTTGAAGTCATCCTTCGTTCACTCCGGATGACCTGCTTCTGCTGCTCTAGACTCATTTCGCTACAGCCGATAAACTCCCCTGCGGGTCGGACACTATCGGCTGTTGACGCTCCATTTCGCCAAGAGCAGCAACGAATCAGGCCGAAGTCGTTCTCTTCGGACGACTCCAACTGCCGAATCAAGGATTAATGTATTGACTTGGCGGAAACGCTGTGTTATTTCAAAAAAACCATGAAAGCACTTCACGTGGAAATATTCGCGGTATCGGCACGAGCTATCAGCGCAGCGGCGCGTAACGCCGCACGTGTACCCGCTGCCATGTGAGTTTTCCCGTATTTTTGTTTTTCAGAGGCCGTGGGTACCCCCCGCGGCCTTTTTGTTTTTTCGGTTCTTGAACGCAGCGCGACCCGTGTTGAATCAAACACCGGCCAGTGCGGAATTTTTTGGGGGAAATATGAGAAACGAACTTGTCAATCCGGGTGCGGGAGAACTAACCTACGAAATCCGCAACATCGTCAATGTGGCGGAAAAGCTTCAGAAGTTCGGGGTGAAGATCAACTGGGAAAACATCGGGGATCCCATCGCAAAGGGGGAGAAGGTTCCCCTGTGGATGAAGGAAGTGGTGGCCGCGGAGGTGATGAAGGACGACACCTACGGATACTGCCATACCCGCGGAGTGCTTGAAACCCGCAAGTTTCTCTGCGAAAAAACCAACATCCGCGGCGGCGCGCAGATTACGCCGGATGACATCATTTTCTTCAACGGCCTGGGAGACGCCATCGCCAAGGTCTACGGCAACCTGAAGCCGGAAACCCGCATCCTGACCCCGTCGCCCACCTATACCACCCACTCCACCGGGGAAATGGCCCATGCCAATGCCACGTCGGTCTGCTACCGGTTGCAGCCCGAGAACAATTGGTACCCGGATATTGACGACATGCGCAACCACGTCAAGTACAACCCGGCCATCGCCGGCATCCTGATCATCAACCCGGACAACCCCACCGGCATGGTCTACCCGGAGGAAACCCTTCGGAAGATCGTCGAGATTGCCCGCGAATTCGGACTGTTCATTATTGCAGACGAGGTCTACAACAATATCGTGTACAACGGACAGAAGACCGTGCCCATCTCGGCTATCATCGGAGACGTTCCAGCCCTTGCCATGCGCGGCATCTCCAAGGAGTTCCCCTGGCCCGGCTCCCGCTGCGGCTGGATCGAATTCTACAACACCGACAAGAACGCCCGGTTCAGGAAATACGTGAACGCCATCCTCAACTCCAAGATGAACGAGGTCTGCTCAACTACCCTGCCGCAGAAGGCCCTGCCGACCATCTTCTCCCATCCGGAGTACCGGGGGTACCTGGACGAGCGCATCGCCCGCTACGAAAAGATGAGCAACATCGCCTACGAGTGCCTGCGCGATGTGCCGGGGCTCATGGTGAACCGCACCAACGGCGCTTTCTACATGGCGGTCGCCTTCCGGGAAGGTCTCCTGAATCACAAGCAGACTCTCCCTATCGAAAATTCCGAGGTGCGGGATCTGGTGGAAGGTCTCGTAACCGCGCCGGGTGTGGCCCCGGACAAGCGGTTCGTTTACCACCTGCTGGCCAATACCGGGATCTGCGTCGTGCCCTTGTCCTCCTTTTCCACAACCCTCCAGGGGTTCCGGGTGACACTGCTGGAAAAGAGCGAAAAGGAGTTCCGCAGGATCTTCAAGACACTGGCGAAAAAGATCGAGGAGTACCTCTGTTCGTAGGGCGGGGAATGTGAGGGGAAAACAGCGGGGGGCGGTCCGTCTTACGGAAAGATGACCAGCCCCCCTTTTATTTTACGGAAAGGTTCATGGATGGACCTTTTTCCGCGCTTCGAGGCGGACCCGTGTCATCCGCTCGCGCAGGCCTCCCTCCGTGAGGAATGCCTTTTCGAGTTGCTTCAGTTGTCGATCCAGGAGATAACAGGTTACCCGAATCAGTCCGATAATGACATTCGTGGAAATAGCCGGGTCAGCGCTCTCGATGCCTTTGCGGAAAGTCTCGAAATTCGCATCCGGCTGCCGGTTCAGTTCCCGGAGACGTTTTGCGTACGGATGGTCTTTGGGCCACTCCTCCAGGTTTCGCGTCCGAAGGAAATCCCGGTAGTCAGCCAGCAGTTCCTCCAGGCTGGCCCGTGCCACATTGGTCAGTTTGATTTCGGTTTCCTTGGAAGTGCCCGATGCCATGCTCCCTTCGATGATGTTCTGCTTGCCTGAGCGGGCAGCCTGTATCATCTGGTCATGGGTGCGGCTGCGCCGGTCGATGAACCGGTCGCAGAAGAAGACGGTGGCATCGTAAACTATCTCAGCCTTTTGGTAGGAGAGCAGTTTTTGGTAGCCGCCGTGGGGCGGGATGAAGCCGTCGTTCATGGAAGCTCCTTTCAGGGAGCTGGGCAAAAGGACCCAAAGGACCTAAGGGACAAAAAGGACCAAAGAAAATCTGTTGATTATGAAGGTTTTGTCCTTTAGGTCCTTGATGTCCTTTTCGTCCCTGGTTTTGCCTTTCTCTAGAGCATCTTCCTGAGGAACTGCCCGGTATAGGACCGTGTCGCCGCCGCCACCTCCTCGGGCGTGCCGGTCGCGATTACCTCACCCCCCCGGTCGCCCCCTTCGGGACCCAGGTCGATGATGTAGTCGGCGGTCTTGATAACGTCCAGGTTGTGCTCGATGATGACGATGGTGTTGCCCGCCTCCACCAGGCGCCCGAGCACCTCCAGGAGCTTGGCGATGTCGTGGAAGTGGAGTCCGGTGGTGGGCTCGTCCAGGATGTAGATGGTCCTGCCCGTGGCCCGTTTGGAGAGTTCCTTGGCCAGCTTTACCCGCTGGGCCTCGCCGCCTGAGAGGGTGGTGGCCGACTGCCCCAGCTTGATGTAGCCGAGACCCACGTCCTCCAGGGTCTTCAGCTTGTTTTTTATCCGGGGAATGTGCTCCATGAACTGCACCGCCTGGGACACGGTCATGTCCAGCACCTCGGCGATGGATTTCCCCTTGTACTTCACCTCCAGCGTCTCCCGGTTGTAGCGGGCGCCCTTGCACACCTCGCACTGCACGTAGACATCGGGCAGGAAGTGCATCTCGATCTTGATGATGCCGTCCCCGGAACAGGCCTCGCAGCGTCCCCCCTTGACGTTGAAGGAGTATCTCCCGGGCTTGTAGCCGCGGATCTTGGACTCGGGCAGCCCGGCGAACAGGTCGCGGATGTCGGTGAACACGCCGGTGTAGGTGGCCGGGTTCGAGCGGGGGGTGCGGCCGATGGGCGACTGGTCGATGTTGATCACCTTGTCCAGGGCCTCGATTCCCTGGATGTCCCGCAACGCTCCCGCCTTCTCCCGGCTCCGGTAGAGACGCTGGCACAGGACCCGGTAGAGGGTGTCGATGATCAGGGACGACTTGCCCGATCCGGAGACCCCGGTGACGCAGGTCATCACCCCCAGGGGGATGGCGGCCTCCACCTCCTTCAGGTTGTTTTCCGCGGCTCCCGTGATGCGCAGGAACCGTTCCGCCGACCGCCGCCGCCCGGGCACCGGGATGGCAAGCTCGCCGGAGAGGTACTTGCCGGTAAGAGACGCGGGGTTGGCCATCACTTCGGCCGGGGTCCCCTGGGCCACCACTTCGCCGCCGTGCACCCCGGCGCCGGGCCCCATATCGATGACGTGGTCCGCCTCCAGGATGGTCTCCTCGTCGTGCTCCACCACCAGCACCGTGTTCCCCAGGTCGCGCATCCGCTTCAGGGTGTCCAGCAGGCGGGCGTTGTCACGCTGGTGCAGGCCGATGGAGGGCTCGTCCAGGATGTAGAGCACCCCCACCAGGCTGGAGCCTATCTGGGTTGCCAGCCGGATGCGCTGCCCCTCGCCGCCGGAGAGGGTACCGGAGGAGCGGTCCAGGGAGAGGTAGTCGAGCCCCACGTTTACCAGGAAGTGGAGCCGCTCCCGGATCTCCTTGAGGATGCGGCGGGCGATCTCCGCCTCCTTCTCCGTGAGGGACAGGCCGTCGAAGAAGGCCAGGGCGTCAACGATGGAGAGGGCGGTGACTTCGCGGATGTTTTTCCCTCCCACCCGCACGAACAGGGCCTCCTTCTTCAGCCGCGCCCCCTCGCAGGTGGGGCAGGGCATGACGTTCATGTATTTTTCCAGCTCCTCCCGCACCATTTCCGAATCGGTCTCCCGGTAGCGGCGCTCCAGGTTGTTCAACACCCCCTCGAATTCCTTGTAGTAGGTATGGCGGCGGCCGCCGTCCTCCTCCCACCAGAATTCCACCTTTTCCCCGTTGGAACCGAAGAGGATGATGCGTTGCGCTTGTTCCGACAATTTGTTGAAGGGGGTGCGGATATCGAACGTGTAGGCTTTCGCGAGCGCCTCCAGGGTCTGGTGGAACCAGCCGGACAGGCGCTTCTCCCACGGTGCGATTGCGCCTTCGCGCAGGGACAGGTCCGGATTGGGAACCACCAGGTCCGGGTCGAAGTACATGCGGGTGCCGAGTCCGGTGCAGTCGGGGCAGGCGCCGTAGGGGTTGTTGAAGGAGAACATGCGGGGGGTCATCTCCGGGTAGGAGATGCCGCAGTCGATGCAGGCCAGGGCCTCGGAGAACAGGATGGTATGGGATTCCGTAGGGGCGGGGTTTTCCCGCCCTTCTTCCGTCAACGATGGTTTCGTGGGCGGGATGACCCCGCCCCTACCGCCTACTATCTGCACCTTGGCGATTCCCTCCGCATGGTGCAGGGCGGTCTCCAGTGAGTCGGCCAGCCGGCGCTGGATGCCGTCCTTGACCACCAGCCGGTCCACCACGATGTCGATGTCGTGCTTCTTCTTCTTGTCCAGCTCGATGTCGTCGGCCAGGTCGCGGGGCTCGCCGTCGATGATCACCCGCACGAAGCCCTCCTTGCGGAGATTGACGAGTTCCTTGCGGTATTCACCCTTGCGGCCCCTGACGATGGGGGAGAGGAGGCTTATCTTCGTCCCCTCGGGAAGGGTCATGATCTGGTCAACCATCTGGGAGACGGTCTGGGAGGCAATCTCCTTTCCGCAGCTGTAGCAGAAGGGGCGGCCGACACGGGCGAACAGCAGGCGCAGGTAGTCGTAGATCTCGGTCACGGTGCCGACCGTGGAGCGCGGGTTCTTGCTGGTGGTCTTCTGCTCGATGGAGATGGCCGGTGACAGCCCCTCTATGGATTCCACGTCCGGCTTTTCCATCTGCTCCAGGAACTGGCGGGCGTAGGCGGAAAGGGACTCCACATAGCGGCGCTGCCCTTCGGCGTAGATGGTGTCGAAGGCCAGTGTTGATTTGCCCGAGCCGGAGATGCCGGTGATAACCACCAGCCGGTCGCGCGGGATCTCCACGTCGATGCACTTGAGGTTATGCTCGCAGGCCCCTTTGATGATGATTTTGTCGTGTGCCATTTGATTCTTTCTATTCCTTCGATGTCTGGACCATAGGGGCAACCCCGCGTGGCCGCCCAAAAAACCGGGCAACCGTAAGGGGTTGCCCCTACATGGGATACCGTATTACCCTTCTTCCCTGACGGCAAACAGCGGCTCCCGGATGGGCCCCCCGCCGCATACCGGGCACTTGCCCGGCTTGGTCAGGCGATCCCGCTTGTGGAAGACGAAGCCGCACTCCGCGCATTCGGCGGGGATTATCACGAGCCGCCGTCCCGTTGCCCGGAGCGTCTTGCCGATATGCTCCAGGTGGCCGCATACCTCACGTTCGGGAATCCTTACCTCTCCGGATATCTCCAAGGCCGACACCGGCTCCCCGCGGGAGAGAACGGCCAGGATGGCGTGGCGGATCGTGTCGTCCTTGGGGGAGGGTACCGTCGGTCTTTTCGGCTTGGCCTTCATCATTTCAGATCCCCTTTACACTCCCGCTATCTCCCGCCCGGCCCGCAGCAGTTCCTCCACCGTCTCCGGGTCCCCGGCCTCGCTGTAGAGGCGCAGCACCGGTTCCGTGCCCGACGGGCGGATCAGGAGCCAGGAGCCGTCCGCGAACAGATACTTGAAGCCGTCGCGGAAGTTCTCGTTCGCCACCGACCGGGATGCGATGGTCCGGATCTCTCCGGCGCGCAGCTTTTCGACCAGCCGCTCCTTGGCGTCGGTCGCGATGGGGAGGTCGATGCGCCGGTAGGAGAAGTGACCGATCTCGTCCATGGTTTCGTCCAGAAGCCGGCGCAGCCCCTTGCCCGACATGGCCATGGCCTCCAGCAGCAGGAGCCCCAGGAGAATCCCGTCCCGTTCGGGAATGTGCCCCTTCACCCCCAGGCCGCCCGATTCCTCCCCTCCCATGACGATGTCGTGGTCCAGCATCAGCTCGCAGATGTGCTTGAAACCGATGGGGGTTTCAAACAGTTCAAGGCCGAATTTCTCGCTGAGAAGGTCCACCATGCGGGTGGTGGAGACGGTCTTGACCACCCCGCCCCGCATCCCGCGCCGCTCGATGAGGTGGCGCAGGATCACGGTAAAGATCCGGTGGGAGGAAAAGAACTCGCCGGTTTCGTCCACCGCGCCGATGCGATCCGCATCCCCGTCCAGGGCCAGGCCGACACGGTACTTTCCCGTCTTCAGCAGGGAGGAGAGTTCGGGCAGGTGCTCCGGCGTCGGCTCCGGAGGCCGGCCGCCGAAGCCGGGGTTATCCTCGGCATGGATTTCCGTGGTACCCGGCAGCAGCTCGGGAAAGAAGCCGCAGCCTGCGCCGAACATGGGGTCGACGAGTGTTGGGATGGCGGCGGCCCGGATGCGTTCCAGGTCCACGTAGCGGGCCAGTTGACGCCGGTAGGCCTCGCTTGCGTCGAACAGCTCCACCAGCCCCTGAGACAGCGCCTGATCCAGGGGGATGGCGAGAACCTCGCGACCGCTTGCCTGATTGCGGGCCACGATTGACTCCACCACCTTCGTAGTGGCGGGGCGGGCCGAACCTCCGAAGGATTCCTTGATCTTGAAGCCGTTGTACTCGGGCGGGTTGTGGCTGGCGGTGATCATGATGCCGCCGCCCGCGCCACGCTCCTTGACCGCCCAGGAGACCGCCGGGGTCGGGGCGCAGCGGTCCGTGAGCAGGACGCGGATGCCGTTGCCTGCCGCCACCTCGGCGGCGCGCTCGGCGAAGCGGCGGGAGAGGAAGCGGCGATCATGGCCGATGACCAGCCCCTTTTTCGCCAGTCCCTGCTCGATGAAATAGTCCATGGTCGCCTGCGCCACCAGGGAAAGGTTGTCAAAGGTGAATTCGCGGGCGATGACCCCGCGCCAGCCGTCGGTGCCGAAAAGTATCTGCACGGAGAGGAGCCTCCTATGTCCATGTGTCGGATTTCGTCCCGATGGGACCGATTGTGTGTGGGTAGAACGAAAGATTTTCCGTCAGGAAAGGCGGGGTTGTCAACCATTTGTTCGATGCAGCAATATGATGGCCGGTTTGCGGGAGCGTTGCACCGCAGTCGTGGGAGAGGGGCGGGAGACGAGCTGAAACGAGGCGAATCTGTTCGAGGGGATGGTGTCACGCGCCGGGAAAGCGCTTCCGCAGGGTCTCCTGGACAGCCTGGAATTCCCTGTCCATCCGGCCGAGCAATTCAAGCGCATCGTCCAGTTTCCCCTCGTTCCCTTTGCTCTCCATGCGGCGGGCAAGTTCCGCCATGCGCAGGGCGCCGACCATGGCGCAGGACGAGGCGAGGCTGTGTGACGTTTTCCTGACCCCGCCGGCGTCACCCCAGGTGACTACCTCGCGGAGGGCCCCGAGGAGTTGCGGGGTGTGCAGCAGATACAGTTCCGCCATGTTCCGGTTCAGGCCGATTTTGTCTCCGGTATCGGATAGGGCGCCGGGTTCCGGTGCGCAGGCGTCGCACGGGAGGGGTGTCGGATCCGCGCCCTGCCCCTTCGACTCTCCCGGCACTCCACCGGATGCCTTTCCGTCGCGGCGGTCACCGGCATCCGGTTGCGGGGCGTCCGCCACCGGATGCATCGCGGATCCCGGGGGCAGCCAGCGTTCCAGAGTCTCACGCATCCCCTCCATGGTGAAGGGTTTGGCAAGGTAATCGTCCATCCCCTGCTTGACGCAGTAGTCCCGATACCCTTCCATGGCATGGGCGGTGAGTGCGATAATCGTTGTTCGGGAACCTTTTCCCTCTTCCCGTTTCCGGATGATCCGCGTTGCCTCGATACCGTCCATCTCCGGCATCTGGCAATCCATGAAAACCAGGTCGTAGGCCGTCCGCTGCACGGCCTCCACCGCTTCACGACCGTTCACGGCGATATCCGCGCGGCATCCCAGGCATTCGAGGATGGCCTTGCAGACTTCCTGGTTTACAGGGTTGTCCTCCGCCACCAGAACATGACCTGCCGTGGCGCACGTATGCGCGACCGGCCCGGAGGCGCCCGGGGAATCCATGGAGGAATCGAGTACTGGAGGCGTATCGACCGGGCCGGACACTGCCGCCTGTTCGCTTCCCTTCCGCATGCGGACGGTGAAGCGGAACACGGAACCCCGGCCGGGAGTGCTTTCGACGCTGACGCCTCCCTCCATCATCTCCACCAGCTGCTTGACGATGGAGAGGCCCAGGCCCGTGCCGCCGTACTTGCGGTTCGTGGCGCCGTCCGCCTGGGTGAAACAGTTGAAGATGGAATCCAGGGATTCGGGGGGGATCCCGATTCCCGTGTCCCGGACCTCGAAGCAGATGAGATAGCGGCCGTCTCCTTCCTCCACGCTGGACACGGATACGGATATCTCACCCCGCTCTGTGAACTTGACGGCATTTCCCACCAGGTTGAGCAGGACCTGACGCAGCCGCGTCGGGTCGCCGATCACGTATTCCGGCACATGCGTATTCATGCCGATAGACAGGACGACACCCTTTCTCCGCGTCTTTGTCCGGAAGAGCTCGACGGTCTGGGAGACGACCGAGCCGACATTGAAGGAGACGTTCTCCAGTTCGAGCCGACCCGCTTCTATCTTGGAGAAGTCCAGGATGTCGTTGATCACGCCCAGGAGCGATTCCGCGGACAGGTAGACCGTTTCCGCGTATTTCCGCTGTTTCTCCGAAAGGTTGCCGGCCAGGAGGAGCTCGGTCATGCCGAGCACGCCGTTCATGGGGGTGCGGATCTCGTGGCTCATGTTGGCGAGGAACTGGGACTTGGCCGTGTTTGCCGCTTCCGCCTCCTCGCGCGCCTTGCACACCTCGTCCACCGTCCGGCGCAGGGAGTCGTTGGCATCGCTCAGTTCCTCCGTGCGGATCGCCACCATTTCCTCCAGATGTTCGTTGGCGCGCTCCAGTTGCTCGTCCCGTTCCCGGATCCGTTCCAGCATCTCGTTGAAGCCGGCAATGAGCGTGCCCGTCTCGTCGTCGTTCTCGCTCTTCGCCCGGAGCGAGTAGTCGTGCTCCCGGGTAACGCGCTTCACCACGTCCGCCAAGTGCAGGATCGGCCCGGAGATGACCTTCTGGAGCTTTCTGGACATGAGGAAGGCAAGCAGGAAGGCGCCCG
>CALABV010000199.1 GCA_937886325.1 uncultured Geobacter sp.
CCACCGGCCAGGAGCTTTTCCACCCTCTCCTTCATCTCCGCGGCCGCCTTGTTGGTAAAGGTGACCGCCAGAATCTTCCAGGGGGGAACACCCAGCTCGCGGATAAGGTAAGCGATGCGGTGGACGATGACGCGGGTCTTGCCCGAGCCGGCCCCGGCCAGGATCAGGAGCGGCCCTTCGCCGTGGAGCACCGCCTCCCGCTGCCGGGGGTTCAGGTTCTGCAGGATCTTCATTGAGCTTCCTTGGTTTCCGTTTTCGTGACCCTCTTTTATACCACGACGGACGCAAGGAACCAGATATTTTTCAGCATCTCATCAGCCTTTCACTTTTCACGTATTACTTTTCACTTTTCACTGTTTCTAACCATCCACTTCCCGGCCTCTATCACCGGCACCACGGTGCAGGCCACGGCCGCGACGAGCAGCCATTCCTGAAGCGTCAAGCGGGCCGTGCCGAAGGCCGTCCGGAGAAAGGGGACGGTCATCACCAGGAAAAGGAGGAGCAATTCCCACAGGACGGCCAGGTTGAGCCAGCGGTTGGCGAAGGGCCGCCGAAACGCCGAATGACGGTCGGAGCGGTAGTTATAGGCCTTCACGAACTGGATGAGCACCAGGGAAACGAAGGTCATGCTCATGGCCTTCTCCACGGGAAACCCGCAGCGCAGCGCTCCGGTGAACAAGGCCAGGTTGACCACCGCGGACCAGATGCCGCCGACGAGCATCAGGAAAACCACCGGCCGGGTAAAGATCCCCGCATCGGCTTCCCGCGGCGGCCGGCGCATCAGGTCCGGCTCGGGCGGATCCACGGACAGGGCCAGGGCAGGGAGACCGTCGGTGGCAAGGTTGACGTACAGTATCTGCACCGCGCTCAGGGGAAGGGGCAATCCCCCGAGAACGGCCGCGGCCATGAGAAGGATCTCGCCGGTGTTGGACGAAATCAGGTACATCAGGTATTTCCTGATGTTCTCGAAGATGCCGCGCCCTTCCTCCACGGCCGCCACAATGGAGGCGAAGTTGTCGTCCAGGAGGGTCATGGCCGCCGCCTCGCGGCTCACGTCCGTGCCGGTGATACCCATGGCGATGCCGATATCCGCCTTTTTCAGGGCCGGCGCGTCATTGACCCCGTCGCCGGTCATGGCCACCACCTGGCCTGCCTGCTGCAGGGCCGTGACCACGCGCAGCTTATGGGCCGGTGAGACGCGCGCGTATACCTCTATCCGCTGCGCTTCGCGCGCAAGCTCGGCGTCGTCCAGGGACTCCAGTTCGGTGCCGGTCACCACCTCCCCCTCTCCCAGGATTCCGATTTCGCGGGCCACGGCGCGTGCGGTAAGGGGGTGGTCTCCGGTAATCATGCTCACCCGGATTCCCGCCTGTTTACAGGTAAGCACGGCAGCCCCGGCCTCGGGCCGGGGCGGGTCGATCATCCCCACCAGGCCGAGAAAGGTCATCCCCTGCTCCGCATCCCTTATCCCCGCGCCCGGTTTGCAGGCCATTGCCAGGACGCGGAGCGCTTTACCCGCCATCTCCCGCGCCTCATGGAGGACGGCTGCCCGTTCCTCCTCGTCCAGGAAGACACTCTCCGTTCCCACGATCCGGTGCGAGCAGGCCGCGAGGATCACCTCAGGCGCGCCCTTGGCGTAGGCGACAACGCCGTCCGGAGTATCGTGGAGTGTGGTCATCCGCTTCGTTTCAGAACTGAAGGGGATTTCCCCAATCCGCGGGAAGCGGCTGTCCAGGGCCGACTTATCCATCCCCGCCTTGGCGGCCGCCACCACCAGCGCCCCTTCCGTGGGATCGCCCGTCACCTCCCAACGGCCCTCCTCCGGTGTTTGAACAAGATGGACATCCGATGCGAGCGCACCGGCCAGCAGGAGCATCTTCACCGCGCCCGAGGGCTCAGCCTCCTCTCCTTCGCACAGAAACGATCCGCGCGGTTCATACCCCTCGCCGGACACCTCCCATCTCTCCCCTGACGTGCACAGGACGCGCGCCGTCATCTCGTCCCTGGTGAGGGTGCCGGTCTTGTCGGAACATATCACCGACGTGCTGCCCAGCGTCTCGACGGCCGGGAGTCGGCGGATCAACGCGTTGCGGCGCACCATCCGCTGAACGCCGATGGCCAGGGAGATGGTGACAACCGCCGGGAGCGCCTCGGGCACGACCGCCACCGCCAGGGCGATGCCGAAAAGGAACATCTCCAGGAAGGGTTGCCCCCGCACCACCCCGAGGGCAACGATCAGGGTCACCACCACGCAGGCCGAACATGCCAGGGCGCGGCCGACCCTGTCCAGGTTTTTCTGGAGCGGCGTCCGCTCCGTCTCCACCGTCTCCAGCATCCGCGCGATCCTGCCGAACTCGGTCTCCATCCCCGTCGCCACGACGACACCGCGCCCCCTGCCCCGGGAAACCGTGGTGCCCGCGAACGCCATATTGGAGAGATCGCCCACCGCCTGCCCTGGATCCGCAAGCGCATCCGCGTCTTTTAGCACCGGAACGGATTCTCCCGTGAGCGCCGCCTCGTCCACCAGCAGATTGACGGCTTCCAGGAGCCGCAGGTCGGCCGGGACGCGGTTCCCGGTCGGCAGGACCACCAGATCGCCCGGCACAAGGGTTTGCGACGGTATCCGGACTTCGTTCCCGTCGCGAATAACCTGGGCAGCGGGGGCCGCCATTCGGCGCAGGGCCTCCATGGAGCGCTCGGCGCGGTACTCCTGTACGAACCCCAGGACTACCGCGAACAGCACGATAACGGTTATCACGACAGCCTCGGCGCCGTGCCCGAGAAAGGCCGACAGCGCCGTGGCAATCAGCAGGATGATGATGAGGACGTTCCTGAACTGCTCCGCGAAAATATGCCACGGCGAGACGGGCCGGGCCGCACGCACTTCATTGGGACCGTGCACGGACAGACGGCGGGCCGCTTCGCCTTCAGTCAGACCGCGGACGATGTCTGTTTCCAGCCGACGCGCAACCTCCCGCGCCGACACGGTATGCCAGAATTCCATCACGTTTCTCGCTCTCCGAAAGACTAACGACGGGTCTCCCCGCCTGCCAATCTCTTCCAACTTCTTAAACTCTACTGTACACACCGTCTTCTTCAACCCGAAGGCATGCATTCCCGGTAAGATATTGTCATTTCCCGTACACGTATGGTAGTAAGGATGGAGAAAATATCACACTGCGAGGAAACGATTCATGATTACAACATCCGAATTCAAAAGGGGTCTCGTCATCCAGATAGACGGCGCACCCTGCATGATCCTTGATGTGGCGTTCCAGTCCCCCTCGGCCCGCGGAGCGAACACCATGGTCAAGACCAAATACCGCAACCTCCTCACCTCCCAGGTGCTGGAAAAGACCTTCCGCTCCGGCGACAAGGTTGACGAGGCCGACTTCGAGCGCCACAAGGGTCAGTTCCTCTATGCCGACGGCACGAGCGGCGTGTTCATGGACCTGGAGAACTACGAGCAGTTCGAGGTGTGGGAGGAGCAGTTCTCGTCCCTGGCCCCCTTCCTCCTGGATGGTACGGAAGTGACCCTCGGGCTCTTCCAGGGAAGACTGGTGAACGTGGACCTGCCCATGGTGGTGGAATTGGTTGTTACGGAAACAGCCCCTGCGATCAAGCATGCCACTGCCCAGGCCCAGACCAAGGAGGCGGTGCTGGAGACCGGGCTGCGGCTCCAGGTGCCCCCGTACCTGGAGGCAGGGGAGAAGATCAAGGTGGATACCCGCGACGCCCGATTCATTTCCCGTGCCTGAGGGGTTGTTGGGGAAAAATCTGTTGACACCGAAAGGAAATGGGGCTATAAGATGAGGCTCATCCGCCCAGGTAGCTCAGTCGGTAGAGCAGAGGACTGAAAATCCTCGTGTCGGCGGTTCGATTCCGTCCCTGGGCACCAT
>CALABV010000200.1 GCA_937886325.1 uncultured Geobacter sp.
CCGACGCTCTTCCGATCTGGCGTCCAGGTGGCGTTTGTCCAGAGCTTTCGCGCCTGGTAGAAATCCGGGGCGCCCTTGGGCAGGCGAATCATGCCGCGCAGCCAGGCTTCTTCGAAAACCATCTCCCACACGGGCTGATTGAAGTGGTTGACCAGCCACACATAGTAGTGATTGAAGAATCGCCACGCCTCGAGCAGCGCAGCCCGGGCCGAGCTGTAGTTCGTCTTGCTGAAGTCCTTGGCCACCACTTCATAAGGAAGGCCGGTAGCGGCGCCTACGGCACGGAGCAGGGTCTCGACAAACACCGGGAAGGAGTTGCCCGGCCTCTCGCTTTTCAGGATGTGCGGTTTTTGGGCAAGGTTGCCGTACATTACCTGTCCCGGGGTGACCTCTTTGTGGATGATCTTGCCGTCCGTGGTGGTCTCTCCCAGATAGGAGGTCGGGTCCTCGCCCATGGGTGTTTCAATGAAAATGGCAAACGAGGCGGCCAGAATCGCGCCTATTACCTCGAAGTCCATGTAATCGTCGTAGTCCTTGAAAAGCTTCAGACAGGGGGCAAGGGCCGAAACTCCTCGCACCTGTTCGGCTTCCTTGCGGATGAATCCGTGAAAGACGTTGCGCCGGTATCCCCGGCGGGCTGCTATCTCCTGGAAGCTGCTAGAGGTGAGAGTAGTGGTGAGCTTGCCGTCGTCCGGGTCCGCGATGTAATAGGAGAGTTTTTCGCCGTGAGGTCCGAGACGGATGCCGTCGCGGATGTCCCGGTCGTGCATCAGGTTGCGCGGCGTGCGCAGACGGCGGCTGTCAAGCACCTGCAAGGCAAGGCCGAAGGTTCGGCCCGGTGTGTCGGGGTAGACCGGCAGCACCAGGTATTCGCCGCGGGAAGCTGCGGAACGGATGTTCATGAACTGGATGTCGCAGAAGTGGTCTTCGCCCTCAGCATCGGCTTCCTTGCTCCATTCCCAGAAGGCCCATTCGGCCATGTCGGCCACTTCCTTGGCCTGTTCTTCAGTGATGCCGAGCAGGTTGTGAGGTGGCTTGGACTGGGGAAGCAGTCCCGCGCCGCCCACCACGTTGAGGGCGGTGGAATCTACGATGCTGGTGGCGTGCGGATTGTTGGCGATGAGGTCTTCGGAGCGGTCGGTGAGATCCTGGCGCTCGCGGCCCTCGGAGTAACGGTTTAGCCGACGCACGAACCAGTTGCCCAGGGATCCCTTTTTACCGGCACCGGTACGAGAGACTGACCCGGCCATGAAGTTAAGCGCCGTGCGGGCACGAGCGCGGCGGAGCGCGGTCTCTGGACTGAAGATGCCGATAGCGCGGTCAAGGGCGTTGGTCTGCAGGAGGGCCTTTTGCTTGCTCATCGGGCAGGCCTCCCGGATACTACGTAGGGAACTGATTTACCTTGGAGCAATAATTTTTCTTGAGAAAGTTTTTTGAGGGTTTCTTCAATTACGGCCACATCCTGAGGCTCATACTCTCGCTCGTAACCACCCGTGCTGATCTTGAATTTCTTACCGCCAGAACAAGCAAGATAGGCCGCCTTGTATTTCGCTATTAACTCGTCAAGCTCTGTGGAGGTGAATATTCCCATGCGGGTAGGAGTAGCATGGGAAAAAGGGTGATGTCATTTACGTGGTGGACGAGGTTGACGTGGTTGACAAAATATTTTAGCCCCCTGCAAAAAAATCCCGCCGCTGATACTTCTCCACCGAATCCACGTAAATCCTCAGCCCCCGTCCCTCGCCGACAAAATAACCCTCCAGATCCCCGCGATGATAGAGGTTGTACACGTGCTGCCGTGACGGCGGCTTTTCCGGGCAAAGCCGTTGCCGTGCCTGCTCGACATTGCAGGTGGGGCGTCTGTCTCCGTGGGCATACGGTATCGGGGTTCTGTGCGTCATTCATTACCTCCTGAACCAGCTCGGCCGCGTGCGAGCTGATGAATTCTCTTTCTGGGCGCGGGTCTCGTCTGCGGGCTGATGTCTGCAGGCCTCATCGATTTTGTGTTTTTCATCCGCCTGCTTTGCCAGACGCTCTGCTACCGCTTCGTAATTCGGATTCAATATTTCCCGCACGGCCATATTCCCGACCCTGATATCCAGGGCCTCATTGCGGGTGTAGCCGTCGCGGAGCTTCCATACGCTGACCATTTTACCGGTGCGGCGGTCTTTTTCGCGGACCGGGTGCTCGGCACAGAGCATCCTGAACCATTCGAAGTCGTAATGCTGTGGGAAGTGCAGGCGACCGGCGCCGTCGGCGCTGGCGAGCCAGGCAAACAGGGTGTCCTTGCCTTCAGCGACGCCTAGCAGGTAGAACGCTACGCCGTGCTTGCTCTTGCTGGGCTTGCGCGGGACGAACGGATCGGCCGGGTTGTTGCTCCCTTTGTGGGCGATGTAGCGCCGCCGATCGCGGCTTACGAACTTGGCGACGCGGCGGGCGGCAAAGCCGATGTCGACACCGGCGGCGACGATGCGCAGGTCGACGCCGGACTCGTGGCGAAAGCGTTCATTCTGCAGGAAGTTGTGCAGCTGCGCCCATACCCCGGTATCCGAGGAGAGCGGATCGTCCTTGAGCGGGTCGCCGTGAAAGGATTTGTATTGCAGGCCCCAGCATTCGTCTCCGGGACCCCAGGCGACGACTTCGCATTCGAGGCGGTTGCTCTGTACGTCTACGTCTGCGGTAAGGACGCATGCCGCCAGGGGGACGGCCCAGTCGGCCCCTTCGGGGGCGTAGGTTTCGCGGCGGGTTTTGTAGAGCTCGGTTTCGCGCGGGAGGTCGCCGTCGGCATCTTCCGGGACCGGGAGCCCCAGGCAGTCGTTCCAGAAATAGACGGTGTTCGCCGGGGTCGGACGGAGCTGCATCTCCAGGTAGGCGGCCGCGACTTTGTGAAAGTCGACGAAGCGGGAGATGAGCGGCGGGATGTGCGCCCAGATCTTCGATGGGCGCGGCGAACGAACCGAGCCTTCGCGGGGGCACCAGCCGTGGAAGGAATGCGGTGGGTCGTGGACCTGCGCGCCGAAGATGACGGCTTCGTCGCGGTCATCTTCGTCCCAGCGACAGCCGCAACCTTCGCACTCGTACCAGGCGATACCCTTTTCAGCGAGGTCGGCGGGGTCGATGATGCTTTCGGGCCAGCGCACCTGGCCGAACTTGAACGTCTGCGCATGGCCGCAGGCAGGGCAGACGGCGTAGAAGTCCCATATCGCCTGCACCTGTTTTTGCGCCAGCCAGATGCGGCCGGCGGCGGTTGATGCGGTGCAGGCCTCGATAATCTTGGACATGCGCAGGGATTCGTAGGTGCGGAATCGCGCGCGGAAGCGGGTGATGGCGGACTCGGGCCAGAGGTCCACTTCGTCGGCGAAGCCGTAGCGCATGGGTTTGGATGCGAGGCGTCCTTCGGAGTTTGACCATGCCAGGTAGGTGACGGCGCCGTTCCGCAGGCGGATGCGGCGGTGGGCGATGTCGTCGGGATTCTTGGTGCGGAGCTTGCGGAGCGTGGGCGTGTTGTGCACCATAGGGATGAGCCGGTCGTTGATGGTTTCGCTGCCAGTGTCCCGGTCCTGCATGACGATGAGGGCCTGGTCGGGCTCGGTTTCCTGGGCGTAGCCCCAGCAGGTGTGCATGATGTCGGTCTTCGCGGACTGGGACCCACCGCAGAGGAACAGCTCGCGGACGTATTCTAGCGAGAAGGCGTCGAGCAGGCCGCGCGCGTAGGGGGTGACGTCCAGGTCGTAGGGGCCGGGCATGGCGCCGACGGCAACGTAGCGGTTGCCGTGCGCCCACTGGCTGCATGTCTGTTCGGGACGTGCGCGCATGACCGCCTTTTCGCCCGGGAGGAGTTTGAATTTGCGGGGCGGCGGTGGCGGGAGCCAGTCGTATTTTTCGGCGAGGTTGGTCATCAGGCCACCAAATCGAGCGGGCTGGTAACGCCACTGGCTTTTTTTGTTACATGGGTATAGATCATCGTCGTCTTTACGCTGGCATGCCCGAGCAGCTCCTGGACGGTGCGGATATCGTTGCCGCTCTCCAGAAGGTGGGTGGCGAAGCTGTGCCGGAAGGTATGACATCCGGCATGTTTGGCAATCCCGGATCGGTGGATTGCCGCCTTTACGGCCTTCTGCAGGGCGGATGGGTGCAGATGGTGCTGCTTGATTCCACCACCGCGGGGATCCTGGCACGGCCCGGACGCCGGAAACACGTACATCCAGCCCCACTGCATGGGAGCGTTTGGGTATTTCCGGGCAAGGGCATAGGGCATGGAAACGCCGATTCCTTCGGCCATGTTGCGCTGGTGGACCTTGCGCACCCGTTCCAAGTGGCTATGGAGGGCGATGATAACGCTTTCAGGCATGCAGGTGAGCCGGTCCTTGCCTCCCTTGCCGTCCCGGACGAGCAGTTGCCGCCTATCGAAATCCAGGTCCTTGACGCGCAGATTGAGGCATTCGGACAGCCGGAGGCCTGCGCCGTAGAGCAGGGATGCCATGAGCCAGTAATCGCCATCGAGTTCGGACAGGATATTGACGACCTCCTGCCGGGTGAATACCTCGGGGATGTGCCTGGACCGCTTTGCCCGGATGGCATTGATGCCGCCGAGTGGCTGGCGGAACACTTCGCCGTAGAGAAAGAGCAGGGCGTTCATGGCCTGATTCTGTGTTGTGGCGGACACCTTGCGCTGGGTGGCCAGCCACGAGAGGTATGCGGTGACTTCGGCGGCGCCGGTTTCGGCACACCCCTTGTTTACCCGGTCCAGGTGGAAGGCAACGTAGCGGCGCATCCAGCCGACATAGGTTTTCTCCGTGGAGTGGCTGTAGTGTTTCAGCCGTATTTTTTCCCGGAGAGTTTTTTCTATGTCTTGAATTTTCATGGTTTACCTCCTTGTGGAGGAGTGATATCCCGCCAGTCGGGCGGGGTATTGATGGTTAGCCCTGTAAATCTTCATCTATCTTTTTCATCTCTTTCGTGAGCCTGTTGCGGAGTAATTCCAAAGATGAATACTTTGCATTTGACTGCCTACATGAGCCATGCTCCCGAAAAATACACTCCTCACTGCCGTCAGGTGGCATCATCGAGCAGAGCGCAAACCGGCAAACCTCCACGCCCACGCAATCAAATGTGATGTCGAAATTGCCCTCATAGACAGTCGCGCAGATATTTGCAGTTTTAGTGGCTTTCTTCGCAGACATTGCATTCCTCCACAGTGTCAAACTCTCGCCCACAAAATAGACATCGGAATCGGACACCCTTCATACAGTTCCTTTCAATTCGAGCGAACTGGGCTAACCAGGACGCTCGACCTGCCAAGCAGGTCATCTGAGCGTTCGACCCGTCGCTCCGTTTTTAAGTCGCAAACGATTTCAACACCTTAGGTCCGTAGCGCCGACACAGAATCGCGGCTCCGTTCAGATATAAATCTCTCGCTTGCCGATCGTTCAATTTCTTTAAATTACGAACTAATCTTCCTCTTCCTCTATCCCCTCGATCGGCCTGCTGTAATTGTCGAACGCCTTCTTATTCAATCCCAACAGGAAGGAAATCAGCTCCGCAGCTGTCTGCGGGTCCCCCTTGACTATTTTGACGATTCTGCCGGCAGAGCTGCGGAAGACGGCGGCAAAGTAAGTCTTGAGGTTCGCGGCCCTCTCGGCGAGCTCTATCTCGACCTGGCTTTTCGGCATCAGTTCGCCCAGGGCGGTGCGGAGCTTGAGTTCGCGCATCTTGGCGTCGCTCAGGATCCGGCGGACCTCTGCCGCTACTTTTTGCGACTGTAGATCTTCGGTATCTTCCGTGCCGCTGGTGCCGTCCTTGCGCTGCAGGTGGAGACGGGCGTATTCCCTGACCGCTGCGATGGTGAAGCCCCCCTGGGGGCGTGCCTTGATTTTCCCTTCGCGCTTCCAATGGTCATAGGCGGTGGTTTTGGATACTTTCCAACCTTCCTGATCCAGATAATGAACGACATCGAGAATGGAGGCGAATATCCGCTCCGATGAATCGGGCTCCTGCCTGGAACGGAGGAACTCCTCCAGCTCGCGGCTGGCCTTGCGGTATGCCTTACGGTTGGCTCCGGTCGGTTTAACCTGGACGGCTTCGAGGGCTGCATCGCGGGCGGCTACGAGTCCAGCTTCTTTTTCAGTCAGGATGCCGTCTATTTCGTTTTCCACGAGTAGATTCCCCATACCGATAGCACCAGATAGACAAAAAACATGGCGGCCTGGGCATGCAGGCCCTTATGGAAATCGACCGCCATCCAGGACGTATTGGTTACGGTCCACAGGTAGAAGCAGCGCCGGTCCTGGCGGATATTGAGCACGACGCCGGCCAGACTGATGGCGGTGAGTATCCAGGTGAAGGCGGTCACGACGGTTTCCCTTCCTGCCGTTTTTTCCATGCTTCCGCCTGTTCCCAGAATTCCTTTGCATCGACTGTCGTATAAACCTTCATGCCGTTGATGCGGATGTTATTTACGCGCCACATGGCCCAGAAATAGCCGATTCCTATGCCGATGATGAGGATGGTGATTTCAGTCACCGTAGTAGCCCTTGGCCCGGCATTTGTCCTTGACCTTCGCGAACAGCCCCTGGACGTACTCCTGACCGTGTTTTTTCTCCATGATCCGCCAGAAGGTTTCGAGGGACTGGGTTTTGTCGACCATTTCCTCGAGAAGGTGGTCGTCCTTGCAGGCCTCCTCGAGATCCTCGTATTTCATCTGGACGATTTCGAGCACTTCGAGGTCCTCGGACATTACGTGGTCGAGCTGGTCGCCGAGGGAGTTTTCTTTGACGAATTTCGTGGGAGGGAAGTTGTAAACCGGTAAAAAGTCTGCCATGGCGTTTCCTTTCACTGTTTTTATCCTTCAAGCGCTTTTTCGTTTTGCATCAATTCGTCCCAGGCGGCCTGCACTTCGCCTGGCGAGTCGTATTTACACCAGGTGCCCCAGTTTTGGCTGGCGCATTTTATCCTCGGCGTACCGTGCCCGGGGATGAGGCCTTGCGCGCGGTACATATCGAACCCTGCTGCGAAGAGTTCCTTTTGCTTGTGGCCGGGACGGACCGAACCGGTCATCGTTACTTCGATGAATCCAGGCTGAGATACGGTTTCCTTGAGCTCTCGCTCCGCAAGTGAATATGTCCCGAACGGGGATCTCACGTGGTGAGACCAGGCGGCACGGCCATTGACAGGATGTGCGGTGTAAACCGCTTTTTCCGTCCGGTCATAGCGTGCCAGGCTGAATCCGGCCAGCAGCAGTTTTGCCTCATCCCGTGTAAACCCCTGCCCGACATAGTCAATCGGCGGCGCCTGGTGGGATGCCTGGGTGTCTTGAGATCCGGTACCCGCGGAGAGTCCGTCTCTGAGCGGCATCAGTATTTCAATCCGTTCATCCCACGGCCCGTGGTCTACCGGTATCAGCATCAATGGGCTGTATGCGTTATTGTATTTTACGAATAGCTCACCGCGCATGGATTTGACGGACTGGAGTAGAAATTTCGAGTTGACCATGATGTCAAGGCCCGGATCTCCCATGGCCGGAATAGTGGCTAATGCCACTCCTACGCGGGAGAGGGCGGAAACGGTGAGAGTATCTTCAGACATGACCAGTTGAACACCTTTGTATTCACCTTCTATCATGACGCCGCACGCTTCGATTGCTGCGGCAAAGTCGCTCGCGGACACTGTGAATGCGTGTTTGAGGTCTTCCTGTAATATTCTGCGGAACGCTGGATATTTCCCTTCAGGGAGGCGGAGGGCGAGCCCCAGGCCTCCACCGGAGAGGTGGATGTTGTTGCCGTCTTCTGCCATTCGATATTCGATATCTCCAGTGATGGCTGATATGAGCTTGCAGGCAGGCGTGAGAATAGTGATGCCCGGGTTGATGCGATTATCGAAGTTAAAGAGTTCTTTGGCGGCAAGTGCCATGCGGTGGCCATCGGTGGCTACCGAGGTCAATTTTCCGCCTTCGCTGATCAGGTGCACGCCACAGAGGTGGGACTTGGATTCATCACGGCTGGAAGCGTGCTGTACGGCAGTGACCAGGTCCGGGAGTACACCCGGGTCGATGTATGTCGAACCGGAGGGGATGGATGGAAATGCCGGGAATTCTTCAGCCGACAGGCATGATACGCTGTATTTTCTGCTGTCTCCGGTGATTTCCATGGCCATGTTAGCGCCCAGCGACATGGTGATGAGTTCGGCATCGATGCTGTTCACAATGCCGTGGAGTTTATCGGCCGGGATGGCGCAGGCAGCCGGTGCTTCAATATCAGCACGGCATTCCGCTGTCGCGTGGACCCTCAGATCGGTTGCCGATAGTCGCAGGCCTACACCCGCAATGCCGACCAGCTCAATGTGCGACAATATTTCCATGGATACTCTCCTGGGCACCGCGGCGATGATTTTGTCCAGCGAGTGCATAAGGTCCAGCCTGTTTACCGTGATTTCCATATCGTCTCCTGTAAGTTGTAGGGGCCGTTCTCCTCGCCCCTCCCCCTCCGCGCCGCGCGCCCTTTATATCCCCATGCTGTGCTGCAGCATTCCAGGGGATGACGCCCTGGGCCGCGGCGGATCGTGCCGCAGCCGGATCCGTTCGAGCATGTCGCGGACGGCGTGCCCCGACTTCCCGAGGTGGGCGCCGATAGTCGACGGGCTCCTGCCGGCCAGGTGAAGGATGAGGCACTGCAGATATTCTTCCGGCTGCCAACTGGTTTCGTGGATCGGCGTACCGAAGGTGGCCCGGAACCGTTTGCCGCAGCCGGCACAATAGACCTGGCCGCAGTCGCGGAACGCCAAGAGCGCCCTGGCTCCGGTGATGGCAGTTCCGCACCCCGGGCAGACCGGCCCGGCCGGAAGGTATTCGTTGCGCATCCACTCCCAAGCCGCGCTTCTGACTACCACCTGCAGTGTCTTCTCGATCGTTACCATCCAGCAATCTCCATGATTTATCAGTGTGTTACGATATTCCGGAACTCGAAAAACACAGATTTCACACATTCATTGCGGTCGCGCGTGACCGCAGGCGATACCCCCGAGGAAGGACCCGCGCATCGAGGGGTCACCTCCTCGAGGTCCGGAGGGCATAAGCGATCGCATCCTCGATGTTGCGGCGCCAGCCTTGGTCGACTACTTGCTTTGCCGTCTCAGCGAAGCGGAGGCGAGCCTTGATATTCGCCTTGGGCTCCAGGCCATACAGGATACGGAGGATAGAGCGCTTGCCCCGGCCAGTCCTCATGGCAAGCAGGTCGCCCTTCTTACCCTTCATGATGAATGCCCTGCTGCCGAGCGCCTGCGGCTTCTGGCTCTTCATGATCAGGTCTCGCTTCGTTCGCTTCACCCCGAACACGACACCTGGTCGAATGCCCTTCCGTTCCAGGAAGGGAACGGCAAGCCGCTTGCCCGAGACCTGCTTCACCCCACCAGTCTCCTGCAGCTGCATCCATGGCGCACGGGTGTAGACTTTCGCAACAAGGTTCGTCTTCGTGGCTTTCTCGATCTTGAATCCGTAGGGAGTATTCGGCTGATACCACTTGGTACGGAGGGTAAAACGACTGGGCAGGCCAGCTATCACCTTTGCCTGGACATCCTGGGCGGTCTTCGTCAGTCCCTTTGCGACGGCAAACGGCAGTTCATTCATTGCCACCGCCTCAAGATAGCCAGTGCTTTCTTTTAATCCGGTCACCTTAATGCTATACATCCCGTCTCCTTGTCCGCCTTGTCCGGTGGCTGTCCACCCATACCGGACACAACTTATTCAACTATTACGGCAACTTATTACCGTTGTCCGCCTTGTCCACCCTTTTTCAATATCCCAAGGAAATAAATAACCAGTGCCTGCTCTGAGTGATGAAGATACCGCGCGCGTGCGCGTACGTGAGGCAATAGCAAAACCTCCGGACACTCCGGACAAACCCAGCCATGCCTTGTCTATCAAGGCTTTTCCTTGTCCGCCCTCTCCGGACAAGACCGGACGGCACGGACATTGCGTTAGCCCTTTCGCGGTCGGCACGACCCTTGCGAACGCTCTCATGAACGGCCTCCGGCGGGGAGGGGGAAGGGGGCGGGGTCGCCTGCGTCTTCCTCCGCCTTTTCGTCGACGAGTCGAAAACCCAAATACGCATTTGCGCGCCTCGTCCCGCCTACGCTGTCGATTGATACGTCCTTTTTCCCGTCCTTCACCTGAATGCCGAGGTCACGCAGCAGGCGCGAGAATTCAACACGAAACAGCGGCTCTCCCAGGGGCATCAGGTTCCAGCCCTTGCAGCGCTTCACGTACTGCTCGTAGACCTCAGCCTTGGCCTCCCTGGCCATAGGGTCCGCCTCCAGATGCTGCTCGATGAAATACAGCACGTTATTATTGATGCGCTTGTAGTCGTGCAGGCTGGCCTGCATGCTCACCGTGTCCCTGAACCCTTCCTGCCGCAACTCCACCAGCCCCATCAGCGCCCAGGCGAAGATCCCCGGCAACTCATCGAGGAGTTTGTCCTTCAGGAAGATATCGGCCGTGCCGCTCTTCACGAACTGCCCCTCGAACTTGATGATCATGATCTTGCGGAAGAAGCCGTCCGAATTGTCCAGCATCTTGGGCAGGCGGTTCGTGGAGTAAATAAGCTTGCAGAAAGGCTCGAAATCGAAGGGCGTCTGATTCTTGAAAGCCGCCGAAATCGGGTCTCCCGATACAATGGCCTTGATTTCCTGCGACTGCATCGCCTTCGCCTCGATTTCGGTCGACATATTGATGAGCTTGTCCACCAGGCGGGACAGATAGAACTGATCCTCCAGGCGGCCCATGGGGATGTGAGAGCAGTTGTCCGGCCCGACCAGCGCCCGCAGGATGTTCATGAAGGTTGATTTCCCGTCGCCGCCGGGGCCGAACAGGATCAGCATGCGCTCGTATCTGGTTTCCCGGGTGAGGCAGTATCCGGCGAATTTCTGAGCCTCGCGGATCGCGGCCTTCTCAACAATCCACTGCTCCAGGCAGCGCTTCCAGGTCGGACAATCCGGTATATTTTTCGGGTCGAAGTCTATCGGCAGCATATAGGTCGCATAAAAATCCTTCGCATGCGGCATAAGCTCTCCGGTGCGCAGGTTGAACATCCCGCTTTTCAGGCAGATAAGGTCCGCATGGTCGTTCATCTTCCGCCCCTGCGGCAATGTAGAAAGATCGCGAATCATGTTCGCCACGTCCGCGGCCTTGGCTGAATTACCTTCGTCCTGGAGCATCTGCAGCGCCTTGCTCCTGATGTGGGACAAATCGTACTGCTCCCAGAATCGGCCCTCCCATCGGTACACCAGGCCCGTCAGCGGATCGGCAACCACATCCAAGTCATCCATGATTGCCCTGGCCAACAGCGCAGGCATGAACTTCCTTCCGCGGAAAAACCGCTCCACCGACGCAGGCCGCTCCGGATCCTGCTCCCGCTCGATGACCAGGGCGTGAGCCAGCAGGTCGTGCAGGTCGGACACGCTCCGACCGTGCTTAGCGAACCAGTCGGTCAGGTCCTGGCCGTGGTTCTTCGGATAGTGGGAGGGAGGGGAGGGATTAGCCACCACTCTCCCCCATCATCCCGGGCCATACCAGCACCCGCACGCTCTTGGCCTGCTGGGCGATAGATGCGGCCGCCACGTGGGAGCCCTTGAAACCGGCTTGGTCGGCATCATAGGCAATCACCACGTCGCGACCTGCCATCATCCGTGAAAATTCGTCGCGCCACGTCCCGCAGCCGGCGGTCTGGGTGACCGCATTCAGCCCCTGTGACAGCGCGCAAATCGTGTCCGGCTCTCCCTCGCAAATCCAGAGCAGGCCCTGCTTCCACTGCGACGGCGGCGGCCAGAGCCTGGTCCTGCCGTAATCGTTCGGCAGCGCTCCGCACTCCTTGCAGGACTTCTCCCTGGCCTTGCCCTTGACGACCACCTTCCACTTTCCGCCGCAGGCCTGGCACTTGGCGTCATACCAGGAAATAACCTTGAACTGGTCGGCACCCGGCTGATACAGCCGGATATTGCACAGGCGGCCCTGGTCGTCGCGAATAGGAATCGCAATCCGTTTTGCGCCTTTCGGATCCGTGTACTCCCGCAGGTCCAGGATCTCGACGACCTGCGGAGACCAGCCTCTCCATTCCCTGAGCTCGGCAATGCGGTCCGCCGGGAGGGGTGGGAGGGCCTCGAGAGCTTCCTCGGAGACAAACACATCCGGCAGACGCTGCTGCTCCCAACCGCTTTCGTCAATTTTGTCTCCGGACGGCCGCGCAGAATGGTTTCTGCCGGGCTTTTTTTGACCGGTCGATATCTCACCATCCCCGAATTCTTCCTTGAAATCCCGGAACCCTTTGCCCGTGACCTCCTGCCACAACGTCACCAGATCGCCTCCCGCCCCGCACGACTTGCACTTGAACCAGTCCTCGACGAAATGGTAGACAAATGAGCTGGTCTTCTTGTCGCCATGTATCGGGCAGAAACCGTGCAGCTTGACGCCGCCGTACATCTTTTCGACCGTGAACAGCCCTTCTGCTATTTCCCGGCACTTGTCCGGTCCCAGTTGTTCCAATGCATAGCCCATTATGGAAATAGCACCTTCTGACGTTCGATAACCGGAGGTCGCCCGTTGTAGACCTCGAAAGCCCGCTTGTAGCTCTCCGTATAGTGCTTCAGGGCCGCCGTAAACTCCGCCAACTCTTCACCCGCAGCAGCCTTGTCCAGCCGTGCTTCTGCGGCCTTCAGATGATCGATAACGTCCCGTCGGTTCTCCCGCAGCCATTCCATACCGCCCTGTGGATATTGTGACTCCAGCAGCGAAACGGCATCCGACACCAGCCGGGCCGCCTTCTCGTGGTCAAACGCGGGTTTCTTTTCCTCGGGAACAATGCGATGAGCTTCCAGGCCGGGCAGGGACGATAATCCGCTCATATCAGGCCACCTTCGGCAAAAGCAGCCCCTTGCGGCGTGCTTCCAGGAGCCCGATAATGGCGATGGGAATCTCTGATGTGGCGCACATATCCTGCAGCCAGGCGTCGAGGTCGGGGAAATCCGTCAAATCGAGAAATACGCCCTTGCGGGGCGGAGGGGATGGTTCGGGGGGGGGCAACAGAGCGGAGAGGGCCTCGGGTGCACGAGACGTGGCTATGGATTCATGAACATCTTCAGCCGGGACAGGGGCGGAAGTAGCGCCATAGGTGACGGAAAGGTCGCATGGCTCAAACGGTGGAGCCGGAGCGGTTGCTTTCCCTGAGGTCCTCTTTGCCTCTCTGAAATGCGCCATACACATTCCGTCCCTGACCCTGATTTTCTGGCAGCCTGCCACCTTGCACAACAGGTGTGTACCGCGACGGCCGGCGCCTTCTTCCTTCTTCGGCATGACTACCTCCTCAAAGATCTCTTCCGCGACATTCTCCAGGCCGTCGCAATTCCCGCACAGATACAAATCCCTGTCACGGTTGATTTCGCATTGCCTGGGTGAAATCCTGGCCGACATGGGCCGGCACTCTCCCATCATCATTTGATAAACTCCAGGAAGCCTTTCGGTGTTGATACCCTGGTCATTGCGTGGCTCTTGGGGATGTCCTCAACCGGCGTAATCTTGCGGTCGCGCTCCAGGGCCGCAATCTCATCGGGCGACAAGGATCGCACCCTGGAAGCGGCCGTCGGCTGCGTCATTCTGTCCAGTTCACGCAACAGGTTCATTGCCTCATCTCCCAGCGCTCCAACTTCAGGCATGACTGGTTGCAGCCATCGGCGGCCACGCAACCGCGGCATGGATGGTATGCCGACTCAGGCTTCACCTCGACACGATCGAGTTCAGCGTCTATCAATTCGAGCCTGTTTGAAACCTTTTCGCAGGCCACTAGGCAAATCCATTTATCCTCCGGGCAAAACTCGCAACACGATGCGCGGAGAATGCCGTCAAATCTGGTCCAGAGCCATTTCATGGCCAGCCATGCATAACTGACGATAACCAGCGCGTAGACGATGAACAGGAACGGAAGCAGGTACGGGTAACGCCGTATGAACTGCCATGTCGTAGGGAGCAGTGTCATGTCGGCTCACCCTCCAGGAGGTCCTGGAAGTCCTCGCCGTAAAATACCCGCATGCACTCCTGGTGAGCGCCGTGGGAAACCATCTCCTCGCCTTCGGCGGTCAGTATCGCCGGGCTGTCATCCCGGGAAATAACCTTTTCGCAGATGCTGCAAACCGTGGTCATGCGTAGCGCCTCCTTTCCCTGGGGATGAAAAACTGGCAGTTCCGTGTTTTTTCATTGAATCGCGCGGTCATGCTCTTGAAGTCGCCCGTCCTCAGAATATCCCGGCAGATCCGGGCGGCATGAACACAGTTGTGGTAAAACTCGCATTCGTCGCACATGGCTGCCTCCGGTTATTCCCGTCCTGGAGACTCCCTTGCAAGTCATCTCCAGGACGGGCCTGCGGGGAAAGGAGAGCAAAAACCCCGCAATTTGTGTACAAAGTCCCGCCTCCGTGTACGCGACTATCGCGGGCGGCCCGCGATGGAGCCTCCTTTCGTAGATTCGGTGGCGGGCAATAAAAAGTGCGGTAGAGGGCAGCATGGCTACTGTCCAGTCGGCACCAGGAGGGGGAACGCCGCCCGCACGTGTCATCATAGTTTCGTCGTTCGGTACTCCTGTATCCGTGCGCCCAGGACTGAATCACCAGCCCGGAATGCGGCCACTTCCATCTTGACACCACCTCGACCCGTTCCGACGGGCTCAACAGGTTCTGTTCCTGGTCTTTATCAATGGCATCCACCAGAGCCATACCGCACAGGGCAAAAAGGATGGCGAACACGACGTATATCGCCAGCATATCCAGAGCCTTCAGATTCTTCTCCCGCTGCTCATCGTAGTAGCTCACGGCGCGACTCCTTTCGGATCCGTCTGCTGTGCACGGATTGTCGCCTTGGCTGCCTTCAGCGCCTCGCACAACTTTCCGAACCGCTCCCATTCCTCGTCGGTGAACTGCTCCCGTTTCGGACAGCTACGTTTCCGTGCCATGATTCACCCCTCCGTCCCTGTCCTCTGCTCCGGGACATGGTGTCCATTTGCCTCGCATTTCGCCTGCTGCTCGGCGTATATCTGGCGGAGGCCGGACTGGTTGATGATGTGGGACGCAATCAGTTGCGTTTCCAGGATTTCCACGCACCGCTTGATATCGATAATCTGCTGCATGTTGGCCTTGAATTTGGTTTCAAAATCAGGCACGCGCCGGGGGTCGGCATTCGCGAATATTTCACCCAGTTCCAGCGCCGCGACGCGGGCTTCATCGGCTTCACGGGCAACCTTGTTGAATATGACGGCGGGTTCGTTGCGGATATTGTTGAGGTCGGGAAACACCTTCGGTATGATCGCCCGGTACACAGGATTGTCCTCGATGTACTTGTAAAGAATGGACTCGCACGCCAGGGCATCGGATATCCTGATAACCAGTTGCGGGTCCGGCCCATTCTTGAGCGAATCGTTCTCTATTACCGACAAAGCCGGGGCGGACAGCCCGATAGCTCTGGCAAGCTCCTCCTGCTTCATTCCGCGACTCTTGCGCGTATCCGCAATCGTTTCACCGAGGGTCATACTGTTCACTTCCTTAGATTTTGTTTAAATCCCTTCCCCGTCCTGCTATAGTTACGTCGCCAAACAAAACCAAAACAGAGGAGGAAGGGAAGATGGTTAAAAAGCCTGGTTTTGCTCCAGATGAATTTGAAATCGTTTGCCGTGAATTGAGAGACAACTACAAGCAGTTGCTGGACATCACGATCCAGATACAAGCTGCTTACGGCAAAACCAGCAAGCTCGGCAAAGAGGCAAACGCAACCTCCAGGGTCGTGCTCGGCTTTCTCGAAAACTTCAAAAACAACGGTTAATCCGAAAAGCTCCCATTTTTTTCAAGCCTTCTGAGCCCTTCTTCCGCCCACGCTTTGATTTCTGCCAGTTCCATTTTCAGTTGGGACAACAGGTTGTCTTCACGGTTTGTTGGCTGGCGGAGTTGGACAATCAGCATACGGCGGAAGATTCCAGGAGATTTGTCAAGGCCCGCTGGCAGCTCCCGCTGAATGGATACCAGCTTAATTTCAGGGGTGAAGATAAAGGGTGGTTTGAACTTAAACGAAGCTGTCAGGGGGTCACCGTGCAGTATTGCCTTCAGTTCGGCTTGGTTGAAATCCTTGGTGTCGTCACAATCCGAAATATTTACCTGTTTCCGGGACATCTCCGCGAGGGTGAACTGATTTCCGAGCCGCGACAGAGGGGCATAGGACACCCTTTCGCTTCCGACGATTGCCGTGAGGATATTGGAAATGGTGGATTTGCCGCTTTCCGGTGGGCCAGCAAGGATAAGCATGCGGCCGAACTGCCGCGGACTGAGACAGCTGCCGAAAAACTCCTGTAACGCAGCTATAAGGGGCTCGTCGCCGATTGCATTATTGAGAAACCTTTTCCACTTAGAACACCCTTCCATCTCCCCATCTCCTTTTCACCCCCAATCTGCCGAGGGTTTAATTATTTTACTTTTTGTAAATGTCATAATTCATATTTTGTAAATTGTCAACAATTTATTTTGCACTATGTAAAGCTATCGCGTGATTTTGGTTATTGTTTTCATTTATAACACCCTTAAATCTCGTATATTTCATATTTTGTAAAGCACTTTGACAAAACAAAAATAAATAGTATAAAATTCAGATATGAACACAGATAAAAGGGAAATTGGTCGCAGAATAAAACAGGCCCTAGATTCCGCCAAAATTACCCAGCGAACATTAGCGGAAAAACTTGGGGTCGTAGAACCAACTATCACAGGATATATACAAGGCCGAACTGAGCCGTCAGGCACCGGTTTCGCAACAATCGCAGAACTCACCGGCGTGACCACTGACTGGCTCATCACCGGCAAAGAATACGGCACAGAGATATCCGCGATGGTTACTGGTGAGGCACCAGATGGTGTAGGGCCGACCGATGAAGAAATGAAAGACATCCCTGCCGCCTTCCAGGAAGTAATCAGGGAGGGGAAAAAACTGCCACTGGCAAAGCAATACCGTTTCGCAGCGGATGCTTTGGAAAAAATCGCTGAATACGAGGCGGAAGAAATAAAAAAGCGGGAACGGGAGGAGAGAGAAGATTAGCGGGCTCCGGACAACCACAACCCTGAGCCCGCCCTTGTCTAGCGGAATACAGATGCGGGTTTACGTATTGCCTGATGGGCGCCATGAGGAGTCACGATGGCGGCGACAATCACTACAAATAATGGAACCGATATTTTCAGCGCAAGCAATCGGCGGATCAGCCCGATTCTTTCCTTATCGGTCAACTCTATCCCGCACCCGGCTATTAAGGCCGAGCGCAGGCGCTCCGCTTCGTCGTGCAGACTATCACAGTTTTTGTCCGGTAACGTCATCTGCAACCTCCTGATTTTTTTTGGCACAAAAATACATCAATATTTGAATTATTATCAAAATATAAAACAGTGTTGATATTATTTGACATTTGTAACCCGACGCATCTAATGGAGGCATGAATGCCAAGGATATTGGTCATCGGATAAGGGAAACAAGGAAACGCCTGCGACACACCCAAAAAGTGTTCGCCAGGCTCATCGGTGTGACGGCCGCCGCCGTATCGGCATACGAAACGGGCGATTCGGTTCCGTCCATGGAAACCCTTGTCAAATTGACCAAGATTGGCAACACCTCCAGCGACTGGATCCTAACCGGAGGCCATATGGCCGGAACCCCGGACGGAAAACTAATCCAGCTCACCCCCGAAGAACTGGCAGTCATCGAAGACCTCCGGCAGGCCGATCCGGAAGTCCGAGAACTGGTTATGCGCCTGGTCAAAGCCATTATATGCAGCAAGAATAACGCCAGTTAATTTTAATCAGTTCACCAAAACAAGAAAAATCTTTAGTATTTTACTAAGCGGTTTCACGGAAAATCGAGCGTTCTTCGTGAGAAAAATATGTAAAACACTAAGCGCCTGATTGCCATTGAGCGCGACTAAAGATTTTTTATATGACAAAAAATGAGACAGTATTCAACAATTCTGGGAAATGTGATATAGATAACCGCATACGAAGTAATCTGGTACGCTTGCGAGGCCTGAAAAATCTGTCTCAACGACAACTCGGCCATTTATCCGGCGTCCCATACATCGGACAAATCGAGTCCGGGCACGCCAGCGTAGGGAAAGACGTGGTCTCAAGGATGGCCAAAGCACTACAGGTTGATATATCCGAATTTTATCGCCCGGAAGAAGTGTCCGACACAATCGCGGAAATCACACGAGCCTGTTCATCCCTTTCCAGGGAGGCCCAGGTGCACGTGCTCGATGTAGTGAAGAGCCTGGCCGTATACGAGGCCAGGATAAAGTGGAGAGAATAAATAAAACCAAGGAGGAAGCAATGATTGCAATCCCGAAAAAAGCATCCGACCGCTTCTCTAAAGAACTCGGGCGATTCCAGGTCATTCTCAAGAACGCCAAGGACCGCGATATCAACGAGTCTGACACCGTTACTATTGTGAAGGATATACTGTCCGCTGTCTTCGGCTTTGACAAATACACTGATATAACCAGCGAATATTGCATCCGAAACACCTATTGCGACCTGGCTATAAAGGTGGATGGTGTCGTAAAGTACCTCATTGAGGTCAAGGCAATCGGGCTTGACCTCAAAAATAACCATCTACAGCAGGCCGTCAATTACGGAGCAAACCAAGGAGTGAACTGGGTTGTCCTTTCCAATGGCATAGTATGGGAAATCCATAGAATCAAATTCGAAAAGCCCATATCTACAGAGCGTGTCTGTTGCATCGATCTCCTTTCAATCAACCCGCGCAAAAATGACGACCAGGAAAAACTGTTCCTGCTGTGCAAAGAAGGATTGAACAAATCGGTAATTGAAGATTTTCACGAACGGGCGCAAACAGTGAACAAATTCACTATAGCGGCTATCCTTCAGAGTGGAACACTGATTGATACGGTAAGGAAGGAACTGCGAAAACTCTTTACGGGCCTCCAGGTCGAAACATCTGAAATTGAAAATATAATCAAAATCGAGGTGCTAAAACGTGAAGTTATAGAAGGGGAAGCGGCGACAAAGGCATCCACGAGAATCAAGAAGGCAGCCGCAAAAGCCGTAAAAAGATCGCAACCAGAACCAGAACTCGAACCGGATTCCGCGGAGGCGTAAAATGGAATATTGGATGTGCGAATGCGGAAAAAAGGTGTCGGCAAATTCTACAGTATGCCCATATTGCAGAACGGACAAACCAGGCGTCGCAACGAAAATTCAATCGGTCAGTGATGGCGCGCGCGTGGTAGTGACCGATTTCGACATGCCGTTCCTTTCCATGGTAGGGTTCATTATGAAATGGGCGTTGGCTTCGATACCGGCTTTAATAGGTCTCTTTGTGTTGTTCGCCGTCTTTGGCGCTGCCATAAAGGCGCTACTTCCGCTCTGAAGTAGATATGACTTGGAGGGGTGTTGAAATGAAAATTTTCCTCCTCATAATAATCCTGCTTCTCCCGACAACAGCCCTTGCCGGAGGCTACCACAGCAGGGGCTCCGGTAGCTCCCACAGCTACAGCTACCGGAGCTACCACGGCAACTACTCCCCGCGATACTACACCGGATACCGCGCCTATTCACCATATTACTACCGTCCGTACCGATATAACCGACACTACCGAGGCCCCGCGTTTACCGGTCCGACCTTCGATTACTCTGCCTATCCAACAGGCAACTATTTCCGCCAGGATCCGCCAGACTTCCAGTATCAATCAATTACCCCATCAGCGGCGCCTGAAGGGGTACATACCTGGACCGATAAGGAAGGAACGATTCATTTCAGCGATACTCCACCCACGGGAAACAGCGGACGGGATTGATAAAGTTAAAAAATCAGGTCGGTGTGCGCTTGTAAATCACGGGAAACGGGATTCCCCATGTGGTCCAAATAGACCCTTACTCCCTCACGACGGGCAAATTTGAAGGCTGGTATCATATCAGAATCACCTGTTATGACCACAATAATGCCGACCATCTCCCGCAAAGACAACCGGGCAATATCCAAGCCGATTCTGAGATCGACACCTTTTTGAGTAATATTCGGTTCGAGGTCTTTTGGTGCAAGAGCCCTGCTACCGTTTCTTTCGATGTCTTTCAATGCAGACTTTCCCAGCTTCCAGCCACGTGCGGCAGTTTCACCTAATCTTAAAGCAAAATCTGGCTTCATCTCCAAGCTGTCCAGCAGTGCCTTTGAAGACATGAACAGCTTTGACGACGCCAAATTCATGGAACTTTTATCAATTGGGTTTTCGAGCGACACCCCGCTGGGAGGGGCATGATAAAAATAGATGCGAAGCAGTTCGTAGTTGTTAAGGCAGGAATTTGTTCTGATTCTCTCGCATTCAGCGACAATATCGCTTGCGGTAGGAAAGCGTTTCAATTTTCTCTGGAGTATTTTAATTATGAAGCCACCATCGATAAGAATTGCATACCGCCTTGTTCGCATCAATAAGCTCCAAAAAAAATTTAACCCTGCGGCTCGCGGTATGTTTCCATACACTTTGGATCAAGGGCGAACACGCAGGGCTGTTTTTCTTATGTAAAATATTTACCAAAAAAACGACTTTTTATCAACAAATTTTCTGGACGAAATATCAATTTATCTTAAATGGATGAATAAAAATGAACGCCGCAATCTACATCAGAAAATCCCGCAAAGACAAAGATAAGCCCTCGCATCGCCTTGAACTGCAACGTGAGCAGCTCCCCGCCCATGCAAAGAACCAGGGATGGGCCTATGAAATCTACGATGACGGCCATGCTTCGGCTGCACGCGGCAAAACAGACGATCTGCGCGAACGTGCCCGCCTCGAAGCCGACATCCGCTCCGGCAAGGTGGGAGTAATCCTTACCATAGAACTCTCGCGTCTCTCCCGTGACGACTCCCTGCAGGACTACGTCGCCTGGCTATATCTTTGCGGCGAGCATGGCGTCAAGCTTTCCACTTTGAGCCGAGTCCTTGATCCCGGGCAACATTCTGACTGGATGCTGCTTTTGATGGAGGGGGGATTCAGCTCAGTGGAAATGAAGGTCCTCAAAGGCCGGATGAGAGAAGGATGGGAGCAGGCATTCCGTCAAGGCATGTTCCTGGGCGGAACCCCGCCGCCTCCGTATGTCTATGATCATGCCCAGGAACGGCCCATCATAGATCATATGCAACTTCCAAAGATACAGCGTATATGGTCACTGGCCGAAACAAGAAGCGCCAAATCAATCGCCTCTGAAATGGACATGCCGGAAATCACCGTCCGTCGCATTCTATCAGACGATAGGCTGTTATTCTGTCAGGCGCTCAGAATAGACCCTCAGACCGGCGAGGTAATCCAATGCGAATGGGATCCCTGCCTCGATGCCGAAACGGCATCCCGCGTCAGAGCAGGACGAAGGACAAGGAAAAATGGACAGGGCAGAAGAGCCTACGCTGCCCTGCTCTCAAACCTTGGCCTCGTCTGGTGCGGATACTGCGGCCGGACCGTCAAAGTCTGGCATAATTCCCGGATACGACGCGACGGTACCCGCAATGATTATTACGGCTGCCAGACCAAGAACGACAAGAGCAAGTGCCCCAAAGCCCGCCTCATTCCTCAGCAGGCGCTCAATGACCGCGTGCTCACCAACCTGTTCAACACCATCGAGGACCTGGAACCGTTGAAACAATACTGGCAGATAGCCGCTGAAAAGAGCAACCCGGGAAAAGAACTGGAGTTGATAGAAAACAAGCTGAAGAAGGCAACGGACAAGAAATCCCGCCTGGTGTCCGCCATCGCCGACGGAATCCTAGATTTCGCGGACGCGAAACAGAAGATGAACGAACTGAATGCAGAAATCGAACGCCTCAGAGGTGAGGAGCGGACAGCGCTCGCCCTGGCTGGATCGGTCCCCGACTGGGAAGCGCTCAGTGTCAGTAGAGCCGAGTTCGACAGCCTCACCACCGACGGCCAGCGAGACATAATCAGCATGGCGATATCGCGAATCGACCTGTTTGAAAACTACGCGATCATCACCTACCCATTCCCTCGCAACGAAGACGGCGACCGCATAGCCCGCATCCACCTACCCCTCCGAAAAGACGGCTACATCACCACCCCATAAACGCACAAAGGCCCGATGCATGCGCATCGGGCCTTCTCTCCTGCTGTATCACCTGCTCTACCGACTGAGCTACTGGGGAATATGAAATTGTTGCTCCCGTCACATCACTTTACTGATATGCTGGGATTCTAATCAAAATAGTGTGCCCTAAAAACTACAGCAGCCTCGTTGTCTTGAGTTCGCTCTTTTAACATGTCCGCTTTTTCCTGTCAAGAGGAAAACTGGCAAGACAAACGGAACAGGAAAAATCCGTAGGGGAAAATGAGGTTATCGCACAAAAAAGGTGACGGCCCGCTTGAACGGAAAACCGTCACCTATATGTGCAGCCTTCCTACGGTTTCAGATCCAGAGACACGACAAAGACCGTATCAACCGTGCCCCTGGATGGAGGAAAGGTCCACTTCCGGGATTTCTCCAGAATACCCTGCTCCAGGGCGGCATGCTTCAAGTCGCTGGCGGGTATTTCCGCCTTCCGCACCGTGCCGTCGCCCCTGACCGTCAAGCGAAGGACGATGGTGCCGCCCACGCCGGGGTGCTTCCGCAGGTATTCGGTATACAAGGCGGTAAGATCCGCCAGGTACGGTTTCCAGACTTCCTTCCCCGCGAGGAGCGACCGATTCGGCCGTGCGCCCTCCCACTTCACTCCCCTGGCGCCGATGGAAACGGTGGCCTGCTTCTCCTCGGAAGCCTGCGCGACAGGGGCCTTCTCTTCCCGCTTGGCCGACTCACGCATGGGCATCGGTGGAGGCGGGGCCATGGGAGCCATCGACTTCATCATGGCCGGGGCACCCATCCCGCCCACCGCCAGAACGGAAACCCCTTCCGGCAGCGGCAGCGGCTGCTCCACGGTGGTGGCGTCTCCTCCCGTGTGCCGCACCCGGCTGTCGATGGCCACGAAGGAGGTGTAGCGGGTAAGGAGGTTATAGGCGAGGCCGAGGGAGGTGATCTCATTCACCCGTCCGTCATCGTGGCGGAGGTTCTCGTAATCGGCCAGCAGGGCGATGCGATGCCGCGCCCACAGGTAGCGGAGCGCTCCGTTATCCTCCGGACGCCCGGCACTGCTCACGTTGATCTTCTTTTCGTACTTCCCATCGCCTGCCAGGCCGCTCACCGTTATGGTTCCCTTCAGCGGGCCGCGCCATTTGCCGAACACCACCACCGGCCGCTCCGCCAGCACGTCGGGGATGGACGGCGGCTCCACGTCAAAGGCCTGGAAGCCGTCGAAATCGACCCTCACGCGGGTTAGCACCGGCGACTTGATATAGGCGCGGAAACGATCGGCCGTTTTCGCGGCCTCATCAGGCTTTGTGATGATGAACGGCTCGCCCATCCCGGCCCGGGCCATTCCCTCCAGCAGGAACCGGTTCACGCTGGAGCCGATTCCGAAGGAGAACAGGTTGGCGTCCCCGAGGCTTTTCCGGATCAGGTCGAAGGTTTCCGTCTCCACGCTCACGTAGCCGTCCGTTGCGATGACAACCGTCCGGGAGAACCCGGGTGTCTTCGGCAGCGCCAGCGCCCGTTTCATGGCCGGAAGAAGCTCAGTGCCGCCGCCCCCCTGCTGCCGGTCGATGACATCCAGCGCCCGGGTCAGGTTTTCCCCGGTCGCGGGCAGGGATTGTTCCGCCATCAGAGAGGAACCGCCGGCGAAGAGGAGGACGTTGAAGCGGTCGGTCGGCCGCAATCCGCCGATCAGATCACGCAGCAGCTTCTTGGAGATCTCCAGGGGAAAGCCGTGCATGGAGCCGGAGACGTCCACGATGAAGATGTATTCCCGGGGCGGAATCCGGTCGACCGTGACCCGTTTCGGCGGTTCCATCATGAGGAGGAAGAAGTTCTCCGTCTTTCCCCTGGACAGGAGCAGGCCGGACTCCACCCCACCGCCCGCAAGGTGGTACTTGAGAATGAAATCCCGATTACCGCCGGCCTTGTCCTTTGGAGAGAGGCGCACGGAAGCGCGGGACGATCCGCTATAGGTGATGTCGACCGTGTGGGACGAAGATGCAATCTCCTTCAGAGGGATGCCGGAGGCGAGTTTCACCTTCAGGTCGAATGCGTAGGAAGGCTCTTTTCCCTCGTGGAGGTAGGGGCTCGCCACCCATTTCTCCGAGGGAGGGGCGTCCGCGGCGGGTCGGTTGGAGTAGCGAGGCCCGACCACGGTGGGATAGACGAATTGATATTCCCCCGATTCAGGCGCCAGCAGTTCCGTGTAGGAGAGCTCCACCCGGATCTCGTCGCCCGGTCGGATATTGGCCACGTTCATCTGGAAGACATTGGGCCGCTGCTGCTCCAGGAGGGACGCGCTCTTCCCCTGCTGTTTCGCCTGCTCGTATTCCTTGCGCGCGCGCTCCCGTTCGCGGATTTTCGCGACGATGGTCCGGTCGCCGACGGTCATTTTCATGCCGTACACGGCGGCACGGGTCGATCCCGGGAAGACGTAGATCGCCTCAAGCGTGCGCTTCCCCTCGTTCTTGTAGACCTGGGCGACCCGCACATCGGCAATAACCCCGGTGATGTCAACCGCGGCCGACGTGGATTTGAGGGGAAGCCGGTCCACTGCCGGGTCGTCGCTCTTCACGAAGAAATAGGGGGAAAGGGTGCGGTCCTCGCCCTCCCCGCCGGATATCTTCGCCTCCCTGGACTGCACCGCGCCGACAGCCATCGCACAGACCGCGGCCGTCAGCAGAATCAGAATCAGCAGCTTTTTCATAGTCTTTCCTCCTTACGTTCCGGGCGGATATCACCCGTTTCTGCTCCATTGGACAGGAGCGGGAGAAAAAAGTTCCCGAAAAAGCCTGCGCCGGGAAAAGAAAAGAAGGGATCAGCCAGTTACGCCATCGCCAGCGGCGGCCTCTCTTCAGGATCAATCATCACATCCAGCAGGGTCGGCCCCTGACGCTCGGCCAACGCCTGCCAGTCGATGAGATCGAAATCCCCGGCCTCGCGGATGGTATGGGCCTCGGCGCCGGCGGCACGGGCCATCATGGCGAAATCCACCGGCGGGATATCGAAATCGACCCGCTCCTTGCCCAGGGCCCGGTGGCCGTGCCGTATCAGGCCGTATCCCTGGTCGCTCAGCACCACGAAGATCACCGGCAGGCCCTGCTCCACCGCCACGGTGATCTCCTGGCCGCTCATGAGATAGCAGCCGTCACCGGCGATGCACACCGACGGCGCACGGCGATCGCCGAACGCTCCGCCCACCGCCGCGCCCACGGCCCAGGCCATGGTGGCGAACTCGATGGAGAGGTGGTAGCTCTCCGGTCGGGGATGGAAAAAGTAGTGGATGGACCAGGGAACGCTGTTGCTGTTGTCGATGAAGAAACGGGTCTCCCGTGGCAGACGCCGGATGAGTTCCGTGTAGACCTGTGGGGCCTTGAGGAGGCCTTTGCCTTCGGCGGGAGCGCAGCAGGCCGGGTTGATAACCTGGATGCCCGTGGGCACATAAGAGGCCATCGCCGAGGCATCCGGGTCGAAGGGCGTCGTTGCGGACGGCTTCAGTTCCCCCGAGAGACGTTCGTTCAATCGGACGAAAACCTCTCCGATAGCGCCCTCCACATGGAGACGGGCCATGGGAGAACGGGTGAAGCATTTCCGGTCGTTATGGATGTGGATCATTCGGTTGTTCATGAGAATGGGGTCCCACTTGCTGGTGGACCACTCGCCCAGGTTGGTGCCCACCGCAAGCATCAGTTCCACCGTGTCGGCGCTGAGCGACCGCCGCGCCGAGGCGTGGCCGGCGCAGCCAAAAACGCCCCGCGCCAGTGGGTGGTAGGGATTGATGGCTGCCTTGCCGCGGGGCGTGGTAACGATCTCGGCGCCCACCAGTTCGGCGAAGCGTGTAATCTCGTTCCCGAAGCCGATACCGTTGTGGCCGACCAGCAGGGCGATCTTTCCTCCCCGATTGACAACTGACAGGACATCTTCCACGAGCCGCTCCAGGGCAGCGCCGTCAACGGCCGTTCCCCTGGCGGAGAGAAGTTCAAGCAGGCCGGGAAAGGATGCGGGACCCGGGGCCTCGGCGGCGAAGATGTCGAAGGGAATGCTCAGGTGGGCAGGCCCTTTGGGAGTGCCCAAAGCCGTGGTAAGTGCCGCGGCCAGCTTTCTTTCCAGCTGGTTGGGATGCGTCACCATGGAGTTGTAGCGGGTGCAGTGGTCGAACATGCTCATGATGTCTACGCCGTCCCGGGAAGAGTCCTGGAAGCAGCCGAAGCTGAATTCCGGGATCTTTGTCTGGGGAGTGAGGACCAGCATCGGCACCTGCTCGGCATAGGCCGAGGCCACGCCGGTGATCAGGTTGGTGGCGCCGGGACCGGTGGTTGAACAGCACACGCCTATCCTGCCGCTTTCACGGGCATAGCCGTCCGCGATGAAGGCCGCGCCCGCCTCGTGTCGGGTGAGGACCGCGCGGGGGCCTCCCCGCCGCTCGCTGCGCGCCAGGGCGTCAAACAACGGGCCCAGCGGCGTGCCCGGTATGCCGAAGACATACTCCACGCCAAACCGCTCCAGGTACTCGACGATCAGATCACTCATGGTCATGATGAATCTCCTTGTTCCGCGAAAAAATAATGCCCCTGAAGGGGCCCGGGATACTGTACGGCAAGAATGAATACGCCGGTATCTTACCACTTTTCAGGGAAACTGAAAGGCGATTTTTTCCGGCAGTGATGCCTTTCCATTCATCCCGGTCGACATCAGGGCCGCGCGGACTTCCTGCTTTTCACGCTTTTTTCATATCCGTTTCATAGTTATTTCATCATCCCTTTGTATGGTTGCTCCGAAACGAGATACCGCATGCGGGCAGAGCCCTCGGGCCGTGCACCGACAGGGAAAAGGAGGCAGTCATGAAGAGGATGAAATGGTTGGGGCATATCGCGCTGGTTGCAGCCGTACTGCTTTGCCGGCTTCCGGCCCATGCGTCGGAAGAACCGTCGGAGGACAAGACGCTCTCCCCGTATTTCTTCGTTGAGAAAGGCGACCCGTCGGTTGACTCGTTTTCCCTCACGTCCACCGATGTCAAGGCGACCGTTATCGGAGTCATCGCGGATGTATTCGTTACCCAGAAATACGTGAACAACGGGAAAACCCCCATCAATGCCCGTTATATATTTCCCGCGTCCACCAGGGCCGCGGTCCACGGCATGAAGATGACCGTCGGCAACCGGATTGTTACCGCCAGGATACGGGAGCGCGAGGCGGCCAAACAGGAGTTCGAAAGGGCCAAAGCGGAAGGAAAGAGCGCTTCACTCCTGGAAGAGCAGCGTCCCAACGTCTTCACCATGAGCCTCGCCAATATCATGCCCGGCGACGCGGTGCTCATCGAACTCCATTACACGGAACTCCTGACGCCCACGGATGGAACGTACGAATTCGTCTACCCCACCGTTGTCGGGCCCCGCTATTCCAACCGGAAAGAAGCGACAGCCCCCGAGAGCGACAGGTGGGTCAAAAGCCCCTACCTCAAGGAGGGGAAGACCCCGCCCACCAATTTCTCCATCAACGTTTCCCTGTCAACCGGGATCCCGCTCCAGGAGGTGAGTAGCCGCTCCCACGCCATCGGCCTGTCATGGAAAAACAGCTCCATGGCCGATGTCTCCCTTGCCAGGCCGGGTGATTTCGGGGGAAACCGCGATTTCATCCTCACGTACCGGCTTGCGGGAAAGCAGATTCAGAGTGGCCTCATGCTCTACGAAGGGGAAAAGGAGAACTTCTTCCTGCTGATGGTTCAGCCACCGGAACGGGTACACCCGGCCGACATCCTGCCGAGGGAGTACGTCTTCATTCTGGACGTTTCCGGTTCCATGTCCGGCTTCCCTCTGGATACGGCAAAAGCGCTCATCAGGGACCTGATATCCAACCTGAGGATGAGCGATACCTTCAACCTGGTCCTGTTCGCGGGCTCGTCGAGCGTCATGGCGCCTTCCTCGGTACCCGCGACTCAAGAGAATGTCGCCAGGGCGCTGAAGATAATCGACAACCAGTCCGGGGGCGGCGGCACCGAACTGGCGCCGGCCCTGAAAAACGCCCTGTCGATTCCAACGAACGCCGGCACTGCGCGATCGGTCATCATCATTACCGACGGCTATATCGACGCGGAACGGGAGGTCTTTTCCCTGATAAGCAAGAACCTGGACAAGACCAATGTCTTCTCCTTCGGCATCGGGTCGAGCGTGAACCGCTACCTCATCGAAGGGATAGCCAAAGCCGGCCAGGGAGAGCCGTTCGTGGTAACAAAGCCGGAACATGCAGCGGCCGCCGCATCCCGCTTCCGCGATTATGTGCGGTCTCCCCTGCTGACCGATACCCGAGTCACATTCCGGGATTTCGAAACCTACGGTGTGGAACCTCCTGCCACTCCCGACCTGTTCGCCAAGCGTCCCCTGATCCTGTTCGGCAAATACCGGGGAAAGCCCGCGGGCAGCATCGAGGTCAGCGGCCGGACCGCGGACGGTGCCTATCGCCGTGTCTTCCGGGTCCGGGATACGAAACCCCTTCCCCGGCATGCCCCGTTGAGATACCTCTGGGCGCGTTCGAGAGTAGCCCGGCTGACCTACTTCAACGCACAGGGCGAAAATCCCGAAACCGGAAAGGAAGTGACCGCGCTCGGCCTGGAGTACAGCCTGCTCACGACCTACACCTCGTTCATCGCCGTGCTCGACGTGGTGCGCAACCCGGACGCAAAGGCAGCGAACGTTGACCAACCGCTGCCACTTCCCGAAGGTGTCTCGAACAACGCGGTGGGAATGTCATCCGTTCCGGAACCGGGACTTACCGCGCTTGCGGCAGCCATGGGAACAGCCATCCTTTTCATCGGCCTGCGCAGACGGCGAATGGGGCTTGTCCGCAAATAGCCTCAGCCCGGAAACACCGGGAAATGGTGCCAGGGCTGGGGCGGGGCTTTCATGGAGCCTCTCGTACGGCTTCAATGCAGGATGGCGACTCGCTGGAAACAGTTCGAATCCAGCAGGGTGACTGACTCGTGTGAGTGTCGGCGACCGATTACGAGAGGCTTCATGGAAGTTCCACCCCGGCCCCCGCCGACACTTTCCGGATGAAACATACGATGGATTCAAACAGGATCAGAAACAATGACGCCATCCAGAGAAACACTAGCAGCGATGCTCCGCGAAAACGGCCTCCCGTACCTTCTCGGAATCACGGCCGCCTTCGGATTGAAATACCATTACAGCGTCGCCGGCGCGGAAGCGCTCCTGTGGATGCTCTCTCCCGTCGCCCGCATGGTGGAGTTCTTCAGCGGCATCCAGTTCCACTGGGAGCTCTACACCGGGTTCGTGAACCTCTCCAGCGGAATCCGGATCGCTCCCGCATGCGCCGGGATCAACTTCATGATCATCTGCTTTTCGGCACTCTTCTTTCCCCTTGTCCATCGCCTGCAAGCACGAGCCGTAAAGCTCTCATGGCTCTGGCTCTCCCTGGCCGCGGCCTACCTGGCGACGCTGCTTACGAACAGCGCAAGGATCCTCCTCTCCATCCGCTTGTACGGCGCCTCCATCTACGGCGAGTGGATTACCCCCGAAAGGGTCCACAGGCTGGCGGGCACGGCCATGTACCTGGCTGTCCTGGTCATCGTCTATCTCGCGGCGGAGCGCCTGACGATCCCCCGCCCGGCATCCGGACCGCCCGCAAAAGAGAAAAACCCTCCGTTCTCTCCCGGCGCCCTTATCGCCCCCCTTTCCTGTTATGTCACGGTAACGGTCGTGGTCCCCCTGCTGAAAGGGGCATACACCCGGCACGGCACTCTGTCAGCGGAGCACCTGCTTCCGGTGGTCGGGGTGAGTCTCACCGTATTGCTCGTCTGCGCCCTTCCCGGCTTTCTTTATCGGTTGCTGCATAAAAAAGGATTGACTTCCCGCCCTAAAAAACAGAGAACACGGGAAACGGGATCTTGAAACAAGGGGGTTCTCGAGCAATGAAGGCACGGATACTGATAGTGGACGACGAACCCGCCATTGCGGACGCCATTCAATACGCCCTGGAGACGGAAGGTTTCGAGACTGCCTGCTTTTCATCCGGCATGCCGGTCCTGGAAGCCCTTACGGAGCATCCCGCCGACCTCATTGTCCTGGACATCGGCCTGCCGGACATCAGCGGCTTCGATCTCTGCAGGGAGATCCGGAGGAAGAACCCTATCCCCATCATCTTTCTCACCGCCCGGGCCGACGAGATAGACCGCATCGTGGGCCTGGAGATCGGCGCTGATGATTACATCACCAAGCCTTTCAGCCCACGCGAGGTCTCGGCGCGGGTCAAGGCCGTGTTGAGAAGGTCAGGCGCGAACAACCACATATCAACCGGCAACGATGTTTTTTGCGTGAACGAGGCGAAGCGCCAGATATCCTACTTCGGCACGGTCCTGGAGCTTTCCCGCTACGAATACGAGATCCTCAAGACCTTCATCAGGCGGCCGGGCCACGTTCTGAGCCGCGATCAACTGATGGACATGGTATGGGATCAGCCGGAATGCAGCCTGGACCGGACCATCGACGCCCATATCAAAAACATCCGCGCCAAGTTGAGAAGCGTCCGGTCCGACACCGACCCCATCGTCACCCACCGGGGCATGGGATACTCCCTGAGGGACGACCTGTGAAGCTCGCAGGCCGCATATTCCTCGCCTACCTCCTCATCTCCATCGCCTGCTTTTCCTATCCCGTAAGCCATTTCATCAGGGACCTCCGCGTTTTCATCCTCGAGGGCATGGAAGACCCCCTTGCGGACCAGGCGACCATCCTTGCCGAGTTCATCGGCAAGCAGATGGAGCAGGAGCGGTTCGACCCCGAGGCCCTGTACGAGACATTCGGCGACGTGACCTCGCGCCTGCTTCGGGCCAAAATCTACAGCTTCCACAAGACCAGGGTGGACAGCCGTGTCTATATTACCGACAGGGCGGGCAGGGTCATCTTCGACTCGGCGGACCGCAGGAATATCGGCGCCGACTATTCCCGCTGGAGAGACGTCTCACTGACCCTGAAAGGGGAGTACGGCACCAGGACTACCCGAGCGAACCCGCATGATCCAACTTCCTCGGTGCTGTACGTGGCGGCCCCGGTATTGGTTCGCGGAACGATAGCCGGCGTGCTGACCGTGGCGAAGCCCACGAACAACGTCAATGCCTTCCTGGCACAGGAAAAGCCGCGGGTGCTCCACCAGTGGTATTTCGCCGCTGCCCTCGCCATCGCGCTCTCGTTCATCGTGTCCCTCTGGCTGACGCACCCCATCAAGCGCCTCACCCGCTACGCCAACAACGTGCGGGAGGGGAAACGGGGTCCCCTTCCACCCCTGGGACACAGCGAAGTGCGGGACTTGGGCATGGCCCTGGAAAACATGCGCGAGGCACTGGAAGGGAAGAGGTACGTGGAGCAGTATATCCATACCCTGACCCACGAAATAAAGAGCCCCCTTTCCGCCATCCGGGGAGCGGCCGAGCTCATGGACGAACAGATGCCGACCGAAAAGCGGGTCCGCTTCCTTTCCAACATCCGCACCGAAGCGGCCAGAATTCAGGATCTGGTGGACCGGATGCTGGAACTCTCGGCCCTGGAAGCGAAAAAGACCCTGCGCAACGTGGAGCCGGTATCCGTAAACGCCCTGGTGAAAACGGTCCTGGAAAGCAAGGAACCCATGCTCTCGCGCAAAGGGCTCGTTGTTGCTTTCGATCCGGCCGACGAGCTTCAGGTGCAGGGTGACCCTTTCCTGCTTCACCAGGCCCTGTCCAACATCATCCAGAACGCCGTCGATTTCAGCCCCGCGGACGGCCGTATCGTAATAACCGCACGGATCGAGGAAGGACGGCTGTTTCTTGCGGTGGATGACGAGGGTCCGGGAATACCGGAGGTCTGCGCCGACAAAGTTTTCGATCGGTTCTTTTCCCTGCATCGGCCCGATACCGGGAAAAAGAGCACCGGCCTGGGCCTCAATTTCGTCAGGGAGGTCGCGACCCTCCACGATGGCGATATCCGTCTGGAAAACCTTCCGGAAAAAGGTCTGCGCGCGACACTGAGCCTGCCGGCGTGAGAACACCACTTTTTCAGGGTATCTGACGGGTGCTGTGAAAGCATTCCGGTAACGCATACACAGCCGGGAGGTAATTGGATAGGATACAAGCAGAACAAGACGTGATGGGTACGGCAAAACGGGCGGCTGAACTCCGGCCGCCCGGACAACTACAGCTTGTTGATGAAAACCTCGCGGGGTCGGCTGGTACCGTCGGACGGACCGACTATCCCTTCCTGTTCCATGCGCTCGATGATGCGGGCTGCACGGTTGTAGCCGATGCGGAGACGGCGCTGGACCATGGAGATGGACGCCTGGCGCGTCTCGGCCACCAGGGCCACCGCGTCGTCGTAGCGCTCGTCCATGAGATCCTCGTCGTCCTCCTTGTCGCTCGTCTCCTTCATTTCCAGGATCGCCTTTTCGTAGACCGGCTTTGCCTGTTTCTTCAGGAAATCCACCACCCGCTGCACCTCCGAATCCGAGACGAAGGCGCCGTGGATGCGCTGCAGCCTGGCGGTTCCAGGCGGGAGGAAGAGCATGTCGCCCGCGCCCAGCAGGGTCTCGGCGCCGTTGCAGTCCAGGATGGTGCGGGAGTCTATCTTGGAAGAGACCTGGAAGGAGATGCGGGCCGGGAAGTTAGCCTTGATGAGGCCGGTGATGACGTCCACGGACGGACGCTGGGTAGCGAGTATCAGGTGGATGCCCGCTGCCCGTGCCATCTGGGCCAGGCGCGCGATGGACTCCTCCACCTCGCGGCCGGCCACCATCATCAGGTCCGCCAGTTCGTCCACCACGATGACGATGTACGGCAGGTGGCCGTGCTCCAGCGGTTCATCCTGCTGCAGGGGAGGCTGGAACTCCACCGCCTCGGACTCGGCTGGGCTTTCCACCACCTCATCCATGACGATGACGTCCCCTTCGACACCGTCCCCTTCCCCTGCCTCCTTTTCCAGCTTCTTGTTGTAGGAGTCCACGTTGCGCACACCCTTGTCGCTCATGAGGCGGTAGCGGCGCTCCATCTCCTTCACCGCCCACTTCAGGGCAAGCGAGGCCTTCTTCGGGTTGGTCACCACCGGCAGGAGGAGATGGGGTATCCCCTCGTAGATGGAGAGCTCCAGCATCTTCGGGTCGACCATGATCACACGCACGTCCTGGGGCGTCGCGGTATAGAGGAGGGAAAGGATCATGGTATTGATGGAGACCGATTTCCCCGACCCGGTGGCGCCGGCAACCAGCAGATGGGGCATACGGGCCAGGTCGGTGACCACCGGCAGCCCGGCGATGTCCTTGCCCAGGGCCATGGGAAGCTTCAGCTTGCCCCGGTGGAACTCCTCGGCACTGAAGATCTCCCGCAGGAAGACCATCTCCCGCTCACGGTTCGGGACCTCGATTCCCACAACACCCTTGCCCGGAATGGGCGCAACGATACGGATGGAAAGGGCCTGGAGGGCCATGGTGAGGTCGTCGGACAGACTGGCGATACGGTTCACCTTGATGCCGGGTCCGGGCGCGTATTCGAACATGGTGATCACCGGGCCGGGACGGATCTCGGTTACTTCCCCTTCTACGCTGAAGTCCCGCAGCTTCTTCTCCAGGAGCCGGGCATTCATGGTGAGGACCTCCTTGTCCACGCGCCGCCGGCTCTCCGGCGGGGTGTCCAGGAGCGACATGGGAGGCGTCTGGTACGGCCCCTCCACCTTGGCGAACTCGAAGGACTCCTGTACCGGCGCGGTCTTGGACTCATCCCGCTTTTTTTCCTTTTTTGCTAGCGGAGCAGGCGGGGGAAGGGTCACGGAGGGCGGGTGAATCCGCGGCGTCGGCCGCTCAACGCCCGGCTCGTTCTTGTCACGGAGCTGGCGGTTCAGTTCCTGTTTCTCCCGGTAATTGGCCCAGCGGCTTTTCAGGGAGGCTATCCCCCATCCGGCGAACAGGACGAAGGAAAAACGGGACAGGACCATTACGGAAACGGCAAGCACGGGAAGGATGAGGAGGAGGGCGCCGGGGATGCCGAGAAACTTCTTCAGATAGTGTGCCGCGTTGAAACCGATAAAACCGCCTGTCTGAACCTTCTGCCCGAAGAGCGAGGTCGTCTCCAGGTCAAAGGCGAACAGGGCGGCGAGGGAAATGAGAAAAACAAGGAAACCGACCCCCTTGTAGGTCCTCCATTTCAGTTCCTTGAAGCGCAGAAGGCGGTAGGAGATAAACAGGAGCGCACAGGGGACGGCAAGGGATGCAAGACCGAACAGTTGCAGGAACAGGTCGGACAGATACGCGCCCGCCGTGCCTCCGAAGTTATGAACCCTCGCTCCGGTTGCATAGGTATTGAACGAAAGGTCGTCCGTGTTGTACGACAGGAGAGCGATCAGGAGGAAGAGCCCGATAGCCCCCAGCACTATACCCTTGATCTCCTGGATCAGTTTCATTTTTCTTTCAGAGTTCATAGTGTTGTACCCGGAAAACAAAAAACCGGCAGGGGCGCGGCAAGCGTTCGACTGAGCTCACGCTGAAGTCAGCACCCTACACCCGCCCTGTACCTTTCGCCTTTACTTTTCACTTTTCACTTTTCACTTTTCACTTTTCACTTTTCACTTTTCACTTTTTACTTTTTACTTTTTACTTTTCACTTTTTACTTTTTACTTTTTACTTTTTACTTTTTACTTTTCACTTTTTACTTTTCACTTTTTACTTTTTACTGGCTTCCGCCTTTGTCACATTTCCAGAATCACCGGCAGTATCACCGGCCTGCGCTCGATGGTCTTGTTGAAGAAACGGCGCAGCACCCTGCGCACCTCCATCTTCACCTCGTTCCAGTCGGCCATGACCTCCAGGTTAACTCCGGCCAGGGTATCGAGCACGATTTTTTTCGTTTCGTCCAGATACTCCTGGCTTTCATCCTCGAACACGAAACCGCGGGTAACGATATCCGGGCCGTAGATGATCTCGCCGGTCCCCTGGTTGATGGCGATGATCACCACCACCATGCCGTCCTCGGACAGGTGCTTGCGGTCCTTGAGGACGATGGTCCCCACATCGCCGATCCCCTTGCCGTCCACGAATACCCGCCCCGACTCGACGGTGTCGGTGATTTCCGCCCTGCCGTCGGCAAAGGTGACGACATCTCCGTTCACGGCCAGAATGCAGCGTTCCGGGTCGATGCCGACCTTTCGGGCAAGGCGGGAGTGGTTCACCAGGTGCCGGTATTCACCGTGTATGGGGATGAAGAACCGCGGCCGCGTCAGGTTGATCATCAGCTTCAGTTCTTCCTGGCTGGCGTGGCCGGAGACATGCACCTCCGAGACCTTTTCGTGGAAGACCTCGGCCCCCCGCCGGTAGAGGTGGTTGATCAGATCCGATATGGTTTTCTCGTTCCCCGGTATGAAGCGCGAGGAGAGGATGACCGTGTCCCCGCGCTCCAGCTTAATCTGCTTGTGGTCGTCCATGGCAATGCGGGTGAGGGCGCTCATGGGCTCCCCCTGGGAACCGGTGGTGATCATGCAGACCTCCTCCTTGGGCAGCCTGTGGAGCTCCTTCAGGTCCATGAGGAGGTCATCGGGGATGCGGAGGTAGCCGAGGTCCCTGGCTATCTGCACGTTGGCCAGCATGGAACGGCCGTTGAGAAGAACCTTGCGGCCGCAGCGGGCCGCGGCGTCCACCACCTGCTGCACCCGGTGGATGTTGCTGGAAAAGGCCGCCACGATAATCCTGCCCGCGCATTGGGGAAAGATCTCGTTGAACGCCTCTCCCACATACCTCTCCGATACGGTATACCCCTCGCGCTCCACGTTGGTGGAGTCCGACAGGAGAGCAAGAACACCCTCTTCGCCGTAACGGGACAGGGTGGACAGGTCGGTCAACTGGCCGTCCACCGGTGTCTGGTCCAGCTTGAAATCCCCGGTGTGGATTATCATCCCCTCCGGAGTGCGGATTGCCAGGCCGCAGCCGTCCACGATGGAGTGGGCAACGCGGATGAATTCCACCGAGAAATCGCCGACGGAAACCGTATCTCGCGGTTTCACCACCCGCAAATCCACGCGGGTATCCAGGTCGTACTCCTTGAGCTTCTCCCGCACGAAGCCGATGGTGAGCGCGGTTCCGTAGACGGGGGCCGGGAGGTCCGGGAGGATGAAGGGGAGGGCGCCGATATGGTCCTCGTGCCCGTGTGTCAGGAAGATCCCCCGTATCCGATCGCCCTTTTCCCGCAGACAGGAGATGTCCGGGATGACCAGATCGATGCCCAGCATGGAGGGCTCGGGGAACATGAGGCCGCAGTCCACCACGATGATGTCGTCACCGTGCTCGTAGGCCATCATGTTCAGGCCGATCTCGCCGAGCCCCCCGAGGGGCGTGATCCGCAGGCCTCTGTTTTCCGTTGTATCAGTGGACATCGCTTCTTTTCGCAACCAGCTTGGCAATCTTTTTATCGCACAGGGCGATCCATTCCGCGCCCGGAGAAGTGAGCCCCCGGACCGCATAGAAAGAACTGCGCAGGGACCGGTAGGCGATGAGCGCCCGCGCTTCATCCCCTTTCCGTTCCATCTCCTCGCCAAGTGCCCAGAGCCGGACGGCGGATTTCTTCACCGGGGAACTCCACGGCGTATACATGTGGATTGCCGCCTCATAAGCGGCAACCGCGGCGACGAAGTCGCCGCGGGAAAGGGCCTCCTCTCCGCGCGAGAACTGTAGCCGCTGCCGGGCCAGGGTGTTCCCCCAGAGGAGGGCGATACCGGCAACCGCGATGATGAGCCCATGGATGGCGATTCTTTTCAGGGTTCCCACAGGAGAGCTCATCCTTTGAAGAAATCTGGCGCCGCCACAAGCAGCGTGCCGTAAAGTGCCAGAAGGACACCCGCGAGAACGGCGGAGGCGGCGAGAATGCCAGGCATGCCCTTCAACCGATGGGCCGCGGGGATCCCCCATGCGCAGAGCGCGATACCAAGCGCGATCAATACAGCATTCAGCAGCATGACTCAGGCCTCCAGGCCCTTTTCAATAGCTTCCCTGACCCGGTCGATGAGGTCGTCACGCTTTCTCCCGGTAGCCCCTTCCGTGGGGATGGGATCGCCGAAGTTGATGGTGATCGTGCCCGGATGGACTTCCAGTCGCTTGGCGGGATTGACCCGGGCGCTGCCGTTGACGGTGAAAGGGACGATGGGGACACCCGCCCTGGCCGCAAGCAGAAACCCGCCCCGCTTGAAGGGGAGCAGCTTTCCGTCCATGGTGCGGGTCCCCTCCGGGAAGATGACCACGCTGACGCCCCCCCGGATCTTTTCCGCGGCGGATTCCATGGTCTTCAGTGCGCGGCGGCCGTCGCTCCGGTCCAGCGGAAGATAGCCGGCACGCTTCATGGCATAGCCGAACAACGGTATCCGGAACAGTTCCTCCTTGGCTATCCAGCTGAAATGGCGCGGCAGTCCCGCGTAGAGGGAAAGGATATCGAAGTTGCTCTGGTGATTGCCCATGAAGATCACCGGCACGCCGGCCGGAATCTTCTCAAGACCGGCGACCCTGACCTTGGAACCGGCCAGAAACAGCGAAAAGCGTCCCCAGAACTTTCCATAATTGTGCAGGAACCTGCCCGTCGGATCGAGGAAAGTTACGGGGACCCCGGTAATGATGATGAACAGAGTGAAGGGGACAAACAGCAGGAGAAAGAAAATGGCGCGTACCATACGGACGTGTACTCCCTCGGGATTTCGCGATTAAAGTACTTTTTTTTCCCGGTTGAGTCAATGAATACTATCCGTTACGCTCACAGACGAAGAAAGCGCCGCCGAATGGAAACCCGGCGGCGCTCATTGAGGCCGGAAATCGCCCGGCGTTACTTCTTGCCGGCAAGGGGTACGAATTTATAGTTTGCAAAAACCTTGGCAGCCTCTGTCGTTTTCAGGAACTCCATGAACTTTTTCGCCGCATCCCTGTTCTTTCCGTCTTTGATGATCGCCATGGGATAGAGGATGGGAGAATGGCTCCCTTTGGGGGCAACAGCGACTACGGACCCGCTCTTCAGGGCAACCGTGTCCGAGCGGTAGACAAGCCCGGCGTCCACGTTGCCCGAATCCACATAGGACAGCACCTGACGCACGTCCTTGGCGAACATTATCTTCTTCTGTACCGCATCCCAGAGCTTCAGGTTGGTCAGGGTTTCCTTGCCGTACTTGCCGGCAGGGACCGTCTCAGGCTGCCCGATGCTGATGGATTGGGCCTTGGCCGGAAGGTCGTTGAAGGATGTGATGATTCCCTTCTTTTCCTTGCTCACGACAAGCGCCAGCTCGTTGCTCAGAAGGTCGGACCGGGTCTCCGGCACGATGAGTTTCTTGGCAACCAGTTCGTCCATCTGCTTCTTCCCGGCGGAGATGAACAGGTCGACAGGCGCGCCCTCTTCAATCTGTTTCTGCAGCATACCCGATGAGGCGAGATTGAACCGGACATCCGCATCCGGATTCTTCTTTTCGTAGCTTTCCTTGAGAACGGCGAGCGCATCCTTGAGGCTGATGGCGGCCGATACCTGGATCACGTTTTTTCCCGCGGCATGGGCCGCTCCCGTCAGTACCGTCCCGCTCAGAACCAGAGCCGCGACAAAAGAGAGAAGCATACCCGCTGTTTTTTTCATACCGTTTTTCCTCCTGTGGTGATGTGTGGAAAGCCCGGAATTGTGACGCTCAGACGGCCGTCTCCAGTTCCGGAACATTTATGATTTCGTTTGCAATGCCATGGATACAACCGACTCGCCTCCCCCGTTCCAGGAAAAGCACTTCATCGGCCAGGGCCTTCATCTCCTCCCTGCTGTGCGTGACCAGCACGAAGGGGATGTCCCAGCACCTCTGCAACTGCTTCAATTCAAGCCGCAGCTCCTTGCGGGTGGCGGAGTCCAGTGCGGAAAGAGGCTCGTCCAGGAGAAGAAGTTCCGGCTCGACCATGAGAGCCCGCGCCAGCGCGACCCGTTGTTTCTCCCCTCCGGACAGGTTGGCGGGATACCGATCCTGGAGCCGGGAGATCTTCAGCATCTCCAGCACATCACGCACTCCCATCCGGTAGCGTTTCCCTTTCTTGCATCCGCCCGGCACCCCGTAGAGCACGTTCTCCTTTACGGTCATATGGGGAAAGAGGGCGTATTCCTGGAAAACATACCCTATCCTCCGCTTCCTCGCCGGGATGTCGATGGCATTCTCCGAAGAGAAAAACACCTTCTCGCCGAGAGAAATTGAACCCCGGTCAGGCTTTCGCAAGCCGGCAAGGCAGTTGAGGATGGTTGTCTTGCCGGAACCGGAAGCGCCGAAGAGCACCAGAATCCCCTTTTCAAAGGCGATTTCAACCTCAACGGTAATTCCGGAAAACGCCTTGCGTATCTCAGCGTTCAACATATTTTCTCACCTCGTTGCTCGAGCCGCGGCCGTTCATTCCGGGCTCCCCCCGAACCGCCCACATTCTTTGGACCAGTTATGGCAAGAATCGGGCCATAATCCTGCACTATCTCGTCCATCAGCTCCGAATCGGAGACCAATAGTGTCACATCCGGAGTTTCCCGATGGACACTATTTAAACACTTCCCTTTTCTCCAGGTAACTGATGCCGCCGTCTTTGAAGGTAATAACGATCATCCCCGAAAAGCCGTCGGTAATGATATTCAAATCCCGCAAGATGTCGCCGACTTCTTTTTTCCAGTCGATCTCATCCTTCCGATTGTCCGTAGCCAACTCCCGTCGAGACATGCACAATCCCTTCGCATCGCTGCACAAGAAACAGATTTTATTTTTTCAAAACGTGCAACGGGAGACCTTGGGAGGATTCAAGAGGTGGATTCCCGTTACGCACTCGTTCGCACTGGGGAAAACCCGTCTGCTTCGCGTTCGCGAGCACCCCAGTGAAAGCCTGCCGTCGGAATTTCGCGGATCTCCCCGCGGTTCGCTCCCTTCTTCCTGGCCCGAAGGAGAACAAGCTGGGCAACGATGCTTACCGCTATCTCTGTCGGGGTTTCAGCCAGGATGCTGATGCCGGTGGGACAATAGACCCTCAGCAGGTCGTCAATGCTGAAACCTTCTCCGGCCAGTTCCGCGAAGAGTGCATCGCGCTTTCTGACGCTTCCGATGAGGCCGATATACCCCGCCCGGGTCCTGAGTGCCTGCTTCACCAACTCCTTTTCATAGCGATGGCCCCTGGTGGCGATGATGACGTAGCTGTCACGGGTGACGGCAAGCCCTTGGAAGCATTCATCGAATGAATCGAGCGCCACCACGTCATCAGCCGTGGCAAAGCGATCCCGGTTGGCGTATTTTGCCCTGTCATCCAGAACAATCGTTCTGAAACCGGATTTTTCCGTCAATTCCGCCGTCTCTTGCCCGACGTGACCGGCGCCGAATATGAATACGGTTTCCGGGATACTCCAGGGATTGAAAAAGAATTTCCGGGCGCCGATATCCTCAATGACCGGCAAGCGTATCCCGACGAGCTTTTCCTCCGAAACGGGACATTCGACGACCGGGCCTGCCGCGCAGGTTCTCCGTGAAGTCTCGTTCGACAAGGAAAGGATCCTTGCCGGCGGCCGCCCTCCCCCGTTCACACCGGATACCGGTGAAATGAGGCAGCATTTCAGGCCATTCCGATGGGCTTCGAGCAATTCCCCGAACAGGCCCACGTTGTCCTGACTTGAGGCGATATGCTCGATGACGATCGTTATCCCACTGCCGCATGGAATATGCGAAGCAACGGCATCTTCTCCGGGGTTCGCGAGTATTCGAATCAGCGAGCCGCGTTCGGTGAAAAGCCCGGACGCGGCCCGCTGGACCTCGGCCTCACGTACTCCCCCTCCGATGCTGCCGTACGTTCGGCCATCGGCACGAATCAACATCCTTGCCCCTGCCAGACGGTTTTGTCCGGGCGTATCGACAACCGTGGCCATGACCACGTCTTCACCCTGCTCCAATACTTCCCGTATGCTTTGAATCATCCTGTCCATAGTTTGTATCCCGACGCTTCATACGAAACGGCCGACGGAGAAAAACATCCGTCGGCCGCTGAGAACCGCACTGTTTTTACTCCTTTCCAAACACGGGAGGCGACGCTGTTTCCGGCGGCGCCCACAGCCCGCCCCCCATAGCGGATGCCGTAGGGAAGACGGGTCGGAGCTCGTATACTATGTCGGTGTGTTACGTTATATACAAAAATATATGACGTTCGCAAGCTTTTTCTCTCGGAAACCGTTTCGCTCATGTGCCGTCAACGGCTCACCGGCCAAGCAGCTTCTTCATCTCCTGATCCGTTATTTCGATCCCCAGGAACAACCGGTAGAACTCCCGCGCTTCCTTGACGATATCGACACGGTACAAATCGGGGTAGAAGCGTTTCAGGACCCACTTGAGGCCGATGAAACGCATGAAGGAGGGGGGGCGATCGAACCAGTTGATGGGCTCCGCTGGGATCAGATACACCCTCCCCGTCTTCACGGCCCGTATGTTTCTCCAGAGGGGATCCTTGAACACCCGCCGATAAAAACCCGCATCGAATGCCAGGATCACTTCCGGGTTGTACATCAGCACCTGTTCGAGGGAAACCTTCTCCAGCCCGTACGGATTCCTGGACACGCACCGATGCACGTTCACCCCGCCGGCGAGGCGGATCAATTCCACGTGCCTGGATGTATCGCACTCGGTGCTGAGGCCGTCCGGACCCTCCGCATAATAGACGGACACCCTTTTGTCTTGCGGCAGTCTGTTGACGATCGCTGCAGCCTCCTCCAACGTTTCCCGGCTGTAGTCGCTGAGTTTCCTTGCGCGCGCTTCCCTGCCGAGGATCCTGCCCGCGCGCAGGAAGACCGCGGGATACTCCGGAAGTGTATCGACCGTCAGTTCCACAACCGGCATCTTCATCACCTTCATCTGCTCGTTTACCTTGGTGCTGAGCGACTGGTCCAGTTTCGAGGTGAAGATGACGTCCGGCTTGATCATCATCAGCGTTTCCCGGTTCGGCGTCTGCCCCTGGCCGAACCATCCTATGACCGGGAGACGGCTCATGCGTGCATGAAGATATCTTTTCTGCTCTTTCCTGACCGGAAAATTCAGTCCGGCGAGCATCGTCGGGTCAATGGCGTACAGCAGATACGTCCCGGTCGGCCCGATGCTGACGACTTTCCGCGGCCGCTCCGGCATGGAAAGTCTCCTGCCGTACATATCTACTATTTCTTTTGCTTCGGCAAGGGAGGAGAACAGAGATATCACCGTCAATCCAGTTGCCACCATTAGCGCTACTTTTCGCACATCCAACTCCTCCATGCGCCTGTCACGACATTTCTTCATCAGACCTTACTGTTTTCCAACTCGTCTCTGAAAAGATAAACAAGCGCATCCATGGCGCACGCAAGGCGGATGAGGAAGACCGTTATCAGTGGTTGGCGCGATTATTTTCCTCCGGTATCGGCAACCTTTTTGCCGATAACCGGGCGTTCGATTGTGACGGGATGAAAAAAAGGAATGCCGTTGTTCCTGTCTTTTCCGAAATCCTTCAGAAAACTCTGCACCTTATCTGACAGAAGGTAATCCGAAAGGGCTCTCGCACCTTTCACATTGGTGTCGGGAAACATCGCAGGATTTGCCTCCATGACGATATAGGGCCGGCGCATGGTCGGATCCCCGTCAACCAGGATCTTCAGGCTATTGCTTTCTATCTTGCCCTGCACAACCGGAATTCTGCCGAAAATGACATAGGCGTTGTTACTGGCGGCGAAGCGGAGCAAATCGTCATGGCCTTCGCTCTCGTCCTTGAGGTACCACTTCCCCTTGGGAGCGATCCCGGCCCGCTTCCAGAGCGTGTGCGCCATTTCACGCTTGCCGAGACCCTGCAGTTCCACATAGTTCGCCCTGGCGGTCGCAATCTTCCTGAGCGCCTGCGCGCCGTCCTTCATGCCTTCGATCTTCGCCGGATCGGAAACCGGGCCGAGGATCACGAGATCATTTCTGGCCCAGGGCCGCATATTTACTGCGTAACCGTCCGCGACAAGACCCGTGGTCGAGTCGCTGGAATGCATAGTGAGCAGGTCCGCCTTGCCTTGCCGCATCGCATCGGCAAGTCCGTGCTTCGGGCCCGCGGCCGTCACTTCGACCTTGTAACCGGTATCCGCTTCGAACATCCCGGATATTTCTCTCCATAAATCGGTCGTTACCGACATACCGCCTATCACGGCGACACGGACAACCTTGCCGTCAGCGTGCCCCCCTTTGGCATCCGGTTCTCCGGCAAAGGCCGAACACGCGTAAAGAACAAGAAGAACCATCAGGAATTTTCTTAGCATTACAACTCTCCTTTCATTTCATGCGGATGAGTCCCGACGGTGAGCCGGCAGGTTTTTTCCCTGAGCAATCTGCGGATCACAGTGCTGATCGAAAGCGAAATCTGAAATGCCGTATTTCAGTTTTCACTATCAATTCAACATCCGGTTGGAACTTCAGATTTCCTTATTACAGACCGATGATTTTCCTCATCTCCCCGTCCGGCACCTCTACGCCCAGGAACAGCCGGTAGAACTCCCGCGCCTCCCGTACGATGTCCACGGAGTACTCCTTCGGGTAGAGACATTTCATGACCCATTTCAGGCCGATGAAACGCATGAATGTGGGGGGACGATCGAACCAGTTGAGGGGCTGATCCGGAATGAGGTAAACCCTCTTGTTCCTGACTGCCGGCACCCTCCGCCACCGCGAGTCACTCCATACCCTTCGAAAAAAACCCTTGTCCATGACCAGGATCACGTCGGGATTGTAGATGAGAACCTGTTCAAGGGTTACCTTTTCCATGCCGAAGAGGTCCCTGGCCTTGCAGCGATGCACATTTACCCCTCCCGCAAGCCTGATGAGTTCGTTGTGCCGCGATTCGTCGCACTCGGTGGCAAGACCGTCCACTCCCTCCGCGTAATACACTGAAACCCTTTTATCGTTCGGAATGCTCCGGGAAAAAGCGGCGGACTGCGCAAGCGTCTTCCGGCAATAATCGCTCAGTTTTTTCGCCCTCTCCTCTCTGCCGAGAATCCGTCCCATGCGCAGAAATGCCTCGGGATAATCGGAAGGCCTGGCAAGGGTCATTTCGAAGACCGGCCTCTTCAGCATCTTCATGCCCTGGTTGACCTTCAGGCTCAGGGTGGTCTCATCGTTGGACACAACCACCAGTTCCGGGTTCAGGCGCAGCAGCATCTCCTTGTTCGGGGTCGACGCCTCGCCGAAGGTCCCTCCCACAAGGGGAAGTCCCCACACATGCCGGTGCAGGTATTTCCTGTCCTGCTCCCTGATGGGAATGTTCATGCCCACAAGCATGGTCGGATCCAGGGCGTACAGCAGCCAGGTATCGGGGGGAGAGGCGCTGTACACCTTCCGGGGATGGTCCGACAGGCTGAAATGCCTGCCGAACATATCGGTAATTTCACGGGCCTCGACGCTCGCCGCCAGACACAACACCATAAGCAGCCCTATGACCGCCAGGTGTGGCCGTCTCCGCAGACAAATACCCTTCATATTCAGTCTCTCGCCTCTTTGTCCCACCACATGACTGCCCAGCGGCAGGATCTTTCATAGGGAAGTCGCCACAGTCCGCCCGTATAGAGGAGGTTTTCCAGCAGATAGTCCTTGATTCTATCTTCTTCGCTTTCCGTGAGATTGCTGAACATCCATCGCTGGGCATCCAGCGCGTCGTTGAAAGTCTCCCAACTGTTCTCATGGTCTTCCCGGACAAACGCCACATTTGCGTGTATCCCCATGCTGTGAAGCAGGTTGTAGTAGTAAATGTAATCGCGCCCCCTGGTGAGGACCCTGCCAACGGCCTCGAAGAGGCGTCGGTCGAGCGGGCCGTCGCCCACGGCGGTGGATATGAACACCTGTTTCCCGGCGACCGCGTTCAGCTTGGCAATGGACGTCGGAGCGTCGTCAGCAAGGAGGGAACGCGAGGCAATCGCCACATCGTGCCGCCCTATGCCCAGTTCGCCCCAATCGTCCTCCCATCTGCCGTGGATTGTCCTGACATTGGTTATTCCATTTTCACCGCATCGCTTTTCAAGGATGCGGAGCATATTTTCGGAGAAGTCGACCGCGGTTATTTCTTTCACTTTTCCTGACAGTGGAACGGCGAGCGTGCCGCCTCCGCAGGCCATATCCAGTACGGTCCAGTCCGGATCCACGTTCATGAGCTTCAGGAAGCGCTCGGCGTATCCGGTGCATAGCGCGTATTCGGAAAAGGAGGAAGCCCGCCTGTCCCAGAAGCATTGGTCACGAACGGATGACGAACACAACGCGCACGGTTTCTCACGGTCTTCGTCAGGTGGCTGTTTCATTTCTTCCATAGGTTTCTCCCGCACAAGCTCTCCACCCATTGGAGACCTGTCGGGTTTCCGAAAACCCGGCAGGTCTGCTCTCATATCTTATTTGACTTGAGGCTAACCTATCCCCTCCTCGCCGTGAAAAAAGGCGGTCGCCGGAAGGAGGCTCAACCGGCGACCAATCACAACCGCTGGCGGAGGAAGGAACCAGCCTTTTGCTAAAACCTGGCGGTGATGCCGCCGAAAATGTTGCGCCCGCGCGCGGGCAATCCGTACCCATCGTAATAATTTCTGTCACAGATATTATTGAAGGCGATGTATGCCTCGTAGTTGTTGAGGAACTTCCGGGAGATCCTCATATTGAGGAGAAAATACCCCGCGACGCTCTGGACTTCCGTTGTCGGCTTGGTCGGCGTGGGCAGTTGCGTGTACATGTCGCTGAGGAGTATGCCGTTGAGGTCGAGACGGGTTTTGATGTACGGCACGGTATACTGCACACCCATATCCAGCTTGTGCTCAGGCACATTCACCACGTGTTCGGTAGCCCTGCCGTCGGTCTGATCGGTCGCATGGTTGTAGTTGTAGCCGAGCTTCAGCACCAGGTCCTTCATCGGGTAAAATTCGGTCGCCACCTCGATTCCGTATATCTCGACACTCCCGAGATTCTCGTATGGCTGGTACGGACCCGATACGGCCTGGAC
>CALABV010000201.1 GCA_937886325.1 uncultured Geobacter sp.
GTGTCGAATCTGAACGGCATTCCGCTTACTCCTGTCAGATTTCCATTGGACATCGTCAAGGACTGATTTCCGCTTGCCACTGTTTGCAGACTACCATCCGGTGTCCCGTATTGTATCCATTGCTGCCCTTTATTCTTTGCACCAAACATTTCTTCAGGCGCACGGGTCATTGACATACCGGTTGCGGCTGCCAAGCGCGGTCCAAGATTAGATTTGGCATATGCATCCGTATTACCCATGGCAACCTGTGCGCTATTATATCCTTGTGAATATGACTCTCCACGACCACCCATACCTTGTGAAAATTCCTCTCCGCCAAGGCCCATCCCATGACCCGTTTTGGAATCCATTTCTGCTCGTGCAGCTGATGCCCTGGTGCTGTAAGAGTTGCTGTTCGCCCATGCCTGCGTCGGCATGGCGGAGGCATTGGATGTGATCGACTGCGCCTTGCCTGTCGGATCCGCCGTCTGTGACTCTCCCTTTACCCCGGCCCCTTGGATCTGGCCCGTAATATTCCCAGCAAGCATGGCCATCGCGTGGCCGCCGAACTTGACGAGCATCCCCGACAAGGCGGTAGCCAACACGAGACCGCCCATTCTCATGGTGCCAAACATGGAAAGTGTCTTTGCGGCCTGCGTGGGGAAGAAGAGGAAGGCGTCCATCCCGAGTTGATTCTGTCTCACCAATTCCATCAGCTTGTAGGCGTGATTCATCGCAAACTGGTGCATGATTGCATCGGTGACACCCCAAGTTGTAAGCCACACAAATAGTCCGAACATCATCCCCATTACCCGTCCGCATATGGGAGTGGGGAGGAAGATACACAGAAAAGGAATTAGCGCCACGGCGATGGCCGTCAAGACGGCCCGCAAGATAGGGAGCCAATCATTGGCAGCCTTCATCGAACCAGACGCGTTCATCATGAACTGGTAATTTGTTGCGGCGGTGCCGTCGCCACTGCGGAATACATAATCCAACTTCTGGGCGATGTATGACTGCTGGACAAAAGCATCAAGCGAGGCAGCCCCCAGCGCCGAAACGTTCTGGCTGTTGTACAGAATGGTCTGGCACTGGGTCCTTTCGGCTGCGTTTGTGACGTTGAAGCCAAGTGTAGAACATTGTGCGTTCGTGTTACCCTGGAGTGCAGCCGGCGTCATGGCCGCGGTTATTGCAGTCCAGGCTGCCTGGCAGGTCATAGTCTGGCCATTGGGATTCGCTGCATTATAGTAAACCGTGAAATTCGCCGGGTTTGCCGCCTTCGCCAGCGAAGTCGAAAAGCTTGTCGTGTTTTTTCTCAATTCGTTGGCGGTGAGCCCCGACGCAGGATTGTTCAACGCGAATCCAACGCAATCATCGATGTATCTGATCATCGAGGCGTCAAGATTGGTATCCAAAGCGGTGATCGGCGTAGTCACGACACTAAATAGTCCCAAGAAGCCTTTTCCTCCCGCCTGCGTCTGAAAGGCGTCCGGACTTGCCGCGTTCGACACGATGTCCACCAGACCTCGCTCAATGGCGTTCATCGTCCCGGCGATAATGACGACGCCGTTTGGGACGTTGGGAACTGTCTGGAACCGGTTGTACACGGGGTCGTAGATAGTGAGATTGCCCTTCGGTACGAACAGGCCGATGTAAATAGCCATGCCGAGGGCAACTATTGGCGCCCACCCCAGGATATTCGACTGCATCCCCGAGACAAGTTTCACAATAGCAATCGTCGCCCCGCCTGCGATGCCACACACGACTGCGCTGTAGTAGAGCGTCTGATAGGCACTGTCGCCGAATATCATGACAAGCTGGACGAACGCATTCACAACCGCGTCGAACCCGCCGTAGGTGTAGAACTCCATATCCACGGCGAACGCCAGTGACGGAACGAGAATGAGTATCATCGACGTAAGGGGTACGGTGAACTTACGGGCCATTTAACCTCCTCAGAAAGTCGCCTCTTCCAGTTTTACAATACCTGCCTCGAACAGTTTTTTGTTGCGACGCTTCGCGATATGGTAGGCAATCCAGGGTATCAGCGTGAAAATCACCGTGGTAAGAACAATGAAGTTTGCCGATGTCAGGAGCGTTTCCCTGAAATCCTGCAGCCAGTGAAAGACTTTGACCGCGGTTTCCTGCTTTATCCGCACCCGATAGCACTGAGATGCTAACCAGGCCAGATATCTGTCTTTCATTATGAAGAAGTAACAGGACTGGAAGGCAAGGAACACCACGAACACCTTGATCGCCGAACCGAGCGTCATTCCTCCCAGCAGGTTGCGAACCATGGAGCGCGTGTACTCGCCTACGTAACTGGTTGCGCTTTTTGCAATGAATATGGCATAGCCGACATAGAATGACACGGCCAACAGAAGCGCTGCGCCCTGGTCGACAAGGGTCGGAGTAGTATCGCCGAATATAGGTATATGTCTCTCCAACACGCCGACTGCAATTGGCGTCAGCACTGCCGAAATCATCCCCGAGACGAGCGAGCTCCGCATCCCAACTTCCATGAATTCAAGTCGCTGCTTTGTGTTCAGGAAGCGAGAATTAATGATGCAGCCGCCCATCTCGTTAGCGAAGTTCTGGTCGATGTACGCTATAGCTTCCAGAAGACCTTTTGGGTGTATCTCAGATGTCGGGGGAATCGGATAATCCCCTCCGCCGCCACCGCCGTCTTTAGCCACGTTACCCCCCTAGATCCGTACCGTCTTTATCCAATCTATCAGTCCGCCGCTGTATGCGATGACGACTGCCAGCACAAGACAAACTGCGGCCAAGGTGGGATTCCTGTTCCGCACTCCCGTCCAGAAGGCCAGGAAAAGGAGGGCAAAGAAGAAGAAACGGGCCCAGAAGCCATGCAGAAAGGTGTCGAACAGCCCTTTCCAGAATGCCGCGTACTTGTCCGGCTCAACCCATCGAAGTGGATTCAGCCAATCAATGAGCAGTCCGCTGGTCTGTTTTGGCATCCCCGCCCCCCCTCTTCTTCCGTTCCGGGAAAATGTATTTGATCCCGTATTTTCCCGAATCTCGCTTGTGCAGCCTGCCTTTGCAGGAAAACAGCCTTTTGGTTTTGAAGGAGATGAGGTCTTTCAACTCGATTTCCTGTCCGGCCAAGAGGATACGGGCCTCTTCCGGTGTAACCAGCGCCTTCCCGTTTCGCGAGAGGGTGTCCTTCCAGAGGCAGAACTTGCAGCTTTTCTCTCCCATTCCCCAAGAGGCACACAAATAGGAACGTGTCCCCTCGATGACGAGGTTTCCGCACTCGGGACAGACCCCGAACGTTTCCCTTCCGCCGGAGTCGGTGCGTGGAGCGATTCGCACAAGCCTGGCGATGGCCTCGGGGACAGCCCGGAAATGGCTCCCGCTCCTGCCCAGCACTTCGTGTTGTATAAACTGCTTCTCTTCCAAGTCGAGGCAAACCTTCCGCGCTTGGGTGGCGGGGACTCCGGTGAGCGTTTCCCATTGCTCATAGGTCCGCCTAAACCAACCGTTGCCCGCTGGGTCTA
>CALABV010000202.1 GCA_937886325.1 uncultured Geobacter sp.
GCTTCTTCTTTTCAAGAACCTTTAACTTCGTACACCACGAATATGGACTTTAACCGAGAAAAACTGGAAACCTGCCTGAAATCACTGCCAACAAACAGAAACTAATTCTATGACAGGCTTCTATAAATTCTCCGAAGATATCGTTATTGGAGATGTTTGGCTCATATTCATATTCAAAATTTAGCCTGCATCTTATCCACTTTCGGATAACTTTCAATTCAAGCGCTTGGAGCCTGAGAATTATAACTTCTGGAATATTTTTGAATTTGTTTATTGCCGAAATTACATCTGAAAAAAAAGAAGATGCTCCAAGTGGTATCAGATAAATGTCTTGTGCAAACGCATATTTCTGAGAATTACTCGTGAAGTTGGTTCCGGAAACAACAGCATATTGATAATGATATCTTTTGATTGGGGTGGTCGAAGTAACTGGCGGAACCCAGAACTCGTTAACATCCTTCAGTACTCCAACTGCATTACGAATTACGTTCAATCCGATGTCTGATGAATAATGCTTTGCCTCAACCAGCAGTCGCTGTGGATGTGCAAAGGGCTGCGGAATAAGGTACTCTGCGACGGCATCAATCTGATGCTTACTACCTCGCCCCTTAACTTCGAGACCTGAATGTCCGTCTTCCAACGAACTATCGTCACCTGCAGAATGCACCGTTTTATACCCACTATGACGTAGGAGAAATAAAACGGCCTCCTCCAACAACATACCTCTCAGATTATTTAAGTTCACTTTTCATGTCCCCAATAAATGCTTGTTGCAGAATCGTCTGCCGCAGACGCTCGGCGCGTTTGAGGTTGGCTTTGATGGTAGCTTCAAGTTCTTCGGTTACGGAGAGGCGGCGATCAATTTCATCAACTACAGCAAGTTGCTCAATACAGGGTGGAAGTGGTATCTGAAATGAGCGCATTTTTGCCATGCCTAGGTCAGGGACACCAACGCTTTGGACACCTTCTCTTGCCTGCATTAGAACGGCGTCGGACGACAAGGCCGTTTTCAAATACTTCCGACTAAGTTCAGGTCCAATTGCCTTTATCAGAACCAATGCATGGGAAAGACAATACTCTTTGTCAATCGGCAAAAACATCGTCTTTCCAATAGTACCAATTCTTGAGAAGGCAAAATCTCCGGGTTCAACCTTATAGCGATTTCTTTGCTCCTGGAAGGTCTCGTCTGCAACCTGCTTCCCTTTGGTAAAGTCAATTTCAACATGGGAAACAAAGTTCTCTGAAGAAATTAATGGTATGCCTTTGGGAACATACTTCGGCATTCGATGTGAAGGGTTAGGATCAATGACGTCACTTATGGATTCCAATGACACCCACAACCACCCCTCCGGCAACTCTGGCAAATTGGCCGTATCCGGCCCGGCAGGCTCTTTGTACTTCTTCTTCCACGAATCATCCTTTGGCTTGATCCCCTTCCCCTTCATCTTCGCCAGCTCTTCGGCTTCCCACTTTGCACGCCGCTCGGCAAGAATGCGTTTCAGGAGTTGTTCGGCGGGTTCGACGTCGGGGTGTTCCTTGCGCCACTGCTCAGTGAGTTTCCCTTCCACGGCTGCCTTCAACACAGCGGCCTTATAGCGCTTGAGGTTGGACTGGATGCGATTGAGCGAGGCAACGGCTTCGTCAAGACGGGAAAATTGTTTTTCGATTTCGGCAACAACAGCTTCTTGAACATCCAGGGGCGGGAGAGGAACGTCGAAGGAGAGGATTTGCTCTTTCGTCAGTGCCTGCCTAGTGACACCTGTCTGGATATCGAAAATAATATGCTGAATATCGGGTGAGGCGAGATACCAGCGAAGAAATTCCGGCCTTAACTCTAGCTTCGGTCGGATAATGCAAACATGCTGATTTACACGGGCTCCCGCCATCCTACCGGGAGCTATCGTCACTCGACCAATCGAGGCTCCGGTGATATTGAGCAAAACATCATCCGCACGAACCTCAACTGACTTAAGCGCGTCAGCCTGATCATCATCCAAGAAAGCAAGGCCTTCATAGCGGAAGCCATCAGAATGGACATTCTGAGACCTTATCAGAGGGATTCCAGCTGATTTATATGCATCCTTCCCGCCACGAGGTGTTGCCCCGCTACCAACCTTAGTCGTAACGGTTCCGAGCTTTGCCAATTGCCATCTACTCACGCCGCCAACACCTCATCATTTAATTCCACGTAGGGGCGACGCATGCGTCGCCCTCGATTCCGTCTTTCCCGTAATTGATTGTTCAATAACCAGAAACTTAAACGCCATCAAAACCGGGCGAGGCACCGCCTCGCCCCTACGAACATTATTCATCTTCCGGCAGATACAATTCGTCTCCACGGTTACTTCACATTTTCCGGGTTGTTTTCGTCCAGGTCCCATTTCCGGGGATTGTCGGCGATGTACTGCCGGATGCTTGCCAGCTCTGCCTCGCTGCGGATGACATGCTCGTAATAACTCCGTTGCCAGACCGGGCACCCGGGATTATCTCGAAATGTGTTGATGCGTTTGGAAACGGCTGATTTGAATTGCCCGACGATTGCGCCAATCGACCCCGAAACAGGTCCCGTAGGGGCGACCCGGCGGGTCGCCCTTGTATCAAGGGTTGATTCATTCTGGGCGACCCGGCGGGTCGCCCCTACGCCGTCAACAACAATTACAATCCCATGGAGATGGTTTGGCATGATGATGAATTCGTCCAAGATGACATTTTCTCTTACGATATCAGTTTTTTTCCATTCCTCCCGGACGATCTCACCAAACTGATTTACCTGCATCTCACCTTCCACCACCTCACCGAACAGGCATTCCCGCTGAAATGCGCAGATCGTCAAGAAATACGCCCCGGCGTTACGATAATCGTAATCACGCAGGCGTACGGATCGCCGATGGTGAATGTCGGGGTTGAATGACATAATTATACCTTCCGTAGGGGCGACCCGGCGGGTCGCCCTGATTGCCTCGCCTTTGTATTTCCTGATGCACATGAACCGGGCGAGGCATGCCTCGCCCCTACGTAACCATCATCACGCCGCCAACACCTCATTCAGCTCTTCCAACATCCCCCACAAATCATCCCCGAACAACTGGTACACCTTGCCGATCCCGCCGTTTTCCTTGAACGGGGTAAACTCGAAATCATCCCGCCCTATCTCCAGGCTGGCGATGACGTGATCGCGTATCCGCTCCAGCCACCAGCGCTGCTCGACGCTGAATTTCTTCGCCTGCGCCTCCTGTTTTGCAATCCAGGCGTCAAAACGCTCGCGGACATGCACCTCGAACGGTTCCAGCAATGGCTCCTGGTGCAGGGCAAAGCGGACCAGCGAGACGATGTCGGTCCAGAGATGCCTGCTTCCCGCACCTTTCACCCTGGACTGCTCCAGGGCGGCGTAGGCGTCCCACAAACGGTCGATGCGCCACAGGTAGGGAGGCTTTTCTATCATCTCGGCAAGCCCCTTGATCTCGTCGTACTTCAAACGTTGCCGATAGGGGCGACTGTAGAGGATCTGCAGAGCGGTGATCTCATCCTTGTGATCCTCGATGAACAGTTCGAAGGACTGCACCAGACCTTTGGCCTTGTCCAGGGCCTCGGCATCGAAACCGGCCTCGATCACCTCGTCGGCGCTGACCGTGTCGATGACCTGATCGGCCCGGGCCTGCAGCTCCAGGATCTTCTCCCGCAGTTTCGGCTCACAGAGCGGCTTCACCGCCTGCCGGATCAGCGTGATACCGGTCTGCCTGACCTGCTCCACGGTCGGGTCGCTCACCCCGAATTCAGCCCTGGCCTGCTCAATCTGCCGTTCCGGGTCGATTGCAGCTATCAGGTCGCCGGTCAGCTCCTTCAATCCCCTGCCATTGGTCAGTTTCTCGATGTCCGCTTTCCCGGCAGGGTCGAGCTTTCGCTCCAGCCGGGCAAAGCGCCCGGCAATGGAGGAGATTACCTCGCTCTCGGAATTCCCCAGGGCAACGGCCTGGAGCAACTTTTCCAGGGAGATGGTCGGTTTCTTCTCCAGCGGACGGGAGTCGGTCTTGTCCTCCTCGCAGACGCCCACCGCATCGACAATGACGAAGTGGTCCTTGGCCACGGCATCGGGGGTGACCGCCAGCAGGTCGTCCTTGTTGATGACCCGCACGCCGCGCCCCTTCATCTGCTCGAAGAAGGAGCGGGAGCGGATCATGCGCATGAAGAAGACGACCTCCAGCGGCTTGATGTCGGTGCCGGTGGCGATCATGTCCACGGTGACGGCGATGCGCGGAAACGGGCTGGTGCGGAAGGCGGCTATAAGGTCTTCCGGTTTCGCTCCGGTGGTGCGGTAGGTTATCTTCTGGCAGAAGTCGTTCCCCTTGCCGAACTCCTCGCGCACGATCTTGACGATGTCTTCGGCGTGGGAATCGTCTTTGGCAAAGATGAGCGTCTTGGGAACCCAGCTGCGGCCGGGGAAGATCTCGGTGAGCACCTTGTCGCGGAAAGTCCGGACCACGGTGCGGATCTGGTCCACAGCCACCACGTCCCGGTCCAGCTGACCCGCGTCGTAAGTGAGATCCTCGTCCAGCCGCTCCCAGCGGACAGCACGTGTCTCCCGCTCGCGGCGGTCCACGTAGTGTCCGGCCTCCACGACAGAACCCCCCTGGGTGATCCTGGTGCGGATACGGTAAATATCGTAGTTGACGTTGACCCCGTCAGCCACCGCCTCCTCATGGGGGTATTCCATCACCAGGTTCTGGTTGAAGAAACCGAAGGTCTGCTTGCTGGGGGTGGCGGTCAGCCCCACCAGGAAGCCGTCGAAGTACTCCAGTACCTGGCGCCAGAGGTTGTAGATGGAGCGGTGGCACTCGTCGGTGACGATCAGGTCGAAGGTTTCCGGCGGGATAGCCGGGTTGTAGACCACCGGCGGCGGTTCCCGGAACAGGCTCTGGTGATCGAAGAGCGATTCCTCCTCCAGTTCAGGCGCAAGCTCTTCGCCGCGCAGGATGGAGTAGAGCCGCTGGATGGTGCAGATGCAGACCCGCGCCGTGCTGTCCAGGCGGTTGGACTGCAGATGGTTGACGATATATTCCTCGGTGAACTTGAAAGGCGTATAGGGTGACTGGTACTGCTGGAACTCCTTCAAGGTCTGGCGCCCCAGGTTGGCGCGGTCCACCAGGAACAGCACCCGCCGGGCATTGGCGAACTTGAGCTGACGGTAGATGAAGGAGACGGCGGTAAAGGTCTTGCCCGAGCCGGTTGCCATCTGCACCAGAGAGCGGGGACGGTCAGCGGCCAGGGACTTCTCCAAGTTGCCGATAGCCTTGAACTGGGCAGGCCAGAGCCCATCGCTGTGCAGGGGCGGCATGCAGCGCAGGCGGCTGCGGAAGCTTATCGGTGTCCAGACAGGACTGTCCTCCGCGGCGACGCCCGGCTCAGTTGGGCGCGCATCCATAAGCCAGTCTGCCAACGTCTCGGGACGGTGGAAGGAGAATACATCGCGGGAACGGGGTTCGGGGTCGAGGCCACTGGTAAAATGAGTCTCGATGCCGGTGGACTGGTAGCAAAAGGGAAGTGGCCGAAACCAGGCAGGAAGCGCTTCGGGGAGACCGTGCTTGTACTTGTCCGATTGGATTTCAACACCGGAAAGGGTGTATCCGGCAGGTTTCGCCTCGATCACTCCGCACGCCTGGCCGTCAACATAGAGGAGATAATCGGCTTCGCCATGACCTGATTTCAAGGGGAATTCCCGGATGGCGACACCACGGCAGGCATGGATGTTCGCGTCCTTGAGGTCGTGAATCAGCCAGCCGGCCTCGCCCAGCATGCGGTCGATCTCGATGCGCGCTTTCTGCTCCGGTGTCATGAAACGTGCCTCAATAATTAAGAGATTCCGAACACTCCTTCATTAACTCGAATATTCATAACAGAACCAGGCACTCAATTCCATTAAATTTATTTCAATCAATACTCTGAGCCTTACGAACAAACCAGGCGGCACAATAAAAAACCCGCTATTTCTAGCGGGTTACGGCACATCATGAAATACACTGAAACATGTAATGGCGGAAGCGCATGGGAATCGAACCCACCCGGGAAGTTTCTCACCCCCCACACCGGTTTTGAAGACCGGGCGGCCCACCAGCGACCGACGCGCTTCCGTACCTGAAATGATCTGGATGGCTTACGTTGCGGCACAACGAGATTATTCGGAGATGTAACGGAGCCGATACTACCCCACGGACTCGAATTATGCAATACCCTTGAACTCTTCGCTGTATCTCCTCAGTTCAAGGCTTCCGCCTCCATGCCCAAAAGCATTGATAATCTAAATAGATTTGCCTGTCGACATCCATAATATCAATTTGACTTGGACTGGTGTTTCGGGTGAGTATTTGCAGTCCCGTTCCGCCGGAAATCCCGGATGGAGCATCCGTCTCGTTTTCGGACAACGGGACATGATACCCGCGACACACATATAGTGAGGAGGATTCCCATGAAGATTATAGACTGCAGAAACATGGCCTGCCCGGCGCCGGTGATAACCACCAAACGGGCACTGGAAGAGGCGGGAGACGAAACCGTCCAGGTCATCGTGGATGACGGAGCTCCCCGCGAAAACGTGACCCGCTTTGCCGCGGGCCGAGGCTATACCGTCCTGGAGGCGCCTTTCGAAAACGGCTTTGCGCTGACCATCGGATGCGGTGAGACAGCTTCCGCAGAGCAGACAACGGAATCGACGCCGGTGCGAAAAGCCGTCATCCTCGTCACCTCGAATCAGCTCGGAAACGGCGCCGAAGAACTGGGGTGTCTGCTGATGAAGAATTTCATCATTACCCTCCTCGATCTGGAACGGTTGCCGGACCGGATGCTGTTCCTCAATTCCGGCGTACTGCTCACCACGGAAGGATCCGAGGTACTGGAGGCGCTTGAAGCCCTCGGCAACCGGGGCGTGGAGATCCTGTCATGCGGGGTATGCCTCGATTTCTACCACAAGAAGGAATGCCTGAAGGTCGGG
>CALABV010000203.1 GCA_937886325.1 uncultured Geobacter sp.
TCCAACTCGTTATTGATGAGCCCCTGCTCAACAACCCAATTTTCACGTCATTTTTACAATAGACATAACTAGCTGATATATAGTCATATTTCATCTACAAAACATTCCATATCGGCAGTTGAGCGTTTAACCTTCAATACCCATCGCGGCATATCCGGTTTTCAAGACTAGCCGAAATATACCTACTCTCATGATTGATGTCAAAATAGATTTCTCTTCTGTTAATGCCTATAATCACCACAAATTCCAACCGGCAGGCTCTCATCCAACCACTCTCCGACGCAAAAAAAAGCGGCCTTCCGGCCGCCTTTTCGCGTGACATCCCTATTTCAATTTTCACTCACACCTACGCCATCACGATTAGCAGGTCTTCCTTCTCCACCGTCTCACCCTCCTGGAACTTCACCTCGGCGATGGCGCCGTCGGCCTTGGCCTTGATGTTGGTCTCCAGCTTCATGGCCTCGGTCACCATCAGGATGTCGCCGGCCTTGACCTCGTCCCCCACCTTGACGCTGACCTTGAGCAGCTTGCCCGGCATGGGCGCACCGACGTGCTTCGGGTTGCCGCTGTCGGCCTTTTGCCTGACCTTCTCGTCGACCATGGCGCTCCGGTCGCGCACCGTGACCTGGCGGGCCAGGCCGTTCAGCTCGAAGAAGATCTGGCGGGTGCCGTCGTCGTGTAGCGCGCCGATGGCGTTGAGCTTTATGATCAGGGTCTTGCCCGGCTCGATCTCCACCGCGGTCTCCTGGCCCGGCTCCAGCCCGTAGAAGAACACAGGGGTCGGGATGACAGAGGTATCGGAGCAGGTCCGGCGGTGCCTGTCGAAGTCGGGGTAGACGTTGGGGTAGAGGATGTGGGACAGCAGGGTCTTGTCGTCCACCCGGTGCCCCACCTTTTCGCGCAGCGCTGTCCGCTCGGCCTCGAAGTCCACCGGCTCCAGCAGCTCTCCGGGACGGCAGGTGATGGGCTCCTCCCCTTTCAGGACAATCTTCTGGAGCTTCTCCGGGAACCCGCCGAAGGGCTGGCCGATCATCCCCTTGAAGAGCCCCACCACAGAGGCGGGGAAGGTGAGCTCCTCCCCCTTGGTGAAGACGTCCTCCGGCTGGAGATTGTTCTTCACCAGGAAGATGGCCATGTCCCCCACCACCTTGGATGAGGGGGTCACCTTTATAATATCGCCGAACAGCAGGTTGACCTGGTGGTACATCTCCTTGCACTCCTCCCACCGGTCCAGGAGACCCAGGGCCGCCACCTGCGGCTTGTAGTTGGAATACTGGCCGCCCGGGATCTCATGGCGGTAGACCTCGGCGGTGCCGCTCTTGAGCCCCGACTCGAAGGGGGCGTAGTAGTCGCGCACCGTCTCCCAGTAGTTGGCCAGTTTCTGCAGCCCCGCTTCGTTCAGCCGGGGATCCCACTCAGTACCGCGCAGGGCGGCGATGACCGCGTTCAGGTTGGGCTGGGAGGTGAGCCCCGATATGGACGACAGGGCCGCGTCGATGATGTCCACCCCGGCCTGGCAGGCCATGAGCAGACTTGCCTCGCCGTTGCCCGAGGTGTCGTGGGTGTGGAGGTGGACCGGTATGCCGATCTCCTGCTTCAGCGCCTTGACCAGCTTGAAGGCGGCAAAGGGCTTGAGCAGGCCTGCCATGTCCTTGATGGCCAGGATATGGGCGCCCATCTTCTCCAGTTCCCTGGCCAGGGAGACGTAGTACTCAAGCGGGTACTTGTCCCGCTTCGGATCGGTGATGTCGCCGGTGTAGCAGATGGATGCCTCGCACACCTTGCCGGTCTTGCTGACCGCGTCCATGGCCACGGTCATTCCCTTGGTCCAGTTGAGGGAGTCGAATACCCGGAACACGTCGATGCCGGAGGCGGCCGCCTCTTCCACGAAGCGCTGCACCACGTTGTCCGGGTAGTTGGTGTACCCCACCGCGTTGGAGCCCCGCAGCAGCATCTGGAACAGGATGTTGGGCACCGCCTCGCGCAGCTTGTGGAGCCGCTGCCAGGGGCACTCCTTGAGGAAGCGCATGGCCACGTCGAAGGTGGCGCCCCCCCACATCTCCAGCGAGAACAGGCCGGCCCCCAGGTGCGAGGTGGGCTCGGCGATGCGGAGCAGGTCGAAGGTCCTGACCCGGGTGGCCAGCAGCGACTGGTGGGCGTCCCGCATGGTGGTGTCGGTGATAAGGATCCGCTCCTGCTCCAGTATCCATTTGGACAACCCCTCGGCCCCCCGCTCCCGCAGGATGTCGGCGGTCCCCGAAGGACGATCCCCGGCCCGGTCGATTTCCGGCACCCTCGGTTCCAGAAGCTCGGCCGAGCGGAGAGGCTTGTCGATGCCGGGGGAGCCGTTGACGATAACATCGCCCAGGAAGCCGAGTATCCTGCTGGCGCGGTCTTTCCTCTCGCCCATGACCAGCAGTTCGGGATGCTTATCGATGAACGAGGTGTCGCAGCCGCCTGCCAGGAACAGCGGGTGGGTCACCACGTTCTCCAGGAACGGGATGTTGGTGTTGACCCCGCGGATGCGGAACTCCCGCAGGGCATGGTCCATGACCCGGGCCGCCTCCCGGAAGTGGAGCCCCCAGGTGCTGAGCTTTACCAGCAGCGAATCGTAATGGGGGGTGATATTGGCCCCGGCGAAGGCGTTCCCCGCGTCGAGTCGGACCCCGAACCCGCCCGGCGAACGGTAGGCCTTGAGGGTGCCGAAGTCCGGGGCGAAGCCGTTGGCCGGATCCTCGGTGGTGATGCGGCACTGGATGGCATAGCCCCGCATGGTGACGGCGTCCTGGTTCGGGATATCGATCTCGGGGTCTGAGAGCCTGAGACCCTGGGCCACCAGGATCTGGGCCTGCACCAGGTTCCGGCCGGTGATCATCTCGGTGACCGTGTGCTCCACCTGGATGCGGGGATTCATCTCGATGAAGTAGAAGTTCCCCTCCTGGTCCAGCAGAAACTCCACCGTGCCGGCGTTGCGGTAGTTGACATGTCGGGCCACCTTCAGGGCCGCCTCGCACAGGCTGCGGCGCTGCTCATCGCTCAGGCAGAGGGCCGGTGCAAATTCCACAACCTTCTGGTGGCGGCGCTGGATGGAGCAGTCACGCTCGAAGAAGTGCACCAGGTTGCCGTAGTTGTCCCCCAGCACCTGCACCTCGATATGCTTGGGGTGCTCGAGGTAGCGCTCCAGGAACACCGCCGGGTTGCCGAAGGCGGCCCTGGCCTCGCTGGCCGCGCTGGCCAGCCCTTCCAACAGCTCCCGCTGGTTGCGGGCCACCCGCATCCCGCGACCGCCGCCGCCTGCCGCGGCCTTGATGATCAGCGGGTAGCCTGCGCCGTCTGCGAATGCGAGCGCCTCCTCCTCGGTCTCGATGGGGTTGTCGGTCCCCGGGATCACCGGCACCCCGGCGGCGACGGCAACCTTGCGGGCCGCTATCTTGTCCCCCACCATCCGCTGCATCTCAGCTGTAGGTCCGATGAAGACGATTCCGGCCCGTTCGCACCTCTCGGCGAACTCCGCATTCTCCGACAGGAACCCGTAGCCGGGGTGGATGGCATCAACCCCCTTGGAGAGCGCCAAGTCGATGATCTCGTCTATCCCCAGGTAGGCGTCAACCGGGCTCTTCCCCTTGCCCACCTGATATGCCTCGTCAGCCTTGTATCGGTACAGGGAAAGCCGATCCTCCAGGGAATAAACGGCCACCGTGGAAATGCCCAACTCGCCGCAGGCACGGAAAATACGTATTGCTATCTCGCCCCTGTTGGCGGCGAGCACCTTTTTGAATTTTCGTCTCTCCATCGTCGTCTCCAAGATTTATATGAAACAATGAATATAGCAATGCGGGCGCATGCAATGCGCCCCTACAACATTAACCCTCTCCGTTCACCATGCGGTTCAGTTGTATGTCCTTCTCCTCCACCTCCCGCGTCATTTCCTCACGGTACCGCACCAACTGCTCCGTAAGCGACGCGTCAGCCAGGGCCAGCATCTGCACCGCCAGTATCCCGGCGTTCTTCGCCCCGGCCTTGCCGATGGCCATGGTAGCCACCGGAACCCCTCCCGGCATCTGGACGATGGAATAGAGAGCATCCACGCCGTTGAGCGCGCCGCCCGCCATGGGGACCCCGATGACCGGCAGGATGGTCCCGGCAGCCACCACCCCGGGGAGGTGGGCCGCCACCCCGGCGGCGGCGATGATGACCTTGATGCCGCGCCCGGCTGCGCCGGAAACCAGTTCCTCGGTCTTCCTCGGCGAACGGTGGGCCGACGAGACATGCATCTCGAAGGGGACGGCGAAGCTTTTCAGTATTTTGGCCGTTTCTTCCAGCACCGGGTAATCCGAGTCGCTTCCCATAATAATGAGCACCTGTGCATTCATGTGATATCTCCTTTTCTGACTGTCGTATATGAACCCGCCACCGCTTTTCAGCCGGCGGCGCGGTAGAGTCTATCCCTGACCGCCTGCCACTGCATCGAGTCGGGAGGGGCGTCGGCCACAATAATGTCGAAATCGCCATTGTCGAGTGCGCGCATGACGGCGTAAAGCTCCCGCGCATAGTCGTCGGGGTCGCCCGGCATGACATGGAAGGCAACTTTGTCCGGCAATTCATCGACCCTCGACTGGAAGGTGATGACGACGACCTTCCTGCCCGCCTGCTGCAGTCGGCGGACCGATTCCGGCAGCATGGTCCGCTCGACGACCCGGAAGGGATTCCGCGGCGCGTAGTGTGACGCATGCATCCCCGGCGTGCGGGGACGGCCGGAATCCGGCGGGTACCGCAGCCTGTGCCCGCCAAGAACCTTCTCGATCATTCCGGCCGGGATCGCCCCCGGCCGGAGCAGCAGCGGCTCCGGGCCCGCCAGGCTCACAATGGTAGACTCGAGGCCGATCCGGCATGGACCGCCGTCGACGATGAGCTCCAGCCGGTCGCCCAGCTCTTCGAGCACATGACGGGCAGTGGTGGGACTGATCCGTCCAAAGCGGTTGGCCGAAGGCGCGGCGATGCCTCCGCCGAAGCGCCGGAGCAGTTCCAGTGCCACCGGATGGCCGGGGACGCGCAGCCCAACGGTATCCTGCCCGCCGGTAACGACCCCGGAAACCCGGCTGTCGCGCCGGAGTATGAGTGTCAGCGGCCCGGGCCAGAACCGCTCCGCCAGGATATACGCCTGGTCCGGGATTTCGAGGGCCCAGTCGCGCAACTGGTCCATGGAGGCCAGGTGCACGATCAGCGGATGGTCTGCCGGACGCCCCTTGATGCGGAAAATCCGCCCGACCGCCTCATAATTGGATGCGTCTGCGCCGAGGCCGTAGACGGTTTCGGTGGGAAAGGCGACCACCCCGCCGGCCGCCAGCAGCTCCGCCGCCTCGCCGACCTCCCGTACTATCCGGCACCCGCTGCTCATCCGGCCCCCGTGAGCAGCCGCAGCGCCTCCCGGTACTTGGCCGCGGTTCGCTGGACAACCTCGCCGGGGAGCGGAGGGGGCGGCGCCTTCTTGTCCCAGTCGAGGGTCTCCAGGTAATCGCGCAGGTACTGCTTGTCGAAACTCGGGGGCGAGCAGCCGGGCAGGTAGGACTCCTTGGGCCAGAAGCGGCTCGAGTCGGGGGTCAGGCACTCGTCGATGAGGATCAGCTCACCCTGGCAGATGCCGAATTCGAACTTGGTGTCGGCGATGAGTATTCCCCTGGCGTCGGCATAGTCGCGGGCCGCCCGGTAGATGGCCAGGGTTGCCTGACGCGCCTGCTCGGCGATGTCCGCGCCGCAGAGCCCGACCATCTGTTCGAAGGTGATGTTTTCGTCGTGGTCGCCGATCTCGGCCTTGGTGGACGGCGTGAAGACCGGCTCCTCCAGCCGCTGCGACTCGGCCAGTCCGGCGGGAAGGCTGATGCCGCATACCCGGCCGGTCTCCCGGTACTCCTTCCAGCCGGAGCCGGCCAGAAATCCGCGGACGATGCATTCGACCGGGAGGGGACGGGCCTTCTTCACCAGCATGGAGCGACCTGCCAGGATGTCCGCGTAGGGTCGGCAGACGGCCGGGAATTCCCCGACGTCGGTGGTTATCAGATGATTGGGGATGATCCCCTCCATGAGGCGGAACCAGTGGGCGGAGATCCGGGTGAGGACCTCGCCCTTGCCCGGTATCCCTTGGTCCATGATGACGTCGAAAGCGGAGATCCGATCGGTGGTGACAATAAGCAGGTATTCTCCCAGGTCGTACATGTCGCGGACCTTGCCGCGCCCGAGGCGCGGCAGGTCGGGAAAATCGGTGTGAAGTATGATATCGGTCATTCGGTTCTCCTCGGTCCCGGAGGACCGGGCGTCCCGCCCGGAGGCGGGACGCGATCGTTTGTTTACTCCGCCAGCTTCCGGTATAGCGCGTAGCGCCGCGCTGTCCAGGCGTCTGCCCGCCGGATCAGATCCTCGGCCGCGGCCGGGTTGGCCTTCTTCAGGACCCGGAAACGGTTCTGGGTGGCGGCGAACTCGCCGAAGGAGATGGTGGGCGCCTTGCTGTCCAGCTGGAGCGGGTTCTGCCCCTGGTCCGCAAGGGTCGGGTTGTAACGGTACAGGGGCCAGTGGCCGCAGGCCACCGCCATCTTCTGTGCCTCGATGCCGCCCGCCATGTCGATGCCATGGGCGATGCAGTGGGAATAGGCGATGATCAGGGACGGCCCGTCATATGTCTCCGCCTCCAGCATGGCCTTGATCACCTGAGCCGGATTGGAGAGGGAGACCGTGGCCACGTAGGCGGTGCCGTAGGACATGGCCATCAGCCCCAGGTCCTTCTTGGGGGTACCCTTGCCGCCGGCGGCGAACTGGGCCACCGCACCCAGCGGGGTGGACTTGGAAGCCTGACCCCCGGTGTTGGAGTAGACCTCGGTATCCAGCACAAGCAGGTTGATGTTCCTGTCCGAGGCGATCACGTGGTCCAGGCCGCCGTAGCCGATGTCGTAGGCCCAGCCGTCACCGCCCACGCACCAGACCGACTTCTTCACCAGGTAGTCCGCCACTTCCAGCAGGCGGACGGCGCCCGGGTCGGTGCAGGAGGAGAGCCCTTGCTTGAGCCTCTCCACGCGGGCGCGCTGCTCTTCGATGGCCTGCTGGTCCGACTGGTCCGCGTTCAGGATCTCGGCCATCAGCCCGTGCAGATCGCCACAGACCGAGCAGCCGCAGGAGGTGAGCCCTTCCAGCAGCTCCCGGGCCGATTCGGCCAATTTGTCCACGGCCAGCCGCATGCCGAATCCGAACTCGGCCGTATCCTCAAACAGGGAGTTGGACCAGGCCGGTCCCCGTCCATCCTGGCGCACCGACCATGGCGTGGTGGGAAGATTTCCGCCGTAGATGGAGGTGCAGCCGGTGGCGTTGGCGATCAGTGCCCGGTCCCCGAACAGCTGGGACATGAGCTTCAGGTACGGGGTCTCGCCGCAGCCGGAGCAGGCGCCGGAGAACTCAAACAGCGGCTTGACCAGCTGGCTCCCCTTGACCGTATCCCTCTTAACCCGCTCCGGGGCCAGTTCCGGCAGCGAGAGGAAGAACTCCCAGTTGGCCGCCTCCTGCTCCCTGAGCGGCGCCTTGGGCGCCATGTTTATGGCCCGGCGCTCCGGATCCTCCTTGCTCTTGGCCGGGCAGTTGCGCACGCAGAGGCCGCAGCCGATGCAGTCCTCGGGCGCGGTCTGGAGGGTGAATCGCATCCCGGCGAACTCGTTCCCGCGGGCATCGACCGACTTGAAGGCCGCAGGGGCCTCCGCCAGGCAGACCGGGTCGTAGACCTTCATCCGGATGGTGGCATGGGGGCAGACCAGTGAGCAAATGCCGCACTGGACGCAGAGCGCCTCGTTCCAGACCGGGACCTCGAGGGCGATGTTCCGCTTCTCGTAGCGGGAGGTGGCGGACGGGAAGGTGCCGTCGCACGGCATTTGAGAGACCGGGAGGTCATCCCCCTTGCCGGCGATGACGGTGGCCAGCACCTGCTTGACGAATGGGGGCGCGTCCGCCGACACCAGCGGCGGCCGGACCAGCGTGCCGTTTGCCCGCTCAGGCGCCTTCACCTCGTGGATGTTCTCCAGGGCTGCATCCACCGCCAGCCGGTTCATCTCCACCACCCTTTCGCCGGCCTTGCCGTAAGTCTTTGCGATGGCCTCCTTGATGGCCGCCAGGGCCGTCTCCAGCGGCAGGATGCCGGAGATCTTGAAGAAGGCGGTCTGCATGATGACGTTGATGCGGCCACCCAGCCCCAGCCCATCGGCAATCTTCACTGCGTTGATCACGTAGAGCTTGAGCCGCTTGTCGATGATCTGCTGCTGCACCTCCACCGGGATGGCGTCCCAGACCCGGTCCGGTTCATGGAGCGAGCAGAGCAGGAAGGTGGCCCCCTCCTTGGCCTTGGAGAGCATGTCGACCTTCTCCAGGAAGGTGAAATTATGGCAGGCGATGAAGTCGGCCTGGTCCACCAGGTAGGGGGAGCGGATGGTCTCCCTGCCGAACCTGAGGTGGGAGGTGGTCACCGTGCCCGCCTTCTTGGAGTCGTAGACGAAGTAGGCCTGGACGTTGTTGTCGGTCTTGTCGCCGATGATCTTGATGGAGTTCTTGTTCGCCCCCACGGTGCCGTCCGAGGCCAGGCCGTAGAACAGGGCCGAGGAGACCCCCTCCTTCCGGTTCTCATAGGCAGGGTCACAGGTCAGGCTCGTACCGCAGACATCGTCGTTGATGCCGACCACGAAGTGGTTCCGGGGAACGTCGTCCTTCAGGTTGTCGAACACCGCCTTGACCATGGCCGGGGTGAACTCCTTGGAGCCGAGACCGTAGCGGCCGCCCACCACCTTGGGCAGGGATCCGCCGGCTGCGGCCCGGGCCTCGTTGAGGGCGCAGACCACGTCCAGATAGAGGGGCTCGCCCAGGGAGCCCGGCTCCTTGGTACGATCCAGCACCGCGATCTTCTTGACACTTGCCGGGAGCGCGGCGACCAAGGCCTCCGCCGGGAAGGGCCGGTAGAGGCGGATCTTGATCACCCCCACCTTCTCCCCCCGGGCCGTCAGGGTTTCCACGGTCTCGTGGACCGTGTCCACGCCCGAGCCCATCAGCACGATGACCCGCTCCGCGTCCGGCGCGCCCACGTAGTCCACCAGTCCGTAACGACGGCCGGTGATCTCGGCGAAGCGCTCCATCTCACCCTGGACCACTTCCGGGGTGGCCAGGTAGAAGCGGTTCACCGACTCCCTCCCCTGGAAGTAGACGTCCGGGTTCTGGGAGGTGCCGCGGATCACCGGGTGGTCCGGCGACAGCGCCCGCCGCCTGTGCTCGGCGACCAATCCGTCGTCCAGCATGGCGCGCATCTGGTCGAAGCTCAGCTCCTCCACCTTCTGCACCTCGTGGGAGGTGCGGAAGCCGTCGAAGAAGTGCAGGAACGGCACCCGGGAGCGGAGGGTGGCGGCCTGGGCGATGAGTGCGAAGTCCATCACCTCCTGGACGTTGTTGGAGGCGAGCATGGCCCAGCCGGTGGAGCGGCAGGACATGACGTCCGAGTGGTCGCCGAATATGGAGAGGGCCTGGGCCGCGATGGCGCGGGCCGAGACGTGGAAGACCGTGGAGGTGAGCTCGCCCGCGATCTTGAACATGTTGGGGATCATCAGCAGCAGCCCCTGGCTGGCGGTGAAGGTGGTGGTGAGCGCCCCTGCCTGGAGGGCGCCGTGCACCGCCCCGGCCGCGCCCGCCTCGGACTGCATCTCGGTCACCAGGGGAACGGTCCCCCAGATGTTCTTCTCGCCCCTGGCGCTCTTGATGTCCGATATCTCGCCCATGACCGACGACGGGGTGATGGGGTAGATGGCTATGACTTCGCTGGTGGCATGGGCCACGTGGGCTGCCGCGGTATTTCCGTCTATGACGACTTGTCTGTTCATTGTTCGTTCTCCTTCACTCCGGGCTGTGCCGGAGGCGTATGCATTGTTCAGAGACAAAACCGGTTACAGGGATGAAGGGGATTAAGGGGATAAAACCCTGTAATGCTGAATGCCTAAATTCATTCCGGCTTCTTGATTTTGTGATGGTATCCCGTTCACCCCCTTCATCCCTGTAAAATAAACCGGGTGTGGATCAGTTCTGTGAAAGGTTCGAATCGTGGGAGTTGCAGGCCCAGTGAGTTCTTTCCGTTTGAGGAACCCAGCGGATGCTGTTCAGCGGTTCCGTGTCGGACGTTGTGCCGATATGGATTTATTGGTTGTTTATGTGTCTGGTTGTGTGCGGAAATGTGGCGCTAGATCTTTGGAGGGATCAGGATCTCGGGCACGGCGCCGGAAATCGCCCGGCTGCCGGTATCCGCGGTGTATGCGGCCGCGACGGGCCGGTTCATGGGCTTGAAGGCGACACAGGAAAAGAAGATGTCGTAATCGACGAACGAATTCTTGGGAGGCTTGAAGTCGTCCTTGACGGGAACGGAGGACGCGGAAGATGACTCCTGGCAGACCGTTCCGGCCACGACCGGTCCCGGGAAGGCATGGCTCACCCGTACCGAGGCAAGGGAATTCGCCATGGTCACGAAAACCATCAGAACCAGGAATACGGTGATAGATTTATGTATCTCGTTGATGGGGAGCATGTTCGCGACTATTCACCCTGCCTACACCGCGGGTAGGCGCATCAGGATAACTGCGGGTAACGGCAAGTAGAAACTTTTTCGAGGATTTTTGTCAAGCGAAATTTTCAGAATCGGAAAGGAACTCCCCGCATGGGGTATTCCGTGTAATCTTTTATCCGATTCGATTCCCGCTCATGCTCAACCGCTCCGTCACATCACTCCGTCAATCCGCCTATGAAGAGAACCGGAGAATCCCAGTTGGCGTTTCCGCCGCCCGCTATTGAACCCCAATCCACGGATCCTTTCGTAACCTTTACGAGGACCAGGAACTTCTTCCCACGGAGAACCAGGTCATAGATATTCAGTCCTTCCTTTGCGGGAACCTTGTTTATAGCCGCCCCGGAGGCGGAGGGATTGAATTGGGGCGTTTCCGTGCCGGGGAAGTCATAGGCTTTTCCCCCGGTATATTCGTGGGTATTGAAAGTATATTTCGTTGCGGAAAAGCTATCATCCGGCGTCACTATCGACATGTTGAAGGTAACGACGCCGGTTTGAGGATTCCTGTTTCCCGCCGGAGCATATGGCGGGGGTGACGTGGTATCGTCAAGCAGCGTTATCGTCAGCCTGTCGATCCTGCCGCCGAGGTCCGCAAGGATGTGGTTGTACCTGTCGGTAAAAGGAAAACCGTACACGCCGGGATAGGTGTCGGCAAGTATCTTGGCGTACTTATTGTACGAAGTTCCCTGGAAGGGAGCGCCTTTCCACCAGGTCGTGCTGTCATTCACGCCGGGCTTGACAAATCCCAGGTTGAATCCGGCAACGAGGTCCCTGTATACCGCCGAATACATGTCATTATCCGCGACGTGATGCGGCGCCCCGTCCACGGTATATGCGCCGTTGCAGGTGTAGATCCCGTTATGGCTTTTCAGATCCGTCTTGCTGTACAGAAGGCTTGTCATCGGGATTGAAATGGTATGACCGCCTTCGCTCAACGTAATCGCATCGGCTGATACTGAACCGGTAAAGTGATAACTCCTGGAAGGAGTTCCGTAAAAAACTCCGGCAATGGTAAGGGTTGCCTTGTTCAAGGTGGAAAGGTAGGCGTCGAACCCGTCATATGCCCCCGGACTTTTTACCGGAGACAGGATCCTCACCGTCTCTGTTCCGCTTTTTCCGCCCTCGATTACCGCGGAAGGAGGGTCGGACAGGATGCCGGCAAGCGCGGCTTCAATCTTCTTTCCCGTCTGGTTCTCGGCAAGCGTCAGGTGCTCGATGGTCGTTCCCTGGATGGATGTTTCCAGAATCATGGGTATCGAGTAGAAGTCAACGGCGGTCAGGTTTGCTTTCCCGCCGTCGCCATACGTGAGCTCAACTTTGTCAAAACGGGTTTTGTAGTCAGCGTCGGACGAATTGTCACCATCCGGCGCATCCGAAGAAAGGGGCTTGTCGTAGGAGATGTAGATACGCCCCGCCTTCACGGAAGTGAGCCTGAAATCGGCTGATTTGCCGTTGGGAACCGAGTCGCTGCTCGTATCGATGGTTATGGGGTTGCCTGTAAACCTGACATACGCGGTTCGCCCCGATTTATTAAGTATGGTTACCGTCAGACCGTTGGATGAACCAAGCTCGACGGTATCCCGGCTATCGTCGGAAGAGGAGCATGCTGATAGACCGAGAACAAACGAAGCAACGAGGAAGATGCCGAGTCCCTGCCACAGCTTCATTACCTTCTTTTTAATGTCACTACCCTCCACGGCGATTTCGATTTTTTCACCGGCGCGAATGCACCCGAACCCGGAAAAGAGGGCATCACGGCAATCGCAGCCCCTTCTCCAATCCGCGACCGTATTTATCGACGGCACGCATCATTATCTGACGGATAAATTCAATCAGTTCATTTCTCCGACACGCTTGAAAAAAAATATCATTGTGCCCGCCGGGAACAACCCTGATATGTTCGGAACACAGGTCCTCCTGAAACTGATCAAGGGTTACACCAATCGGCAACAATTGGTCGTCGGACTGCAGGAAAAGATTTATGTCATATTGATGTTTTTTCACCAACACGGCCAGCCTGTCTTTGATTCTGTAGGAAACAATGTCAAGCACTTCCTTCATGGTTCGAACAGGATTTCTGAACGTATTGCACGTCCAGCGGACAATGCCGGCCATTTCTCTCCTCGCGAACGATCTATCGTTCACGGTGCTGTCTTTACCCAGCAGAATTCCGACTGCTCCTGAACAGCCCTTCAGAACGTGATGCCAGACAAACCTGCTGCAATGCTTTATCACTCCTGTACCTTCGTTCAGCACAGGAGGATTGATAAAGACAATACCCAGTATGTTTTTTTCATATTTATCGGGATTTTCAAACAGTAGCCGTACTGTTTCATACGCTGAATACGACTGTGCCACTATAAGAAGTTCCCTGACGTTTGCCACCTCAATCAGCCAATCCAGGTAGTTCCGCAGCGCATCAACCCTGTCTTTTTTCGGATTGATTCCAAAGTCGAACGGTCCCCCTATCGGGTTGATGATGCTTGCGACTTCATACCCTGCTTCGACGAAATACCTGACAAGGTCGCTTCTGTCGGAAAGAGGTATGCTTGTTCCCGCAAGCAGCAATATGGGCCTCTTTTTATGGCACTCGGGTATAGCGATGCCATGTGACTCATGTATCGAACTTGGCAGGTAGAATGCCCTGTACTTTCTGATAGAACCTTCTTCCGGAGAATTCCAGGGCAGATAGTGCGTGGCGTCATAAATGACTTTATCGGTGATTTTTACAGGACTCATTGCTCAATCTCAACCTTCGTCAATACTGTATCAAGCGCCGCACGTTCTTTTTATTTCTCTTTGGGCGAAATCGTCGAAATCAGCGCTCATGACAAGCACCTCAAGCGCAAACAGCGTTCCATGGTACAGGATTATATACGGTGCTGCAAGAATAGCTCGAACGGCAATTTCGGGGCGTAATGTTCCCCTGCAAACAAGGAAGAGACACGTGAAACATACTGCAAAGAACAACAGCAAACGATCGATAACGGGAAAAGAGAGGCGATTTTGGCGCCCCAGGAGATTCCTGCCCCGTTTATACATGGTGTCAAACCGGTAGAGACTGCTGCAGAGGGAGTTGAAAATATCCTTCAGTTCCGGCGTCTCCATGGCACGCGGCTGAAAAACAACATTCCTGATATTGTACAATTGCGGGTCGTCCGTCAGGATACGGCCTTCCTTCTTCATTTCATCAAACAGTCTTGTTCCCGGATACGGGGTCATAATGTTGAGCAAGACATGAAAAACATCGTTTGCCTCGACAAAAGCCTTCAGACACGCCGCGCTCTGTCTTGAAGTATTGTCGTCTCCGACAATCGTAGAGAACACAACGCGTATGTCATGCCGTTGAATGTTGCGGATTGCCTCAGCATATCGCATGGGAGAGTTACTATTCTTGCCCATGGCCTGTAGAGTCGCAGGGTCCAGACTCTCGAAGCCGATAAACAAATGCTGACAATTGGAATCGCGCATTGCAGTCAGCAATTCCTCATCAAATCCAACGTCGACATTGACCTGGGTATACCAGGGTATCACCAGGTTATGATCGTCCTGAAATTTTTTTAAAGCCCTGCAGACAGACAATGCATGTGTACGGTCGATTGCAAAATTGTCATCGATAAATGCTATCATTCTGACAAGTTTTCTTTTTTGAGCAGTTGGTCTATCTATCAGATTCAAGGTTCGTTTGTGCTTGATACTGATAATAGCACTGACATCTTGTATGACCTGTTCAGTGGTTTTCTTTCTTACTGTTCTCCCGCTTATCTTTGTGACAGTACAAAAATTGCAGTCAAAGGGACACCCGCGTGTTGTCTGGAGATAGGAGTATAAGTACTGTTCATTCTTAACCAGATCATACCGGGGCGTACGTGACACCTTCAGATCAGGAAACTCCTGAGCCACATACCTTTTCTTGAGTTTGCCGGCAGACGCATCGGCCAGCAGGTCAGGCCAGAGATTCTCCGCTTCACCGATTACAACACAATCCACATGTTCCGCCGCCTCGTCCGGGCGCATGGAGGCATGTACCCCGCCCATGACGACGCGAACCCCACGCGCACGAAACTCTCGTGCAATTTCGTAAGCACGCCCGGCCTTAAAGGTCATGGCGGTTATCGCTACGAGATCAACGGGTTCGTTGAAATCAATATCCTCGATTTCCTCATCGACGATTTGTACGTCATATCCCACGGGAGTGTATGCGGCCAGGGTCGGCAGGGCAAGGGGGACACCGAATGTCAGTCTTTTGTGGGGCTGAACGGTGAATAGGGGGCCGGCGACATGCGCTGAGTACAGGTCACGTCCGGAATCATTGAAACAACATGGGTTTACGAGAAGTATTTTCATTCGAACCGGTCTTTTGGATTTTGCGAATCACAATAGCGCTCATATACTGAAGTGTCAATCCGTCAGTCGGGGGCTGTCATGACGTCCGCGTCGAAGACGGCCCTCCAGCTGCCATGCCGATACCGCGGAAAAATCGGGCGGCAACTCTCCGCCCCGGATGCCTGTATCTGACAAAAGGCTGTGAGCGAGACTATACCCGGTGAACGGCGCCCGTTTTTCTGTACCTGCCGACGGCATCCGCAGCCAGCATGGCAGCCAGGACTTTTTCAGGGGTCATCGCGCCCGCTTCATGGTGGATGGCTTCGTCCGGAGCACAGGCCTTTTCCGCTACCTGCAGCAGTCTTGTACGGTCGCAGTTTTCCAGGCCGATGTCGGCAAGGGTCGTGGGCAGGCCGACTTCTTCACAGAAGGAATACACGGCGTCCGATTCCTCCCGCGGGGCATCCGTGAGGTGAAGTCCGGCAAGAACGCCAAAGGCCACTTTCTCCCCATGGTAAAACGCATGCGTTTTCTCCAGGGCGGTGAGCCCGTTGTGAATGGAATGGGCGCTGGCCAGGCCGCCGCTTTCGAAGCCGATACCGCTCAGAAGGATATTCGCCTCCACGATATGCTCCAGCGCCGGTGTGACGATATGCTGCTCCGCGGCAATCCTGGCGGCCGCGCCATAGGCGAGCAGCGTGTCGTAACAGAGCCTGGCGAGGTTCAGTCCGGTCAGCGTGCCGAGTCCGCCGCATACGTTTTCCGACTGCGTAGCGCCGCAGGAGCGCGCCTCGAACCATGTCGCCAGCGCATCGCCCATGCCGGCCACGAGAAAACGGGTCGGCGCCTCGGCGATAACGGCAGTATCCACGAGAACCGCCGCCGGATTGGATTTCTGGTAATACACCGACTCAAAAACGCCCTTCTCGGAATAGAGCACGGCGCACCCGCTGCACGGGGCATCCGTCGATGCGACGGTGGGGACGACGATAACGGGAATATTCGCGCGGTCAGCGGCGATTTTTGCCGTATCGATTGTCTTTCCGCCGCCCATGCCCACAAGGACATCCACGCTCTTCTCCCGGATAACGGTACCCAGCCGGGACAGCTCCCTTTCACAACACTCCCCTCCAAAGCGTTCAACGAGCACGGCATCCGAGCCTGCTTCAAGACCGCTTGAGGGAAGAATCTTCTTGTGGGCCGTGGGCGAAGCGAGTATGAGACCCCGGCGACCGAACAGGTTGAGCAGGGCAGGCAATTCGCCGAGAGCGCCGACGCCTTGAATGTATTTTCCGGGGAACAAAGCTTTCTTCAACATGTGATTTCTCCTTTTGTTTCAGATAGATGGTGCCGAGATGCTGTAAACGTTACCGTTGCAGGCGGACGCAGATCACATCATCCATGACTTTAACCACGATCAGGTGGCTCTTGGCATCAACCGATAGAAGAACAAAGGAAAAAAGGGGCTCGTCTACAGATTACATGTAACACAAGTTGCGGGGTCAGCCCGACCCCATTGCTCCCTCACGCCTGGCGTCCCTTTTCCGAAGAAGCGAAGTGCTTGACATATGGTAGAATTTTCATATCGGGCAACTGAAGGAGAACGGCATGGTTGAATACGGGATAATTCTTACCTCGTCGGTAGGTCACTTCCTCCACCGGCTCGCGTACGATCCCGCGATGTGGACACCGGCGATACTGGTCCTCGCCGCGGCGGTACTCGTTGTCTACGGGATCTGTAAGATGTGAACTCCTCCCCTGTCCGGCCGTCAGCTCCGGTTCATGCAGCACGGCGAACGCCAGCAGGGTCTCGTAGACCCCGCGGTCCAGGTCGGACAGCTGGATGGATATCTTGTAGACGGTCGATGGTAGCGCCATGTCATTCCCTTCCCGGTTCTCTTAAAGCACTTTTCACTTTTCACTGATTTTCTAGGCCTTCTTCACGAATTCCGATTTCAGCTTCATGGCGCCGATGCCGTCAATCCTGCAGTCGATGTCGTGGTCCCCTTCCACCAGGCGGATATTTCTCACCTTGGTGCCGACCTTAACCACCGTCGAGGAGCCCTTCACCTTCAGATCCTTGATCACCGTGACCGTATCGCCGTCGTGGAGTTCATTGCCGTGGGCATCCCGCACCACGGCTTCTGTGCAACCGTTTGCGGCCAGACCGCCTGGTTTTCCGGAGTGTCCGGCATACTGACTCCCGTCCCGTCGACGACGATCACCCGCCGGCCGTTCAGTCGACCGGGAAAAGAAGGGACACCATACCTATTAACAAATGGTGCCAGTAAAAATAGGTATGGTGGCCCTGTATTGCGCCCCTGTCGTGCGCTCAGAATCGGCGCGGTCCTGTGAAGCGGAACGCCACCAGCGTGAGGTCGTCGGACTGCTCGGCGCCGTCTGCGAACGATTCCACTGCACCGCGCACCCCTTGCACCAGCTCCTTCATGCCGGTTGATCCCGCGCACCGCTTCAGCTCTCCCTCCAGGCGGTCATCGCCGAACAGTTCTCCCGCGCCGTTCATGGCCTCGGTTGCCCCGTCCGTGTAGAGGAAGAAAACATCACCCGTCCGCAGGCTCTCCGAGCCCTCCTCGAACAGCATCTCTTCCATGGCGCCCACCGGGACTCCCTTCAGCCTTCTTACCTGGTGTACCTCGCCGTCGGGGCTGATGAGGAAAGGAAGGTTGTGCCCGCCGCAGGCGTAGCGCATGGAGCCGTCGCGCAGGTCCACTACGGCGCACAGGAGGGTGACGAACATGGTGGAGTCATTGTCGAGAGCGAGTTCGTTGTTCAGCTTCCGCAGGGTGGCTGCCGGTGACTCCTCGTCGCGCCAGATGGCCTTGAGGAAGGTCCGGACAACGGCCATGAAGAGCGCGGCCGGGACCCCCTTGTCCGACACGTCGCCGATTGCCAGGCAGATCCGGTGGCGGTCCAGCATGAAGAAGTCGTAGAAGTCGCCGCCGATGGCCCGTGCCGGATGGAGTTCCGCGTACAGGTCGAACTCGGGCCTGTCCGGAAACGCGGGGAAGGTCCGCGGCACGAGGCTCATCTGGATGGAACGGGCGATCTCCAGTTCGCTCTCGATCTTCTGCTTTGCCGCGGTCGTCGCCCGGAGCTCTTCCATGGAGCGCTTCAGTTCCGTCCGCATGTGGGTGAAGGATTTCGACAGGTGAGCGACCTCGTCGTTGCCCGGTATTGCGGGAAGGGGAGCGTCCAGGTCGCCCTTGGCGAGGACTTCGGTTGCGGCATCCAGCTCCCTCAGGGGGCGGGTGATGCTCCGGGCGATAAGCAGGGTTATCAGCAGCAGCAGGGCAAAGCCGACGATACCCACCAGTGCGACCGATCGGCTCAGGGAAATCACCGGCGCCAGCAGTTCCGCGTCCGTTACGATGATGCTCACCGACCACCCGGTGGAGGGAACCGGCGCGAACGCCATGTGGCTCGGCTGTTGGGATACCAGGTTCCTGAGTGGTATGAAGCCCGATTCGCCGGTGATCATGCGCCGGGCAACGGCGCGAAGCTCCGGCCGATGGTTGGTCTCCGCCGCGCTGAACAGCGTCTCGCGCACCACGAAATCCTTTCTCGGATGGCAGATGTAGGCCCCGGTACGGGAGACGAGAAAGGCATAGCCGGTTTCGGCGAACCGTATGGAGCGCAGCAGGTCCGTCAGCCAGTCCAGGGAGACATGGCAGGTGATGACGCCGACCAGCTTTCGGTCCGCGCCGGGAACGTCGAATACCGGGACCGAGTAGGTCACCATCAACGCCCCGCCGTCCCCCTCGTCGAAGTACGGTTCCGACCATACCGGCCGTCCCAGATCCCTGGGCAGGGTGTACCAGTCCCAGACATCATAGCGATAGCGGCCCGCGCCCAGGTCCTTGAACGCCAGGCGTCCTCCGGAGCGGTAGACATAGGGCGCCGCCAGTCGCATGCCGCCGGAGGTGGTTTCCGGGGCATACGCGAAAGCCGCTCCGGATATCTCGGGGTTTTCTCCTACGGCGCGGGACAGGATCATCCGGACCCGTTCCGGGGAGCGTTCCCCGTCTTCAATCCGTGATGCGGATGCGCGTACCACCTTTTCCACGCCGCGCTGGACCGTTTCAATGCGGTTCGCCGTGCCCACGGCAAGTGATTTGGCCTTCTCCTCCGTTTCCTTTTCGATCTGGCGGCTGCCGAAGAGATAACAGGAGCCCGTGATGGCCCCGAGCACCAGGGTACAGCCCAGGAGCGTGAGCAGGGCGAGCCGTGGCGCTATCCTGAGCCTACTGAACATTGCCTGCCCCCATGGGATGGAACGAATGGTACTCCGGCGCGTTCCTGATGAGGCCCTGCTTTTTCATCAGCCCGACCGCCCTGGCATAGTCGCTTCGCGACAGGACTCCAGCCTTCCAGGCATCCCCCGGTCCGGCAAGGATGCCGGGCAGGATCTTTTCCAGCATCCATTTCATATGGGCGCGGTTGGTGGGGATGCGGGCCGAGGTGACGCGTCGCATGACGCTGTCCAACGCTTCCTCGGGGTGAGCGCGGGCGTAGCGCCACCCCTCCATCGTCGCCTCTGCGAAGTCCCGGCACCGTCGGGGGGTCGCCTTCCACGTTTTTTCCAGACAGTAGATGCCGTCCTCGGGCACGTTGCACCCGTATTTCTCAAGCGGAAAGGTGATCAGTTCATCCTCGTCCAGGCCTGCCTGGTAGAGCATGTGGTACTCGTTGTAGTACATGGCGGAGCAGGCGTCCACGCCGTTATGGAGGAAGAGGGCAACCGAGTAGTTCTGCACGAAACGTCGACCCGGAGAGATGCCGTGGGAGGAGAGGACTGCCTCGAAGGGAACCGTGAAGTCGCCCGCCCAGAGGCTTACACGGCGTCCGTTAAGGTCCCGGAGAGAGCGGATGCCGCTCTTTTTCCGCGCAACCAGCATGGCGGTGGAGCGGTTCACGATCTGTGCTATGTTGACCATCGCAAGGCCGCTGTTGCGGCGTTGGAGGGCAGAGGTGAGGAAGGTGGTCGCGAAATGCGCCGTGCCTTCGGCAAGGCGGTCCATGGAATTCAGCTCCGGACCGCTGTGCAGGACTGTCACGTCCAGGCCCCGCTTGCGGTAGAACCCCTTGTCCAGGGCAAGGTAATACCCCGCAAACTGTGACTGGGGAACCCATTGGAGGGATACCGACACCTGTGCCGCGTCCGGCGGAGGGGCGGCCCATGATGCCGCGGCAGGGAGCAGGAGGAGCATTATCATTGCAGCTGTCAGTGTCCGCAGGAATGGAAACATCGTACTGTGTCCTCCCGTTAAGAAGCGGGCGTCATGCCGTCATACAGCGCATGGACGGCGCCGGTATTGAGGCCCATGGACCCGAACGGCGCACAGTGTAGCAGAGATTGCACCGCATTGAAATCGGATATCTCGAATAGGTCCGGGCCCATTATGTGAGGCTAATGCAATTCGTTGCGTCACGTATTGACGTGAAGGAGGAGAGAGGTGTAGAACACGGGGAGTTTGCAGCGCAACGTGGAGTCTTTCGTATGGAAAAGAGTGGGGACAGGCACGATGGATGACGTGATTGTTAAGGAAATCCGTGCGCGGTTGCACGAACTCGGTGATGCTCAAAAAGCTCACTTTCTGAAAGGTTTTTTCAAAACCGGGCCCGGAGAGTACGCCGAAGGGGATATCTTTCTCGGCATCCGCGTGCCCGAGGTGAGGAAGCTGGCGCGTGAATACAGGACCCTGGCAGCCGGAGGCGTCGTTCCGCTCCTGCGATCTCCCTTCCACGAGGAAAGGCTGTTCGCGCTCATTGTGTTTGTCAGGGAGTTTGCTCGCGGGGACGAACGCGTCCGGGAAGAGATTTACGACCTGTACCGGGAAAACATGGAGTTCGTCAATAACTGGGACCTTGTGGATCTCTCGGCGCCACCCATCGTGGGAGGGTTCCTTGAGGACCGGAGCAGAGATTTCCTGTACCGATTGGCTGAATCGCCTGTCCTGTGGGAGCGCCGTATCGCCATCATGGCAACGTTCCATTTCATCCGGCTGCGCTGGTTCGCTGATACGCTGAAGATCGCGAAGATCCTGTTGAGCGACCGAGAGGACCTGATACACAAAGCGACGGGGTGGATGCTGCGCGAGGTCGGAAAACGGGACGCGGCGTGTGAGGAATCATTCCTGAAGGAGCACTACCGGGAGATGCCGAGGACCATGCTCCGCTATGCCATCGAAAAATTTCCGCCGTCCAGGAGACGGATGTATCTGGACGGGTCGATCTGACTCTCCATAGCATTATTGAAATAGTATTTCGATAAAAATAAAATTAGATTGACATTCAGGTTCAGGTTGCGTATTTTGCATCGACAAATATCGAATCAGGAGCAGTCCGTGAAAATCGACCAAAGTCTTGCAATTATGAAGGCCCTTGCCGATCAGTCGCGACTGGCCATTGTCGGCTCCCTTCTGGAGCGGCCCCAGTATGTGGAAGAGATTGCGCAGCGGCACGACCTTGCCCCGTCCACCGTCTCCTTTCACCTGCGCAAGCTGGAAAAAGCGGGGCTCGTCAGCAGCCGCAAGGAGCAGTATTACGTTGTCTTCCGGACCAACGACGAGATTTTCAACACCACTCTGCACGAGATCGTATCTGCCCACCCCGCGGGTAGGGAACTGCAGGACGACCGGATGGAGGCGTACCGGCGCAAGGTGCTGGACTCCTTTTTCCGCAACGGCAGGCTGGAGAAGCTGCCGGCGCAGCACAAGAAGCGCCTCATCGTGCTGGAACAGTTCGCGCTGCGCTTCGAGTCCGGTCGCCGCTACGAAGAACAGGAAGTCACCGGGCTCATCATGCCCCTTTTCGACGACTACTGCACCATCCGGCGCCTGCTGGTGGATGAAGGTCTGATTCGGCGCGACGGCGCGCAGTATTGGCGGGAGGGGGGTGCCGGCGATGGGGCGGCGATGGCGCTTTCTCCGTCACCGGAAGCCGGCGAACCGGGAAAGGTTCACAAGGGATCGGTCCGTTCCATGATCAAGCGGATGTACAAGCAGAACAGCCCCGACATGGGTGTCTACCAGATCCGCAACACGGCAAACGGAAGGATCTATGTGGGGAGCACCACGAACCTTGAGGGAATACGCAACAGCAGGCTGTTCCAGCTGCGCATGGGAAAGGTGGTTTTCAGCAGGGAACTGCAGAAGGACCTGGACCGGTTCGGCGCGGAGAGTTTCGAGTTTTCCGTGCTCGAGGTGCTGGAAAATGCGGAAACGGGAACGAAAAGCGACCGGTCGCTTGCCTCGCTGTACGTGCGCTGGCTGGAGAAGCTGCAGCCCTTCGGAGAACGCGGCTACAACAGCGCCAAGGCCTACCAGCGCGACGTGAACCGGTTGATCAACCTGGGCGATGAACCCGGGTAATGCCGGGGAAAGGGGGAGTGTTGCGGCAGCGGTTTTCCCGTGGGCGAACCGGAAGCCCTGATTCAGATGCGAGGTTTGATTTTACAGCCGCGTCTTCTCCATGAACACAAGCTCAACCCTCGGTGACAGCCGTTCAGTGCGAAATACGCGATACCCCATTCGTTCATAGAGACGGATATTCCCTTCGCTCCTGCTGCCGGTGAACAGCTCGAATCTGTTTGTCGAGGGGAATTCCTTTTCCATGGCGGACAGCAACCGGCTGCCGATTCCTTTCCTCTGATGATCCGGGTGAACGATCAGCCGCCCAATCTCACAGGTTCCGTCATGCATCGACGCCCTGACGGAGCCGATGATCCCATCCTCGTCGTACGCCTTGAGAAAGGCCGTATCGTCGAATTCCTTCCCGATTTCCTCGAGGGTCTGGGTCAGGGGAGGAATGGACCAGTCGTCATACAGGACGGCCTCACTCTGATAGGCAATTCGTTGAAGGTCCAGAATCTCCGCCGCATCGGTTCTGTCGGCACGCACTATCCGGATCATCGTCATGTTCAGTGTGTCCATCGCCGGTTTCCTTGTCGCTTCCCGCTGTCCTGTCACGGCTCGCGTGTATAAACAGATGCACCTGAAACTGTTACTCCTGTTGACCGAGACGGGTTTTGTTAAGGTCGTACTTCTCCTTTTTCACTTCGTTTTTCGGCTTCTTTGTGTCCATGTTCTGCTGTTGTCCCTGCAGATCTGATTTCTTTTCTTTCTTTTTGTCCACGGAAACCTTGTCTTTCTTTCCTTCAGAATCCTTCTTGTGCTTATTGAAGTTTTGTTGCTGACCCTGCTGGTTGATTGTGCCGGACTGGTTTCCGTCGACGGTTACGGGACGTCTCTTTCCGTCGAAGTCTCTCTTGTTCTTGTTCAGGTTCTGCTGCTGACCCTGCTGGTTGATGGCGCCTGACTGGTTCCCTTCAACGGTTACGGGGCGTCTCTTTATGTCAAAGTCTCGCTTGCTTCTGTCCATGTTGTGTTGCTGTTTCTGAGAATCGCGTTTGCCGTACCCTTCATATTTGTCATAATCTTTCTTTCGATATTTGTGATGTCGCTGCCAATCGTTGAAATGTTCGGCTCTCATCCTTCTTCCGTTGTCGTGCCATTGATGAGTGTGTTTGCGGCCTGATTTGTCGATAACGATGATATCCACGTAGGGTCCATTCGGGGCGTAGTAATAATAGTTGTATGGATACGAGATCTGTACTGGGGGGGGATAGTACACGGGTTCGCCATACGCGGCCGGTGGATAGTAATCAGGCGATCCGCCATACATGGGGTCGTAGGGGTCGTAGGCGCCCGGCTCGATGGGAACGCAGGCAAACAGCGATAGTGCGGCAATTGACAAAAGAAGTCCCTTTTTCATGCAGTATCCTCGCGTATCGTTCGTTATTTCGCTGAGGCCGAAGCCCCATACTCCAAATCTCCGCCGACAATGGCGTGGTTTGTATCTTAGCACCGCCGCGATCCGTTTCGCGAAAACGAATTCCCGATCCCCGCCTTTGATGGGCCGATATGGCGTCGTTCAGTGGGTGAATCGCGTCGGAATCGGGAGTTACCCCGGGTTCCCGACAAGGATGAAGGCGCCCCAATAGAAGGGGTTCGGCCGTTTCTTCATCAACTCCAGCTTCGACTGCTTCAATGCCTCGGATTTCTGCTTCCCTTCGGCCATCAGTTCGTAAAATCTGGTCATCAGTTCCATGGTTTCAGGGCTCGGAACGCTCCACAGGCTCAGGATTACCGACTTTGCCCCGGAGAGGATGAACGCCCGCTTCAGGCCGAATACCCCCTCGCCGAGCAGAACGTCGCCGAGCCCGGTCTCGCAGGCCGAAAGCACGACCAGATCGGTCCCCATCAGCCTGAGCCCCATCACCTTCTCGGCGTTCATGATACCATCATCTTTCCCCTCTTTCAGGGAAAGATTGACGCCGGCAAAGACGATGCCCGAGCGGAGCATGGGATTGTCCCTGAGCATCGCGTCACCCGGGTCGGTTGTCCGGCCGCTTTCCTCCTTGGCGAGAAAGTAGCCGTGGGTGGCAAGGTGAACGATTATCGGCGATTCAGCCGCGCTCAATACGGATTCCCTGGCTTTGTTGTCCTGGAACGTGTTGACTGCGATGTTCATGCGCTGCGTGAGGATCCGCTGGATGGTGTCCGCCTCTTTCTTCGTGTCGGGCAGTCGCGCGAAGGACGACAGGCCGCCCGTCTTAACGGGGGGCGGGGACTCAGCGCCCATTGCGCTCCCTCCGCTCTCCGGCGTCTTCTCCCGGGAATCCAGTCCGAGGTCGTAATCGGGGTCCGCGAGAATAAGCGCCGCTACCCCCTGCCTTCCGGCCTGCCTTCCCGGTTCGAATCGGGCTATATCGCGACCCGCGGCGATATAGCTGATCTGGTACTTCTCAATCGTGTACGCTCCCTGTCCGTTTCTCAGCGTTTCAAACGGCACCAGGTTCAGGTTCCCGTCGGGGCTGATGTAGAGATGATTCCTGTCTGCAAGGTGTTTCTCCAGCGGCTGCAGCAGGAGCCTGTAGATTTCTCCCCCCTCTTTGTCGAGGGTATCCCTGTTGGGTACATACCCGTACCGGGAGGAGTTCATGGCGTTCGTAAAGGCGCCGATATGACGGTCAACCGCATCAGCCGGGCCCAGATCGACCAGGGAGAGGGATGGCCTTTCTCCCGGCGTCAGGATGAAAACCAGGTAACGGGGAGGGGTCCATGCCTTCTTCTCGAAATCGAAAAAGGGTACCCTGGCAAAGTCCAGGTATACGGATCCGGGCGGGAGTATCCGGGCAATACCGGCAGTATCAGCCTTTGCGGATTTTTTGTCCACTTCGAAATCCCTGCTCATGGCGGACAGCCTGGCCTCAAGCGCTTCCTTGCGTTTCTCGCATTGCACGAGCAGTGTTCCGTAGTCGGAGGATGAGACGTTCGTCCAGCGTGACGCCTGGAGCTTCGCGATTTCTCTCCTGGTAGCCGTCAATTCCTCGTATACCGTCTTGAGCTCCGGGCTGCCGGATGCGGCGATTGTCGCCAGATGTCTCCCTTCCGCCTCCATGACCGCGCCCTTCCACTGGAGCCAGGCGTCGAAGGTCCCTCTCAGCGCCTCCTGGTCGGCAGCCAGGAAGGACGACGTGTGGCTCAGGTACTCGTGCATGGAGCGTTCGGTTTCGTTCATGTACACCAGCTTCTCCCGTTCGGACAGGAGCAGGAAAACGTTGTCCCGTTTCACTCCTTCGATACGCAGGTTCTGGTCGAAGAAACGGTGGCTCTCGCGATGCTTTCCCTGGAGCGAGTAGAGGAGGGCAAGCTCTTTCGCCGTTGACGCGACTTTCGGATGGTTCTGCCCCAGCCCGCTGAGGCGCGCGGCGTACGCCTTCTGCAGGTGATGCCCGGCAGCGTCGTATCGTCCGGTGGAGCGGTAGAGGACACCGAGGTTATGCATGCTTTCAGAAATGAAGGGGGAGTTCGCGCCGTACACCTTTTCCCGGATTTCCATCGCTGTTTTGTATCGCAATTCCGCGTCACGGAACCGCCCGGCGCTCATGTAGAACCCCGCCAGCGTATCCTGGCTCTCGGCAACTTCCGGATGGTATTTTCCGAAAGCCTTCTCGCTCGTCTCCAGGGCTCTCAGGTAGAGAGGTTCCGCCTGTTGTACATCCCCTCGCGCCTGATACAGTGAACCGAGAAGATTCAATGTCCTGGCAACTTCCAGATGGTCCCTTCCCAGGGTTGCCTCCTGTATTTCGAGAGCTTTCTGGTATTCCAGTTCAGCCTCCGCCGCCCTGCCGCTGCTCTTGTAAAGGGTTGCCAGCGCAAGCCGGCTTTCGGCGACCGAGGGGTGCTGTTTCGTAAGTATCTTCTCCCGGATTCCGAGCGCCCGCTTGCAGAGCGGCTCCGCTTCGGCATACAATCCCTTCGCCATATTGATTTCCGCCAGAACCTGCATGCTTTTGGCTGTCTCGATATGCTCTCTTCCCAGCTTGTTTTCATTGATGGGTATCGCCTTGGAAACGAGTCTTTCCGCGTCTTCGTATCTTCCCATGTTCAGGTACAGGCCGGCGAGGGACGTCATGACGCGGGCGGTACCGGGATGTTCGCTCCCCCGCGCCTTGGTGCGGATATCGAGCGCTTTTTTGTACAGGAGTTCCGCATCGACGTACTTGCCCATTGCCTCGTACAGTTCCGCCGTGGAACTGATGCTTCCCGAGTAGAGGGGGTGATTCACCCCCAGCAGTTTTTCGCGGATTTTCATGGAACGGGCGAGAAGCTTTTCCGCTTCGAAGTATCTCCCGGTAGTCATGTAGACCCGTGCCAGAGCGCTCAGGTTGGTTGCCGTATCCTGGTGTTCGGGCGCAAGCGACTTTTGCCGGATATCGAGCGCCTTTTTCAGGTATGTCTCGGCGTCGGCGTACTTGCCGGTCGCGGAATAGAGGAACCCGAGGGAGGTGAGGCTCTGGGCAACCAGGGGATGCTCGGCGCCGAAGGCGGCCTGGCGGATCGACAGTGCGTCCTTGAACAGCGCCTCCGCTTCGGCGTTCCTTCCCGTGGAGCGGTAGATTGCGCCGAGCAGCTGCTCGCTATCGGCCACGGCCGGATGGGTCTTTCCCTTTTTCGCCTCCCGTATGCCGAGTGCCTGTTTGCAGAGTTCCTCCGCGGCGTCGAATTCGCCCAGGGAGTTCCGGACATCGGCGAGCGTGTGAAGGGTCTCGGCCACATACGGGTGGTCTTTGCCGTATTTCTTCCGGGAGATGTCGAGGGCTTCGGATGCCATCTTCCGGGCGTCCTCGTAGCGCCCCATGGTCTTGTAGAGGGAAGCGAGGGAACGGAGTGATTGCGCGGTCTGGGGATGGTCGTTTCCATACTGCTTGCGCCGGATCTCGAGGGCCTTCGTGTACATCTGTTCCGCTTCGGTGAAATTGCCGGCGGATTCGTTGTATTCCGCCATGGAAATCAGGCCGCGGGCATACTGGGTGGAGTCGGCGCCCTGTGTTGTCTCTCTCAGGCGCATCGACTTTTTCAGCAGCGGCTCCGCCTCCGCGAATTTCCCCGAAGCCAGGTACACGCGAGCCAGCATGCCGGTAGTAGCCGCGATATCCTTATGGTCGGGGCTGAGAATCCTTTGCCTGATGTCGAGCGCCTTTTTCAGAGAGTCCTCCGCCTCACGGTACTTTCCCTGGGAAAAAAGGACGATTCCCAGGGCCGCAAGGCTCTGGGCGGTTTCCGGATGCGCTTCTCCATATGCGGTCCGGCGAATCTCCAGCGCACGCGCATACAGCTTCCCCGCCTCTTCGGAATCGCCTTTCCCGTTGGCGATGCGACCGAGCAGCATCAGGCTGTCGGCAACATCCGGATGATTGGCGCCGCGTTTCTTCTCCCTGATGTTAAGCGCCTTTCGGGCGAGCAGTTCAGCCGCATCCCTGTCTCCCCGCGCCGAGTCTATTTCGGCTCGAACCTGCATGCTTCGGGCAACCGCAAGATTCTCCGAATCGCCCTTGCTCCGCATGATCTCGTCCACCCGATCGCAGTAGTGCTCCGCCTTGTCATACTTGGCCATGATTCGGTAGAGTTCCGCCAGGGCGTTGAGAGATCCCACGACACGGGGATGGTTCTTGCCGAGCCGGTTTTCTCTGATTGCGAGCGCTCTGAGGTAGAGGGCCTCGGCGTCGGCATACCTTCCCATGGTCTCGTACATCCCGGCCATGGTGGACAGGTTGCCCGCAATCGCGGAATGATCCTTGCCCAGCGTCTTCTCGCGAATCGCGATGGCCCTTTTATACAGTGACTCGGCTTCGTTGAATCTTCCTGTCTTGACATACAGCGAAGCCAGGGCGCTCAGGCTGTCCGCGATTTCGGGATGATCCAGGTCGAGGTTCTTCTCCCTGTATTCGAGCGCTTTCCTGAAGAAGTCTTCCGCCGAGGCGTTGTTGCTCTTGAAGGAGGCGAGCATGCCGAGACAGGAGTAGGCCGGCGCCAGTGACGGAAGCTCCGCCCCGTTTCTTGTGACGCTGATGTCGCGCGCGGCGCCGCAGAATCTCTCCGCATCGGCATACCGGGCGGTGGACAGGGAAATTCTCCCCAGCAGGACAAGGCTTTCCGCGACCTTCTCGTGCTCTTTGCCGAAGGTCTTCTCGCGTATCCCCCAGGCCCTCTTGGCATAGGGTTCAGCAGTCGTGTACTCCCCCTTCAAAAGTTGAATCCGGGCGTACAGATAGAGGCTGTCGGCGGTATCCGCATGCTCTTTGCCGAGCACGCGACCCCTGATGTCGAGCGCCGCGGCTGCGCTGGCCGCCGCCTCGTCGAACTTTTCCTCAACCAGCAGTTTTTCGGCCTTTTCCATCAAGGCGGCCGCCGCTGCCGGTTCGCCCTCCGCGGCGGATACGGCCGCGGGGTGAAGCGCCTGCAGCGCGACAAGCAAAAGCATGCACAGGGATGCCGTGACTTTCATGGTGGAAACGGCGTTCGTGACAATGTCCGTGATGTGCATTTTGATACTCCTGGAAGAGGCTGGCAGGGCTGGGGATGATGATTGCAGGCGCCTGTCTCGGGTGAGTTGTCGACAGTCATCGCTTCCCATCATGGGATGCGGGAGAGGGGAAAAACTCGTCGTGCGATGTCCGGAAAAGGGATGTGATATGTCATATCACGAAAAAGCGGAAATACGGTTACGAGGTATTGGCGCATACGGAAAACCCTCTTTCCCTCCGTGGAAGGGAAAGAGGGTCGGAAAACATCAGGCGCCGTTACCGGCAGACCATTTTGCAGTACCCGTGGCGACAGACCTGGAACCAGGTGCAGTCATAGTGCCTTCTGTAGTGGCGGGGGCGGTAGTAATCGTAGCGATCATAGGGACGGCCGTGATCGTAGTACCTGTCATGATATCCGCCGTGGTATCCTCTGACCGCGGTCTTCTCGGGAGGGGTCTCGACCTTCGCGATCACCGCGAGCAGTTCGGTGTCTCCCGCCGCAAACTGTTTCGCCTGATCCAGCATGGCCTTGCGATCGAAGAAGACGGGTTTCTTCTCATCCGAGCCCGGTTTCGCTATTGCTTTGAACGGCAGGTCGTCCAGCATCTTGACGGCTGCCACCAGGATCACCGGGTCCTTCATGGTTTCGCCCGCGGAAGCGGTCTGGATGAAAAGTTCGGCTTTCTTGGAGGCCTCGGCCTTTTCTTTCGCATCCATGGTTTTCACCACTTCCTTTTCCATCTCCGGTTTTTTCTCTTCCGCGCCCACGACGGGGCAAGAGAATGCGACCACTACGAGTGCAACAGAGAACAGCATGAGAACCTTTTTCATCGTAAACCCCCTGTTTTTGATTGGCATGCGGATGTATGCCCGGATACGTATCAGATTTGCGACACGCGAGGTATGAAAGCCTGGTGAAATTCCTCTTTCGTAGAGATCTCAAAACCTTTCACCCGCAAGAGGCGAAACGTGGCGCGCGTTTTTGTAAGCCTGCATTTCGAAAGCACCCTGAAAAACGAACCCCGGTGTCCGTCTTGTGTCGGGAAGCTATTGGTTTTCGCGAACTTTGAAAACCGCCTCACTATCTACCAAAGTATGAAGCGTCTGTCAATATTTCATAGAGATTTGAAATATATTTCAATAGGATAATCGTGGCTTGTGCGGGGGGTGCTGTCAACGGGGTGACACACACATTTCTGAATCCCCGGTTTCGGCGCTCAAGCAGAGTCGTCTCCGCGTGCTCCAAGGCTTCGGGAGGCGATACTCAGGCTACCGGGAAAAGGGCGCGACCCGTCCGGCCGAGAGACGCGCCATGTCGGCCGCGTCGATTTCCAGGGTCCGGTCCGGCCGACCGAACCCGCAGTAGATGGTGGGGGTGATGGAAAGGACATCTTCATCGATGAACACTTCGGCGCCATCCAGGGGCATAACCGGCGAGACGCTCCCCGGTTCCACCCCTGTGACATCCCGCACTTCCTCCGGCGACAGGGAAAAGAGGTCTCTCCGGTTGACACCGACCAGTGCCGCAAGCCGGGCGTAGTCCACCCTCCGGGTTCCCCGGAGCGCGGCCAGCACGATGCCGCCGTTCCGGGTGCGGAAGGCGATGGTCTTCACCAATCGGTCCACAGGAAAGGAGAGATTGCACGCCGCGTCCTCAACGGTCCGGGTTTCCCGGTGTTCGTGGATCTGGTGAGGGACTCCGCTGCCGGACAGAATCTCCAGCACTCGGTGAAAGGTCGCATCAGGGACGATATCGGTCATGTCTGCGGCCTACATTGTTCGAGGAAGCCACGAAGGACCTCTTCTTCGACCCCTGACAGGGAGGCGATTCGGGAGGTCTTGACGAATACCCAGTCGCTGTCCGCCTCGGTCAGCAGAAGCCCGTCCGGAGAGTGAATCGAGCAATGCACCAACGCCTTCACCTTGTCATGGCGTACAACCCGCCCTTCCACGACGATTTCCGTGTTGGTCGCAACCGGCTTGATAAAGCGCGTGGTCATCTCCCGCGTGACGGCGAAGCGACCCAGATGGGCGAAAAGGGCATAGGCAGCGGTCTCGTCGAGAACGGTGGACAGTATCCCGCCGTGTACCAGACCATCGAATCCGCACAGGCTGTCGGGCAAGGAGCACCGGCTTACGCACCCCTGTTCCGCATGCCGGAAACGGAGCTTCAGCCCATTGGTATTGGTGGGTGAACACCCGAAACATGCGCCCGGCCAGCGTGCCTTTATCTCAGCATTGTCCATTGATATCCTCGATTCCGTTCATTCCTTACACATACATAAGGGTATACCTAAACAATTGACAAAATGGAGTTTCCGAAAATGGTAGATCCTTATGGCCTCTCAGATCAAGTCCCCGGCTATTCGATCGGGAAAAAATACTAGAGAATCTCCAGCGCCTTGAGGCATTCCTTGCCGAGTTCCATGCGTTTGCCTGCATCGGATGCTTTCCGGATATCCATGTTCAATGCAAAAGTATACAAGCAATCACCTTTTCGCACCCACCCAACCCACCAGCCGACTCCCTTGCCCGGTGCGTTCTGCCAACCCGTCTTTCCGTAAAGCTTCCAGTTTTGTCCCTGTTCCAGGAGAACAATCTCGCGTACGCTTTGCTGGAAGGCTTTGGGGAACGGCAATTCGTCTTTTGCAAGCCTGGCAAGAAATTGTGCCTGCTCGATTGCACTGATTTCGAGTGGACCCTTCAACCAGAAGGTGTCGACGGTATCCCCGATCTCTTTGTTCCCGTACTTCATTTTCGAAACATTCTCGCGCATGCGCTCAAGGCCGATACGTCGGGCCAGCTCCTGATAGATTGGGACGTTTGACATAACGATAGCTTCCCGCAACCCCATATCCTTTTCCCAGGCCTTGCTCAAGGGCGGAACATTCGACTTGTAGGGCAAAACTTCATCAACACTTTTTACAGCGCCGACTGAAAGCCCGATGAGTGAATTGGGAATCTTGAACGTCGAAGCGGGAACAAATCTCTTTTCGGCACGATGCTTGTTGTGACCAGTAAAAGAATCGGCCTTGGCATCATAGAGAACGAATGTGCCGTTTACTTCCGTATTTCTGAAAATCTCGCCGACTCTTGCGCTTTCCTCCCAGCCGGCAAAAGCCGCGGTCGATATCGAGATGGTCATAAAAACAGCAAAAGAATTCAACCATATACAACGGTGTTGGTGCATGCTGTTCCTCCTGTATCATTCTTGTGGATGGTAGACATCGTGACCGATAAACGGATTCACTGCTCCACGTCCTGGTTTGCATCCGTTCACATCACTCGGTTACAACATCGAGAGGGACTTCAAGTGCGCGGGCTATTGCAGTAAGTGTCTCGATCGTACCTTGGCGTTTTCCGGTTTCGATCTCTGAAAGATACGGTTTGCTGATTCCTGCCGGTCTGCCGAGTCCTGCTGTGCCTTGTTCCGTGAAATAGTAAGGATTATAGCGACGTCCGCCACAGCCTGCTTCGTTTTAGGTTCCAATCTGGATTTTGATTCCTCACTCGTCAGTTGAAACATGAACCCTGCGGGAATCGGCTATAATCCTTTTCACCGTCTTGTTCAGGTTCTTTGTCTCTATTTCGTACAAATCGGCAAGATCGCTTTCGAGCAGAACTTTCTGTCCACGGATTAAGTAAATCTTTCCCTTTATCACTTCCATCGGGACTGATAGGTCCATGCAGCCTCAATATTTCGTTATTTCCTTTCTACGGTACCAACGTAGAAGTGAGCGACCTGCGCGGCTTTTCGCGCAGGTTCGCTCGACTACCGGGTTGCGCGTTTGGTTCACGTGCCACTTGCCTTGCGCTCGATGAGAGCCGTAATGACAAACGCCTCTGCAATTGCGATGGCCGCCCAGAAGAGTAGTTCAAGAGCGACGAGCAATAACGGTTCGCCAAATTGATTGAACGGGGTAAAGAATTCCCAGAAGAGGAAGGTCATAAAGAACATGACGCCCGCGAATCGCATCGCTCTAGGCAAGATGCCCACCGGCCAGGCAGGAGACACCGAGCGGTAAATGAAGGCGTGCCCGATACCGAAAAGCACCATGCCGATGATGATTGGAGCCGGATTCGCAACGACGAGAGGCAGAGGTTCGAGCTGAGTCCAGACCGCAATGAGCTTTGGGCTTTGAATGGGGGAAGAGAGGAGAATGCCGCCCCCATTCCAGCCAAAGCCGAGCAGGCGAAAGGTAAGAAGCATCACGATATTCATCGTCATTCCACCAGCAAGACCGGCCACGACTGTTTTCAGCATGCGCAATCTCCTTCGAGTAGCGGGCGCTTCACGTTCAAGACGCCCAAAAGAAGCATAGGGTCAAAAGAAGCGTAGGGGTCAGGTCTACATTCTTCAGATAAAAGTAGCACAGGGGCCAGGACGACATTCTTCAGATACGTAACTTTTCCTTTATCCTCTCAACCTCTCTTCGCAGCTTTCTGTCTGCTTCCACCTTTTTCAAGAACGCTCTGCTGGCTTCACTTACCGCCGATTCTCCTATTTGGTACCTCTCTCCAATGGTTCGCAACTTCTGACCACTGTATCTGTGGCAAAGATGGATGACAGTTTGCCTTGCCAGTCTAGTGTCTCCCATATTTGCGTCTATTACCGCATTTTCTATCGCATCCAGTGATGGACGATTGGCAAAACTTCGCAATGCGGGAACATCCCTGTTCTCTTCTTTCACCTCCAGGTGAGTCGTGGTTATTCTCTCCAGAAATCCAGCCGTTCCCAGTATTGCCGCGCCGATGACCCCTTTCAACGGGCTTTCGTATTCTTTCCCTACCATGTCTTCGACAAACTTCCGATATTGTTTCATCGCGAAAGCGGTATCCTTGCCGAAATAACCAAGGATGAAGTCTGTTTTCAACCAGTCCGGCGGGCTGTCGTCCCCTGTGTAGCTTCGATAACTAGACCACGGATAGTGGTCCGGCCCAGTTGCCATACCTGCCCGAACGGGATTGAGGTGAATGTAACGGGAAAGCTCCGCGGCATATTCGTCTGCCTCAACCAGTATTGCCTTGTATCGACCCTGAAACAGATGCCCGGACCTTTTCCGCTTAACGTTGAAGTAGGTAGTATAGGCCCCGTTCAGATGCCGCATTATCTGAGACAGGTTCCCTTCCGGTGTCTCCAAAAGCAGGTGATAATGGTTGCTCATCAGGCAGTAGGCATGGATTATCGCGCCATAGCGCTTTGTCGCTGATTCGAAGTATTCGAGAAATTTCTCCCGGTCCCTGCGGCTCTTGAATACGTCCTTCTGCTCGTTCCCCCGTGAGGTGACGTGATAAAATGCGCCGGGATACGTGATCCTTAACGGCCGTGCCATGGCCCCCTCCTTTGCTTGATAGGTTCTGCTCTACCTT
>CALABV010000204.1 GCA_937886325.1 uncultured Geobacter sp.
GACCACCGAGATCTACACTCTTTCCCTACACGACGCTCTTCCGATCTTCAGGATCGTGCGCTGGTCTCCCAGATCCGCGGCGCCGGCTATCCCTCTGACATCCTTGAACGTATCTCCGAGGGACTTGATAACGATATCCTGCTGACCGAGAAGGTCGTCCACGACAATGGCGACCCGCCTTTCCGTGTCTCCCACAACAACGGCAAAGGAACTGCACGCCTCGGAAGCTCCCGAGGGGAGTTCAAAAAACCTCTCCAATCGCAGCAGCGGCAGCGTGGACTCTCGCAGCTGCATCACCTCTTTCCGCTCGACGGTCCTCAGCGCTACTTCTTCAAGGGAGATGGTTTCCCGAACCGAGGTTATGGGAACCGCGTAGGTGCGGCCGGAGGTCTCGACCAGAAGGGCTTTTATGATGGCAAGGGTTATCGGCAGAGTGATAACCATCTTGCTTCCATGTCCGAGCCGGCTCTCGATATCCACCGTTCCGGAGACCGCGGCGATGTTGTTCATCACCACATCCATGCCCACACCCCTTCCGGAGACATCACTGAGACGATCCGCCGTGGAGAAGCCCGGAAGAAGGATAAGCTCTAGGATCTCCTTTGGTGAAAGGCCTTCCGTGCTTTCAATGAGCCCGAGTTCCCCGGCCTTCTCCGCAATCCTTTCCGGATCCATCCCCCTGCCGTCGTCTTCCACCTCGATGACGACGTGGTTTCCCTTCTGAAAGGAGGAAAGCCGGATGATTCCCGTTTCATCCTTGCCGCACCCCCTTCGTTCGTCGGGCGACTCGATGCCGTGGTCGATGGCGTTCCTGATGATATGCATCAAGGGGTCGGCAATGTCTTCGACGATCATCTTGTCCAGCTCCGTATCGGTACCGGACATCCTCAGTTCAATCTTCTTGCCCTGTTCGCGGGAAATCTTGCGAACGATGCGGGACATCCGTTCAAACAACTGACCGACGGGTATCATGCGCACGTTCATGACACGATTTCGCAATTCGTTGAGCTTTCGCTCCATGCCCTTGGCCGCCTTGCCGAGTTCCACGGCGAGCCCCGAGAATCCCTGGTCCCGCATCCGATCCGAAACACCGGCAATCGTGCCGTGGTACAGGAGAAGTTCTCCAACGATATTCATCAATTCGTCAAGCTTTGCAATGTCGACCCGCATGGTGCGTGACATGCTCCGCACGGAAAGGTTACGGGCATCTCCGTCGGTTGGAGGCGCCTCGACAAAACAGGGCGCGGAAGGAGCGGACCGCCCGGCAACGACGGAGGGAGTCTCCTGTTGGGGAGTTCCTGCGAGGGGAATGATTGAAATTCCTTCCAATCCTGAAAGGATGGCGGATACGTCCACCTCCCGTCCCGATCCGAACAGAATGTCGAACGCGATCGAGCTCCCCAGATCCCCGTCAGCGCTCGGGAGCGTACTGATAACCTCGCCCGACCCTTTCAGCAGATCCATGAGATCTCCCAATTCCCGGTCAAAGGTATCGAGAGAATAGGATGCATGGAACAGGAACAGGTTTTTCCCCCGGCTTATGTTTTCCCGGAGACGGTGTTCCTCATACTCGGTGAGGGCGTTCAGGATGTTTTCCGATATCCCCAATTCCTCCGGCGCCGGCACGGCCGATTCTTTCCTCGACCCTGCTATGCATCCGTTGATTCGGTCGAAGACGGGAGAGAGTTCGACGGAAGAACCGGAGCCGGCGCCGACGGATCGGAGAATTGACCCGAGCACCTCCAGTGCGTCGAACAGCACGGCCATCGTCGGCCCGTTCAGTGGAATCTTTCCGAGACGCAGGCAGTCCAGGAGACTCTCCAGCGTGTGCGCCAGCCCCGCTATCTCGCTGAAGCCGAACATCCCTGCCAACCCCTTGAGAGAGTGGGCGCTCCGAAAGATGGAATTGATTGCATCGGGGTTATACTCGTCCTTGTCCGTTGCGTCTCCGAGGGCAAGGAGGTCCGCACTCATCTGTTCGAGTATCTCCTCCGCCTCAGCCAGGAAGTCCCTGGTCGTCGCATCAAGGGAATCACGATAATCCGTCATCATTCCTCTCCCCACCTTTTCCGGGACCACCTTTATCCGATATAGGTAAGAATCAGCTTTTGCAGAATCTCCGGGAGGAACGGCTTTACCAGATATTCATTCGCGCCCAGCGCCATGCCCCTCTCCCGGTCCTTTTCACTGCTCTCGGTTGAAATGATGAAGAGAGGAATCGTCCGGTAATTCGGGCTATTTCTGACGTAACTTATCAGTTCGAGTCCGTTGATGTCGGGCATGTTGATATCGGTGATGATTAAGTCTATCCGCTCCCGAGGCAGCAGGCGCAGCGCATCGAAACCGTTTGTCGCCTCGACTACCGAATAGCCGTCCATGGCTTCGATGGCAGCGGTCAGGAAAGAACGCATGGTAGGAGAGTCTTCGGTAACAAGTATCTTTTTCACGTTCACTCCTGATTCTTTTCTTTCAGCCGTTGCTGCAGCAGGCACTTTTCCATCGCAAGCCCCGCCTGGGAAAGAAATATCTCCAGAGAATCGGTGTCACCGATGGTACGCCTCTCGGGGAGGTTATCGCCATACAGCAACGCAACCACTTTTCCTTCGCTTATCACAGGACCGAGAAACATCTCCTCCGGTGTTCCTCCGCCAAGTTCATTCAGCAGATACCGGTTCCACTCCGTTCCGTCGGGAGGGGCCTTTATCGCCATCTTCGAATCAATGGCCCGGGAGAAAAAAGGATCAGACTTCAAAGGAATGAAAAGGTCTCGCACCCGCGCATCGGCATGACCGTCCGGATCCACGACCCCGAATTGGCCGAGACCTCGAATCCCGTCTCCTCCGACAAGAAATACCACCGCCCGATTCATGAACTCGGTGGCAAAGCGGAGAACGAGGAGTGTGATCCCCCCTTCGAGCGCCGGATTGTTTAACTCTTCCAGCATGCCGCGAAGCAGAGACACCCCTGCCCCTCCTCCCGATTCCGACACGGAGACGAAATCCTCCCCCATTTCCCGAAACAGTTCATCACCCAGGTTGATGGTCTCGGATGAGGGCTTCGGTGCTTCCTTCGGCTCGTCCACGGCCATCTCGGATCTGAGTTTCTCCGAGAACGATTGGATGGTTTCCGGATGTGAAATCTCCGACTTGCGGGGCTTGAGAAGAAACGGGTATCCCGTTTCCCGCACTTTCTGCTCGGCATTATTGGTGTGATGGTCGGCAAGGACGATAACCGGCATGTCGGGGAAATTGTCGTGGAGGAGTTCTATGAGTTCCAGCCCGCCAAGAATCCCGGAACCGTCCATACGCGGCATTATCAGGTCGACGATGACCGTGGGACGGAAGCCGTCCCGGCGGAGGAAGTCAACCTTGATCAGGGTATCCTCGGTCTTCGGGAAATCGTAGACCGTGTACCCCCAACCTTCGAGGAGGGAAACGAGGACGGCCCGCACTTCGTCGTCATCATCCACGAGAACGGCGATGCGCTTCGGGTGCGGCGTATGCTCGACTTCGGGTTCGACGTCGACAGCTCCCTGCATCATGTCGAATGCCAGATCACAGCTCTCGGCGAGGGGGACAGCGTCCTCATCCGAAACATCGTCATCCGTAGACTCGCCGCGGTGGCGCCGTTCGTCAAGGATTCGCGAGCCTTCCATGGCCAGGAACTGCGGATTCAGCCCCTGTTCGAGCAGATAGGGAACGGATTTCGGCTCAGACTCCCCCGTCTCGTCCACAGTGTCCCGCAGTTCGAAATCGAAAGAGCCCTCTTCCCAGGAAAACAGAGAATATACCACCCGCTCTATCCGTTCACGCACTATTTCCTCAATGAGTTCGGAACGGACGGAAAACTTGTTCACCAAAATGTCGCCGAGACGCTCACGGAAAGCCTCCTCAGCCTGGAGTGTGAGAGCTGCTCGGAGAGTTGAATCGGAGACAAGTCCCCGCTCAAGGAGGATCTTCCCCAGCTGCGGCTGGTTCCCGTCGATTGCAGCCTGTATTACCTGTCCCTGGCGGAAGACTATCTTCCCTTCCCGTCCCTTGCTGTAAAGGGAAAGAACTCCCGATTTCCTGCTGAGACTCACTATCTGAAGGATCTCTCCCAGCCCCAGATCTTCCAGATTACCGACAAGACTCATACCCGCACGACTCCCCAGCAGGAATTTCCGGCAAAACGGCTGCTGCGCTCCGCACTTTGCGGTCCTTCACTTTTCCCTGTACACAGAGGTTCCATGGATACTCTCACGAGGATCGTTTCCGAGACGTTTCACGACGAAAATCGCGGGGTTTTCCCGGCGCATCGCCTTTCCACACGGGAGGAGACAGCATAAACCATACGCAGGAGCATGTAAAGAGATTCCCTCCGCTCACCGTTCCCTTCCCTTGAACAGAAAACGAAGCGGGGTTCCCGAGAAACCGAAGGCATCCCGCAGCTTGTTCCCAAGAAAACGCTCGTAGGATTCCTCAATCCCCTCGGGGCAGTTGGTGAATACGGCAAAAGCCGGAGGGCGTGTTCCCACCTGGGTCGTGTAGTAAAACTTGACACGCCGCCCCTGAAACAGGGGATGGTGGTGAGCGGCAACCGCCTCCTTGAAAACCCGATTCAGATCGGCGGTCGTCACGCGCCGCGTATACTGGGCCATCACATCATCCACCGCCTCCATGATCTTGCCCGTGCGCTGACCCGACAGGGCCGAGACAAACAGGATCGGCGCGTAGGAAAGGTACTTCAGGTCGGTACGGATGCGGTCGACGAATCTTCCGACGGTCGAATTGTCTTTTTTCAGCAGGTCCCACTTGTTGACCACGATGATACATCCCCGCCCCGCCTCGCACGCGTATCCGGCGATTCGCGCGTCCTGCTCGGTGACCCCCTCCTCGGCGTTGATAACGATGAGGGCCACATCGGCGCGATCGATGCTCCTCAGAGCGTCCACGGCGCTGTACTTTTCCACCTTCAGGCTTATCCTGCCCTTGCGCCGTATCCCCGCGGTATCGATGAGGAGATAGCGTTTCCGGTTGCAGGTAAAATAGCTGTCCACGGAGTCGCGGGTAGTGCCGGGAACGGGGTTTGCGACAACCCGTTCGAAGCCGAGGAGGCGGTTCACCAGGGACGACTTTCCCACGTTGGGCCGTCCGACGACCGCAATGCGGGTGACATCTTCTTCCACGACGTCCTTGCCGCTTCGGGGAAAAGCCGCTATCACCTCATCCATCAGGTCACGAATCCCACGGTTATGTTCCGCGGAAACGGTAAAGAACCGATCCACGCCCAATGCGAAGAAATCGCCGATCTCGGCCTCCTGCTTCTCACCCTCCACCTTGTTGAGGAGGTAGAACACCGGCTTTTCCACCCGGCGCAGCATCTCCACCACTTCCTGGTCCGCCGGGGTCAGACCTTCACGGGCATCCATAACGAACAGGATGACGTCCGCTTCCTCCATGGCAAGTGTCGACTGTTCCCGCATCTGCTGCAGCAGGCGGTCCTCGCTCGCCGGCTCGAACCCTCCGGTATCGATCAGGGTAAAGGGGACATCGAAGCGGTCCACCAGGCCGTAGTTCCGATCACGGGTAACTCCGGGCATGTCGTCGACGATAGCTTTACGCCGTCCGATCAGCCGGTTGAAAAGGGTCGATTTTCCCACGTTGGGGCGCCCCACGATAGCTACAACAGGTCTCATTCGTATCCAAACTCCTTCAGCATGCGGCGGTCTTCCCGCCAGTCCTTGCTTACCCTGACAAACAACTCGAGATATACCTTCGTATCCAGCAACCTTTCGATATCCTTCCGCGCAAGCGTGCCGATACGCTTCAGCATATCACCCCGCTTGCCGATGAGAATCCCCTTCTGCGAGTCCTTTTCAACGATGATGGTGGCTGATATGGCGACCAGACCCTTTTCAGGCCGCTCGGTGAAACTGTCAACGGCAACCGCGGTGGAAAAGGGAACCTCGTCCCGCGTTAGGCGGAAGACTTTTTCCCGGATCATCTCCGCCACGACAAAACGCTCCGGCAGATCGGTGAGGATGTCGTCGGGGAAATAGGCAACCCCTTCGGGGAGCATTTCCGACACCAGTTTCACCAGCAATTCGACCCCGTCGCCGGTTGACGCCGATATGGGAACGATCTCACGGAAAGGGAAGTGCGAGGCATGGACCGCAATACCCTCCAGGAGGTTTTCCTTCCGCACCAGGTCGATCTTGTTCACCACCAGAAGTACCGGAACGCCGATCCGGCCGAGAACGTCAAGGAGAAGATCGTCCCTGCCGCGGGCAAGGCTGTCGGCTTCAACCAGGAGAAGGACAACATCCACCCCTTTCACGGAAGAGAGCGCCTCCTCCAGCATGAAGCGATTGAGACGGGAGCGGGCCTGGTGAATCCCCGGCGTATCGATAAACACGATCTGGGCTCCCGGGAGATTGTGGATTCCCTGGACACGGTTGCGTGTCGTCTGCGGCTTGTCCGACGTTATGACAATTTTTTCTCCCAGAATCCTGTTGAGCAGTGTCGATTTCCCCACGTTCGGACGTCCGATGATAGCGACGAAACCGGAGCGGAATGGCGTTTCAGACATGTACGGCATCCTCCATAGTATAGTGCAGGTCATTCAGAATATTTCCGGTACGGATACCGTTATATCGTTCCACGGCTATTTCCATGGAAGAAAGGAGTTCATCACCACGAACAGCGACAACCCGCACTCCACGCTCCGCCAGAAGCCGAATGTTCGACCTGCCCTGACCGATCACGTCGGACACCCGTGACGGGGCGCAACACACCGTGACACCGTTTTCGTCCGAATTCCCGTCGGCAACAAGACGCGACAACAGATCGAAAAAGAGTTCCGATTCCACCAGCTGCCGGAATGCGGGGTGAAAAGGCCCGGCAACGACAACCCCCTCCCTTTCCAGTTCGCTTGTCGGCTGCAGTCCCACACGAATTACCGGAACTCCCGCAACAAGGGACCGGTGCAGCATCACCTTGCACAGAGAAACCGCGGCCCGAAGCGAAAGGGGACGATACGCGCCTTCCGCATAGCTCTTTGCCAGCGATGTACCTTCGATGACCACGGTCGGATAGATGCGGAGAAAGTCCGGCCCCAGATTCAGCACGCGTGACAGGGAGGTTAGCGACGTACGGGAGGTATCTCCGGGAAGTCCCGGCATGAGCTGGATACCGACGCGAAATCCACACGCTTTCAGGCACGAAACGGCTTTTTCCACATCGATCGCGACATGGCCCCTCCCGGACATCTCCAGGACTCCGTCGTCCATGGACTGAACGCCGAGTTCCACGATCCTGACCCCATACGAATCGAGCAGGAAAACGGTCTCTTCGTCAATGGTGTCCGGACGGGTGGAGACGCGAACCGATGAAACCGCTCCGGATGCGAGAAGCGGTTGAAGCGGTGAAAGCAGCCGTTCCTGATCCGTTCGGGACAAACCGGTAAAACTCCCCCCGAAAAAGGCAACCTCCACGGACTCCGCTCCGCCCGACCTCCGGTATTCGTCAACCTTTTCGACAATTTCAGCGGCCGTCGGAAAAGCTGAAGCGACTCCGGCAATCGAATCCTGGTTACAGAATACACAGCGGTGCGGGCAGCCGCGGTGTGTGATAAAAAAAGGCACGATGGGCGTTTTCAAGGATGGCAGAGCCTGTCGCGCTTGCGGAGAGCCTCCAGAGCCTCACGCGCCGCTGCCTGCTCAGCCTCTTTCTTGCTCTTTCCGACCCCTCTGCCGAGGTGTTCCCCGCCGATGGAAACCGCTACCGAAAAGCAGAGGTCGTGATCGGGACCCGTGACACTTTCATGGATATAGTCAGGAATACTGCCATGAAGAGCATGGGAAACCTCCTGGAGCCGGGTCTTGTAGTCCCTGTCCGCTTCGGACACGCCGTCCTGCGTCAGCACGGGACCGAACAACCGATCAACAAGCTGTTCCGCTTTACCAATTCCGCCATCAAGATACACGGCCGCCACGAGGGACTCGAACGCATCCGCAAGCACCGACTTTTTCTTCCTTCCGCCGCTCTTCTCCTCTCCCCTGCCGAGGAGAAGGTATCTGCCGAGGCCGATCTTCTCGGCAAGCCCGGCAAGAGTCTCCGCATCAACCAGCGAAGCCCTCCTCCGCGAAAGGTTTCCTTCAGAGCTGACAGGCAGTATGCGGAGAAGACGGCTGCTGATGAGAAGCCCGAGAACCGCGTCGCCGAAGAATTCAAGCCTTTGGTTGTCGAGCATTCCCGGCGTCCTGGCCTCGTTCACATAGGAACGGTGCGTGAGGGCTTCGATCAGCAGCTTTCTGTCCGTAAAATGATACCCTATCCCGGATTCAAGCTCCCGCAGCAATACATCCCTGTTTCTTTCCATCGACACGACGACCTTTGCTCCCCGGGGTCGGCAACCCCTTTTCACAGCACGTTTTTTCCGGCGGAGGGAGTATACCCATTTATCCCTATTTAATCAACACGAGAAGGAATGACCGGGGTTTTTGTCTTGATTAATTCCAGGCGCTTCCCTATAATTTCTCATTTACGCGACCAAGGGCGGCGCAACCGCGATGGAGTGAGTGCAGTGACCTGTTTCATAACTTTCGAAGGGATCGAGGGGTGCGGTAAGACGACCCAGGTGGGACTCCTCTCCCGGATGCTCGAAGAGCAGGGCAAACCGGTGCTCGTAACACGGGAACCCGGAGGTTGCGCAATTGCGGACAAGATACGCGCAATCCTTCTGGACGCTGACAACCACGCCCTGGTTCCCCTGGCCGAGCTTCTTCTCTATGCGGCCGCGCGGGCACAGCATGTGGCGGAAGTCATCCGGCCCGCCCTCGCCGAGGGAAAGGTCGTTATCTGCGATCGCTTCACCGACGCCACCATGGCCTACCAGGGGCACGGCCGCTCGCTTGACCGGGATCTGATCCGTACACTGAACCGACTTGCGGTCGGCGGAATTTCCCCTGACATGACCATCCTCCTCGATTGTCCGGCTGAGGTTGGACTGAAACGGGCACTGGCAAGGATCGAGACTACGGAAGGGGCGCGGGAAGAACGTTTCGAACAGGAATCCCTGCGGTTTCACCGAGCGGTGCGGCAAGGCTATCTCGCCCTTGCGGCGGGCGACCCCGACCGTTTCGTGGTGCTGGACGGGACTCTCGACATCCGTGAAACAGCAACCGCCATTTCCAAGGCTGTCCTTTCGCGGCTTTCACAGGGATAGACATGCCCTTTTCGCGCATTGTCGGACACAACCGTATCGTCTCGCTCCTCAGGCGATCCCTTGAAGCGGGGAAACTCTCCCACGCCTACCTCTTCGACGGCATTGACGGCATCGGGATGAAAGACACGGCCCTCGCCCTGGTTGAGGCTGTCTTCTGCAACGGCAAAGACGGATGCGGAGAATGCTCCTCCTGTCGGAAGGTCGGCGGGCTCAGACATCCCGACCTTCATCTGGTGCAGCCCGATGGAGCGTTCATCAAGATTGACCAGATTCGGGACCTGCAGAAAGAGCTTTCCCTGCGTCCCTACGAGGCGCGCAAGAAGGCCTGCATAATCGAGGATGCCGAAAGGATGAATCCTTCAGCGGCCAACGCCTTTCTCAAGACGTTGGAGGAACCTCCGGGCGAAGCGCTCCTGATTCTCCTCACGTCACATGTGGACGGCATCCTTCCGACTATCCGATCCCGGTGCCAGCACCTCCGCTTTCCGGCCCTTCCCATGGAGACCATCGAGGCCGATCTTCGTGATAGCGGGGCCGATCCGGAACCGTCCCGTGTGGCGGCGGCACTGGCCGGAGGAGACCTTGCACGGGCACGGGAGCTCATTTCCGGGGATCGGTTACAGGCCAGGAAGCTTTTTCTTGAACGTGCCGCACATCTCTCGCAGGCGGAAATCATTCCGCTTTTTGCCGCGGCAGAGGAATACGCGACCGACAAGGAAAGCGCTCTCGATCTGGTCGACCTGCTGAGGCTGTTCTGGCGCGATGCCCTTCTCGCGCGCACCGGCTGTTCCGGCATCACCAACAGCGATCTTCTGTCGCTCGTGAACGAGAAGGCGGAGAGTCACTCCCTGGAGGAAATCATGGAGAAGCTGGATGGCATCTCCATGATCCGACGCGCTCTCACCAGAAACGCCAATCCCCGGCTCTTCATGGAGGTTCTTCTCATGGAGCTGGCAAACGCAAGCCCGCCGGCCAACCCGGTCAGGAATGTACGACAATAACAGGGGTTCGTCCCCGGAGGAAGCAGTGGCAAAAATTGTAAAAATTCAGTTCCAGACCGCCGGCAGGCTCTACGATTTCCGGACCGGCGATCTGGATATCACCATAGAAGAACGGGTTATCGTCGAGACCGAGAGGGGGAAAAGCATCGGCCTCGTGGTAAAGGGACCGTTCGAGATTGACGACCGGGATGTGCCGGAGGGATTGAAGACCGTTCTGAGAAAAGCGGTTCCCGAAGACCTGGAGTCGGCCGCCAGACACCGCGCCAAAGAAAAGGACGCCTTTGATCTGTGCCTCCGCAGGATTCGGGAACGCGGCATGGAGATGAAGCTTGTTAAAGTCGAATACCTCTTTGACGGCAGCAAGGCGATCTTCTATTTCACCGCCGACGGCAGGATCGATTTCCGCGAACTGGTCAAGGACCTTGCCCATGCCTTTCACACGAGAATCGAGATGCGTCAGATCGGTGTCAGGGATGAAGCGGGCATGGTGGGAGGTCTCGGCATCTGCGGCAGGGAACTCTGCTGTTCGTCCTTTCTTCGCGAATTCGAGCCGGTTTCCGTCAAGATGGCCAAGGAGCAGAACCTGGCCCTGAACCCGACCAAGATCTCCGGCCAATGCGGCAGGCTTCTCTGCTGCCTTGCCTACGAGTTCGAAACCTACTGCACCCTCCGGAAGTGCCTCCCGAAATGCGGAAAAAGGGTTTCATGCGGAAGCGTGGAAGGCGAAGTCGTCAAGCTGAACATCCTCGACGGAACGGTTACGGTCAAAACCGACGATAATCATGAAGTTATCGTCAGGGGAGACGAGGTAAAGGTGGAGAGCACGCCGGAACGGCCGAAGAAACCGGCGAAAGATTCCGAGGAGACGAAGCCGAAAAAACCGCAGCGGGGGCAACAGCGCACGCAACCCGGCCGACCCGTGAAAGAGCGGGACGAGAATCGGGACAACGCCGCGCGGACAAAGGAGAAACCATGAGCCGAAATTTTTACGTGACTACACCTATTTACTACGTAAACGATGTTCCTCACCTGGGTCACGCCTACACGACTCTCGCGGCGGATGTCCTGGCACGCTACAAGAAACTGAAGGGCTTTGACGTCTTTCTCCTCACCGGCACCGACGAACACGGCCAGAAGGTGGAAAAGGCCGCCAATGCCGCCGGAGAAACCCCGCTGGAGCTTGCGGATCGGGTGGTGAAGCGTTTCCAGTCTCTCTGGGAAAAGCTCGGAATCTCCTACAACGATTTCATCCGCACCACCCAGGAGCGCCACAAGAAAGGTGTCAGCGAGATCTTCGAACGGGTCATGACACAAGGGGACATCTACCTCGGCGAGTACGAAGATTGGTACTGCACCCCCTGCGAAACCTTCTGGACCGAAACGCAACTCATTGATTTCAAATGTCCGGACTGCAACCGGCCCACGGAAAAGCTCAAAGAGGAATCGTACTTTTTCCGGATGAGCAAGTACCAGGAAGCCCTGCTGGCCCACATCGAGGCAAATCCGGATTTCATCCAGCCCAAGAGCAGACGAAACGAGATCCTGTCCTTTGTCAAGGAAGGACTGCGCGACCTCTCCGTCTCCCGAACCTCCTTCACCTGGGGTATCCCGGTGCCCGGCAACGCGGACCATGTAATTTACGTCTGGTTCGACGCCCTGACGAACTACATCACGGCACTCGGCTACCCTGAAAAGACTGACGATTTCAGCGCATTCTGGCCGGCGGACGTGCACCTTATCGGAAAGGACATCCTCCGTTTCCATGCCGTGTACTGGCCGACCTTTCTCATGGCCGCGGGGCTTCCCCTTCCCAAAAAGATTTTCGCCCACGGATGGTGGACGGTGGAAGGGCAGAAGATGAGCAAGAGCCTGCAGAACGTGGTGGAACCGAATATGCTCATCGATCGGTACGGCGTGGACGCAGTGCGCTACTTCCTGCTGCGCGAGGTCCCCTTCGGGCTTGACGGAGATTTCTCCCATTCGGCCATGGTTCACCGCATCAACTCCGACCTGGCCAACGACCTGGGAAACCTCCTGAACCGCTCCACGGCCATGATAAACAAATACTTCAACGGCATCGTGCAGGAGCCCGGAGAATTCACTGAAACGGACCTGGCCTACCGGGCTAAATCCGAGGCATTGGAGAGGAACCTGGACGCATGTCTGGAAGATCTGGCCTTCAGCAAGGCCCTTCAGGTCATCTGGGAGGTCATATCCGCGGGTAATAAATACATCGACGAAACCGCGCCCTGGACCCTCGCCAAGGATCCTGAACAAAGGTCACGCCTCGCCACGGTCATGTACTGCATCCTGGAGTCACAGCGCATCGTATTCCATCTTCTGTCGCCCTTCATGCCTGAAACCGCGCACAAGGGTTTGTCATACCTGGGATGGGAAGACCCTATCACCGAAACGGGAATCGCATGGGGCGGGTTGCGGCCGGGGTCAAAAATCATCAAAGCCGAACCGCTCTTCCCGAGGATTGAAGAGAAGGGGGATGCCTAGCGGAGGGTTTGGTTTGATTGGTTGACCCGAGTCCTCACGTGCCGCGCGCGGCGCGCAATTCACCCGGAGCAAACAGGAAAAAGGCCTTGAAGAGACAATATTTATAAAACTCGCCGAACAGGAGGCGGAAACTCCCCTTGTGGGACCACCACTCCTCCTTGAGGTTCTTGCTGTCCACCGGGAAAGGATACACGGCGATATCCTTGGGAAGAACCGAGTTGAAGATGAGAACGGCCCGCATCATGTGGTAACGCGACGTAATGAGCCGGACGGATCGGATCTCCCGGCGGGTAATGAGGTCCCGGGCATACAGGGCATTTTCGAGAGTATTCCTGGATGACTGTTCCAGGATGACATCTTCCCCGCCCCTTTCGCCCTGTTTCTCCTTGAAGAGTTCGCTTTTACGCACCAGGGGATCGACGCCCACCAGCAAAAGCCATCGCGCCCTGTGCAAGCGATAGAGGCGTATGCCCTCCTCAACCCTGCCCTTGCCGCCGGCAAGGACCACGATCGCATCGGTCTTCACGTCACGATGCCCCATGGAAAAGGTTGTATAGGCAAAATGAACGAACAGAAGGACGAACACACAGATGATCAGCAGAAGGAAGGCAAAAAAACCCTTCAGAAAAGACATGACACTATCCTTATCCCGGGGTGAGCGCCGCGCACCCCGAATATCCACAAAATTGTCTTGCAAACACCGAATTCATCTGCTATAGAAAAATGCTTCAGTCAACGAAGGAGGAGTAAAAGATGTCAAAAGTATGCGCGATATGTGGAAAAGGCCCCAGCTTTGGCAACAACGTGAGCCATGCCAATAACAAAACTTCCAGAATCTGGTACCCGAACCTCCAGAAGATCAAAGCACTGAGGAACGGTTCGGTATCCACCATCAAGGTTTGCACCCGCTGCATCCGCTCCGGAAAAGTAACCAAGGCACTCTAGCAGGCCCTGAAAAATACCGGGCCACGGGATAGCCGGATACCTTTCCAGGACGCCTTTCCCCAAAGAAGCCGCGATGCTTGGCGCACGCGGCTTCTTTGCGTCTACCTGCACCGTGCGACCACCTCGATTTCCACCAAAGCTCCCCGCGGCAAGCCTTTCACCTCGACGGTGGAACGCGCCGGCGGATCATTCGGGAACCTTCTGCCGTATATCTCATTAACCACGGCAAAGTCCGCCAAGTCGACCAGGAATATGGTGGTTTTCACCACGTCTTCGAACCCGAGCCCTGCCGCCGACAGCACCCCGTGGATGTTTTCCATGACCTGCTCGGTCTGCTCACCGATTTCTTTTCCCCGCATCCGGCCCGATACCGCGTCGAGGGGAATCTGGCCGGAGAAAAAAACAAATCCGCCTGCCCGAATCCCTTGGGAGTAAGGGCCGATTGCCCGCGGCGCCCTGTCGGTCGCAATCACTTCCTTCATCTTGAAATCCTCCCACCAGAGTAATGCTGGGAAGGTTTGGAAACAAATCGAGGCATCACCCTCCCCCTCTTCACGTTCAGCTTTTCAACCTCTCGACCTTGATGACGCCGTTCACCTTCATGATGCTGTGAATCACCCTGTTCAGGTGATCCACGTCGGTAACATTAATCTCGAACAGGTTGATGCCTTTCTTGTCGACCGTGCACTGCACCGTTGCGCTGGAAATGTTTGCCTCGCAATTCGCTATAACCAGAGCGATTCCCGCGAGAATTCCCTTCTGGTCGTGACAGGTAACACGAATCTTGACCGGAAGCGCCGTGCTCTTTTCACGATTCCAGGTCACGGCGACGCGTCGTTCCGGGTCGCTTTCCAGCGCGAACGAACAATCGGCGGTGTGCACGGTGACCCCCCGGCCACGGGTGATGAAACCGACGATATCGTCGCCCGGCACCGGATTGCAGCATTTTCCGAACCGGACGAGCACATCGTCCACTCCGTTTATCTGGATTGCGCTGGTCGATTTTTTGGTCAGTTTGTCGAGGACCTTGGAGACCCTCGATTCTTTCTGTTCCCTGGTTTCAGCCAGTTTTTCTTCTGACAGAAGCTTCCCAAGAATCTGGTTGCAGGACAGCTTGCCGTACCCGACCGCGGCCATCAGATCATCTTCAGCGACAAAACCGAACTCCACCGCCACCCGTTTCAGCTCGCCGTTTTTTTGCAGCTTGCCGAAGCTGAGACTGTAGCGGCGAAAATCCTTTTCGCAGATCTCGCGTCCAATCACGATACTCCGTTTTCGTTCTTCGGTCTTTATCCAGCCGCGGATTTTGTTCCGTGCCCGGGTACTCTTGACAATCTTGAGCCAGTCCTTGCTCGGCGTGTGGTGGGGGGAGGTGACGACCTCGATGATGTCGCCGGTTTTCATCTCGTATTTCAGGGGTACCAGTTTTCCATTCACCTTTGCTCCCACGCATCTATGACCGATATCCGTGTGAACGCTGTAGGCGAAATCGATGGGTGTCGCTCCCTTGGGAAAGCCCTTAACATCCCCTCTCGGGGTGAATACATACACCTCTTCCGGGAAAAGCTCCACCTTGACGGTGTTCATGAACTCCTGGGAATCCTGAAGTTCCTGCTGCCATTCAAGAAGCTGCCTAAGCCAGGCGAAACGTTTTACATCGCGCTCATCATACCCCTTGCCCTCCTTGTATTTCCAGTGAGCCGCGATCCCGGCCTCGGCAACCCGGTGCATCTCCGATGTCCGTATCTGCACTTCCATCCGCTCGCCGAAGGGACCGATGACCGTCGTGTGAAGCGACTGGTACATATTGCTCTTGGGCATGGCGATGTAGTCCTTGAAGCGGCCGGGAATGGGCTTCCAGGTGGAGTGAACGAGGCCGAGAACCTCGTAGCAGGCACGGATATCCTCCACCAGTACCCGGATTGCGATAAGGTCGTAAATCTCGTCGATGTCCACATTCCGGCTGGCCATCTTGTTGTGGATTGAGTACAGGTGCTTGCTCCTGCCGGACACTTCACCCGAAATCCCGTGTTCACGGAGCTTCTGGGTGATGATGGTTTTCACCTCCTCCACGTAGCTTTCCCGTTCCTTCTTTTTCATGGCGACCTTGGAAGCCAGGTCGTAATAGAGTTGCGGGTTCTCGTAGCGGAAGGACAGGTCCTCCAACTCGCTCTTTATCCAGGAGATGCCGAGCCGGTTGGCCATGGGCGCGTAGATGTCGAGGGTTTCCTTGGCAATGCTGCGCTGCTTTGTTTCCGGCTGGTATTGAAGGGTCCGCATGTTGTGGAGGCGGTCCGCCAGTTTCACCAGGATCACGCGGATATCGTTGGCCATGGCAAGGAGCATCTTGCGGAAATTCTCCGCCTGGCTTTCTTCCTTGGTCTTGAAGTGGATCTTGCTGATCTTGGTGACGCCGTCCACAAGGTTCGCCACCTCGGCGCCGAAGATTGCTTCCAGCTCCTTATAGGTGGTCAGGGTATCTTCAAGGGTATCGTGGAGCAAGCCGGTGGCCAGTGTCTGCACATCGAGCCGGAGATCCGCCAGGATTGCGGCTACCTCCATGGGGTGAATAAGGTAAGGCTCTCCGGAAAGGCGGGTCTGACCCTGATGAACCTTGGCGGAAAAGACGTAGGCCTTCCTGATGACGTCCAGATCGGCGCCGGGGTTGTAGGATGCCACTTTGTCCAGGATGTCGTTGAGCCTGATCATAGATTGAGGACCGGAAGCCTGTAGATGATACGGTGAAAAGAATAGATGCGGAACAACGCGGATGCAAAAAGGGCGGGACCGCTCGGCCCGCCCCTATTTCTGCGTGGGACTAACGGTTTCTGCGGGAGGTCATTTCGTATTGTATCTTCCCGGCTGCTACCTCGCGCAGCGCCAGAACCACATTCTTGTTGCTCGACTTGTTCTCAATGACAGGCTTGGAGCCTTTGTACAGCTGCTTGACCCTCTTCGACGCCAGCATGACAAGCAAAAACCTGTTGTTTACCTCTTTCAGACAATCTTCTACCGTGACCCTGGCCATATGGGACAACTCCTTTCAGTATATGAAAAAACATCCAAAAATCAGCAACGTGGCAAAAAGTCGGACAGCATGGATGCAACCCTTTTCGTCCTGCACTGCTCCGCAACTACGACCGATTTCAGTTTCTCAACGGCCTGCGAAAAAACATCGTTCACGATACAGTAATCATACCAGGAGGCCTCTCGAATCTCCTCCACGGCAACCCGCAGCCGTCTTTCGATAACCTCGGGCGAATCGGACTGCCTTCCCTCAAGCCTCCGACGCAATTCCGGGAAGTCCGGAGGCAAAATGAAGACATATACCGCGTCGTCGTAGAGAGATTTGAGCCGCCGGGCGCCCTGACAGTCAATGTCAAGGATCACGTGCAACCCTTGGGAGCGAAATTCCTCCAAGGTTTTCTTCGAGGTGCCGTACAGGTTTCCATGGACCTCCGCCCACTCGGCGAACTCCCCGGCTTCTACCTTATCCTCAAATTCCTGCTGTGATACAAAAAAATAATCAACCCCGTGCCTTTCACCAGGACGGGGTGAACGTGTCGTGTAGCTGACAGAATGCCGCAGATCAGGAAATATGTCAATTAATTCATTGCATAAAGAGGTCTTTCCCGCGCCGGACGGTGCGGAAACGATAAACAGAATTCCTTCTTTTTTCATGAAAACACCTTCCCGTGACTCTCTGTCCGCACGGTTACTCGATATTCTGGATCTGCTCGCGGATTTTTTCAAGCTCCGCTTTAAGTTCAACCACGCATAAAGTTATTTCACCGTCGTTTGCCTTGGAACCGATGGTGTTGACTTCCCGCCCCATTTCCTGTAGCAGGAAGTCCAGCTTCCTGCCCACCGGTTCCGGCGATTGAAGGGCGGCGTCAAACTGAACCAGATGGCTTGCAAAGCGAACCTGTTCTTCAGTAATGTCGCTGCGGTCCGCCATAAGGGCTATTTCCTGGGCAAGCCGGGCCTCGTCGGGGAGACCTTCGGGGGCGAAACGGGCAAGGCGGGCTGCTATCTTTTCCGCATACTCGACGGGAACGGAGGGCGCCCTGACGCGGATCCTCTCCATGAGCAGGGCGAGAGTCTCACGCCTTCTCTGCAGGTCGTCGGTCAGCTCATTCCCCTCCCGGATCCTCATCCCTTCAAGCGCGTCCACCGCCCGTCCCACGGTCGCGAGAAGACGCTCTCTCATGGCTTCCGCATGATCGTCGTTTTCCGTTACGGCAAGAATGTCTTTCTGGGAAACAATCAGCGCAAGAGGCACCGGCTCTTCGATGCCCAGTTCCTGTCGAAGGGAGGTGAATGCCGCGTAGTATGCCCGCGCCAGGGGAATATTGACATGCGGCGGCCTGCCGTCGGCGATTGATTCAAGCTGAATGAAAACATCGATTTTTCCCCGCTTCAACCGTTCGGAAACGGACTTTCGCACGTCGTTCTCGAAGCAGATGAGCGTACGGGGCATCTTAATGGAAATCTCACCGTACCGGTGATTCACCGATCTCATCTCAACGGAGATTTTGTCGTGCTCCAAGGCAAGCTCCGCCTTGCCGTAACCGGTCATGCTCTTGATCATCATTACCCTCTTATGTCGGGGCGTTCTATGCCGCTCCCAGAATGAACAGAGAAAAGGAAAGCGCGTACAGCGCCCACCACACACCTGAAACGCTATACCAGCTGAAGAATCTCTGGGTGACGGTCAATGCGGCCGAAACCGGACAGCTCAGCCTTGTACGCGACAAAAGGTACACCCGCGGCTTCCGCGGACCGTCGGTCCAGCTCCGAATCACCTACGAAAAGGGCCTCCCGCGGCCCGATTCGGTAGTGCTCCAGTATCTTCAGAAGGGGTTCCGGATGAGGTTTCGGATTCCGCACCTTGGCCGCCGTCATGACATAGTCGAAATAGGAGGTCAAACCGAAATCTTCCAGGAGCATCTCAACGGAGGTTGAGCGGTTGGTGCATACGGCCAGGTTGACCCTGGTGCGCAGCACGTCAAGCGTCTCGACAAATCCCTCCTCCAGGCGCAGAAAAGGGAGAAGCTCCCGATAATCGATAGTGGCGGCGAACCGAAGCGCCTCTTCCTCCCGCGGGTCACCCTCGAAAAGCCGCGCCAGGACGTCCCTGCTGGAATAGGTATGGAGCAGGCGCATGGTATCCTCGTTGCTCCTGTCCAGCGTAGGCAGGGCGAAACGTTCCACAATCTTTGAATAAAAGGCGAAATTCGCCTCGAACGACTCGAACATCACGCCGTCGCAGTCGTAGATGACGGTCTTTATTCCGTTCATGCCCCGCACCGTCACCCCTCCTTTCTCACGGACTCAAGGTATTCCTCCCATTCAAGGGGAAGGAGGTATCCCTTCCTGCTGTTGCATTCCTTGCATGCAACCACGACGTTGCCCTGGGTGCTCCTTCCGCCGCGAACGATGGGAACAAGGTGATCCATGGTCAGTTCGGAGGAAGGAAACGTGCCGCCGCAGTAATGGCATTTCCCGCGGGCCAGGCGGTTTTTCCACCATCGGGTCTTGCGGAGCGCCCTGGCCTTTTCCTTTTCCCTGCGTATCTCTTCATCGGATATTTCAATGATGAACTGCGTCACACCCTGCTCACTTCCCTGTCCGTTTCTGCATCTCCAGGATTGCCCCCCGGGCAAGTTCATCGCACCGCTCGTTCTCCGGGTGGCCGTTATGGCCCCGGATCCAGGACCAGTGCACCCGATGGACGGCGGCGAGCGCCAGAAGCCGTTCCCACAGGTCGCGGTTCAGGACGTCCTCTTTCTTGCTGTTTTTCCAACCTTTCCTGATCCAGCCCTGGATCCACTCGGTCATCCCCTTCACCAGATACTGCGAATCGGTGGTGAGGACCACCTCGCAGGGACGCTTCAGGGATTCAAGAGCGGTAATCGCGGCCAGGAGTTCCATGCGGTTATTGGTGGTATGGGGGTCAGCCCCGGACAGTTCCTTTTCCCTGTTTCCGGAGCGCAGGATGCAACCGAAACCTCCGGGACCCGGATTGCCGCTGCATGCGCCGTCGCAGAATATCTCGACCTTCACTGGACAAACGCCCCTTCCTGCTTCAGAAGGTCGGCAATAGCCGTCATCACCCGTTCCGTAATCAGAACATGGGTTTCCTTGCAATCCTCGCGATCGTACAGATCAGTAAAATCGAGAGGAGCGCCGAAGACCACCTTCCCCTGCTGGCCGATGCCGGGGAATTTCCACCTGTTCAGGCCGATAAGCGCCGTTGGGATCACCGTGGGCCGAGTATCATAGATGATCTTGCCTACGCCCCGGTTTCCCTTTCCCAGAACTCCCTGACGATTCCTGGTTCCTTCGGGAAACAGCATCACCTTCTGCTCCAACAGGAGGTCGTTAATGGCCTTGCCGGCGCGCACATCCCTGCCGCGACGGACCGGAAAAGCGCCCCAGGAGCTGTATATCCAGCGTTGGAAGGGCTTTACGAAGAGTTCCTCTTTGGCAGGCGCCCACAGCATCTGAAAAGGATGCTTCCGCATAACCGCCCAGGGGAGGAAAATCGTGTCGTATGCCGAAATATGGTTGGAAGCGATGAGGACCCCTCCCGCTGAGGGGATTCGCTCATCGCCGCGGATGTGAAAACGATTGATGATGGATGCGTAGAAACCGACAACGTAGGCTGAAAACGTGACCCAGAACCGGCGCAGGAATGATACCTTCAAATACACCTCGAAACGGGGAGAATGATAATGATTTTATATAGCATTTTGAGCAGGGATGGGCAACCATAATGAACAAGGCCGCCGTTAGACCGGTTGACGGCGCCGGGCAAACGGGGTGGCAAAGGCGTCATCGAAACAGACCTCAACACTCTTTGTTGACGACTTGTTGATAAGCCTGTGGGCTGTGCGGCAAACCATTAATTTCCATGCCTGTACATGCAAAATGCACAATTTGTGGTCACGCCTCTTCAGGGATCGGAAGAATTCGTACTTTCAAGAACTTCAAGGTCTCACCGAACGTGACCTCCACCATGGGCCCGTCACCGAAGACAGTTGAACATTCCCAGACCCCAGAAGCAATCACCGCAGGGCACGGGCGTATCAAAGCAGTCACGGTCGAATTCATCCGCCGTGAGGTAATCGCAGGGAACCAGGCTGCAGTTGGAGCAGTAGGGATATTCGTCGCGAAGCACCTCCTTCCGGAATTCCAGAAAGGACGGGTCGTTCCATATCTCCAGGATTCCCTTTTCCCTCACGGAACCGAAATCCTTTGCCGCCACACTCTTCCGCCAGTAGGTGAAATGAAGCGCGGTGTTGCTTCCCCACGGAGATTCCAGGCCGGGAACGTATTTTCTCCAATAGGAAAAGTGGCACTGATAGCGGTGCCAGAGAAAATAGCAGGGATGCACGCCGCCGTTCCAGGATACCATGGCGCTGCCGTCCTCGATAAAGTCGCACCGACGATCAGCCCGCGGTGATAACGCAGGCAGGATCAGGTCAACCCCCAGATTCTCGGCCACCGTTTTCGCGGTGTCGAAAACCTTTTCCACTTCCCCGGACATGGCCTCGTCCCGGGCGATCAGATTCCTGACATGGAAGAAGATATCCTTATCCCTGGCATCGCTCACCATTTCCCGGACAAAATCCACGATGCGCTGCTCTTCGGGGGTCCTGTAAAACTTGTAGAAATTGACGAAAAAGTAGCGGCTGAGATCGATCCCCTCGGTCTCGGCCCGCCTTTTCCACCAATGGTAGAGCTCAACCGCACGATCCAGGTTGGAGTCGAACACGGGCTGTGCAACCTGACTCGATTCGTAGGGCAACAGATGGGTTACAATTGCGAACCGGGCGCCCATGGATGCGGACCACCGGAGCACCTCGGGAAGCTGATGCAGATTGTCGCGCATGACCACGAATTCCACTCCCACCCGGAGGGGCGATCCGGGATTCTTTTCTCGAGCGGCCGACAACGAGCAAAAGGCCTTCCTGAGATCTTCAACATCGCCTCCAGACCGGATCTTGCCGAATGTGTCACGGCAGACGGAGTCCAGGGAGAGACATATCCTGTCAAGGCCCGCTTCAACCAGCGAGACGGCCAGCGTATCGTTGAGAAGAATACCGTTGGTCTGAAACCCCACCACCCCGTCCGGCGGCATGGCCGTCTTGGCGATACGGATGAATTCCACTAGATCCGGATGGAGCAGGGGTTCACCGATGCCGTTGAGTATCAGGGTCCTGGCTTTGGAGAACGCGGGAAGCAGCGAAAGAAAAACCTCCCGCGACATGTCGCCCGTGAGGATACCGCTACCGGGGGACTGTTTTACGCACATCCCGCAGGCCAGATTACAACGCGTGGTAAGCTCCACGAACAGTTTCGAGGGATGGTTCAGCAGCGGGGGCAATGCCGCTGCCTTGCCGGCACTCTTTTTCCCGGTTGCGGCGATTCGTTCAGGCGCAACCGGTCTGCGGAAGCGCTCAGATGTCCACGGGAAAGGCGCTGCCGAGGCTTCATTTCCGTTTTTCATACCGTTTCCTTTCCGTACGTTCCGGGACGATTGACCGGCGCCGTTTCTATACCTGGAACTGCTGGTGAGGCGTGGGCATTTCCACACGGGTATTCTCCAGCAGTGAAGCGAAGCTGCGCATTGTCTCCTCTTCCCCGTGAACCAGGAAGGTGCGCTCAGGCGCGCCGAGGCGGTGCCAGGCAAGAAGTTCGGCCTGGTCCGCGTGGGCGGAAAAACCGTTGATGGTGTGAATTCGAGCCTTCACGGGAATCTCCTCGCCGAAAAGACGGACATGCGCGGCGCCGTCGATGATGTTTCGCGCAAGGCTGCCGTTTGCCGCGTATCCGACGAACACGATGCTCGAATCATTCCGCCACAGGTTGTGCTTGAGGTGGTGCCGTATGCGCCCGCCGGTGCACATGCCGGAACCGGCCATGATGACGGCCCCTCCCCCGACCCTGTTGAGGGAGACGGAATCCTGGGTCTCGCGGGTGAAGTGCAGGCCGGGCAGGTCCAAAGGGTCGCGCCCTTCACGGAAAAGCTCGGCGGTTTCCTCGTCGTAGCACTCCGGGTGGCGTCCGAAGATCGCGGTGGCGGAAATCGCCATGGGGGAATCGAGGAAGACCTGCATGGTACGCGGCAATCGTCCGTTTTCCACACCCCCGCGCAGAAAAAAAAGGATTTCCTGGGCACGTTCCAGGGCAAATGTGGGGATGATGACATTGCCTCCCCTCCTGAACGTATCGCTTATGGCCGCATAAAGTTCTTCCACGGACTGGTCGATCGGCTTGTGCAAACGCCCCCCGTAGGTGGTCTCCATGACCACCGTATCCGTCTTGGGCGGTGGTGACGGATCCCGCAGAATCGGCCTGCCGCTGTTGCCCAGGTCGCCGGAAAACAGCACCGTCTTCTTTTTCCCTTTTTCCTTCACTTCCAGGAAGATGGACGCAGACCCGAGAATATGCCCTGCGTCAAGAAATGTCGCGCATATGCCGTCACCCAGTTCCATGCGGTGATTGTACTCGGCCTTTCTGCCGAAATAGTCAACGGTTTCCAGCGCATCCAGTTCCGTGTACAGCGGTTCCGCGCCCGGTTTATGGTTCCCGCGTCGCGAGGAGTGGCGCACGGAGCGCCGTGCCTCCTCTTCATGCAGACTGCCGGAATCCAGCATCACCAGGCGCGCAAGCTCACGTGACGCCGCGGTGGTGACTATCTCTCCGCGAAAGCCGTTTTTCACGAGAAGCGGCAGACGGCCGCAGTGGTCAAGATGTGCATGGGTGAGCAGCAGGAAGTCTATCTCAGCCGGTTCAAAACCGAACGGCTCCGAGTTTTCCTCGTCCAGTTCCCGGCTTCCCTGGAAAAGACCGCAGTCGATGAGAATCCGCTTCCCCGCGCATTCAACCATGTGGCAGGAACCAGTGACACCCTGATCGGCGCCGTGGAATGACAGTACCATTTAGTCCTCCTTGCCGGCCGGCAGTGCCCGGTTGCCGGCAGGTGCTCGTGAAATCAAGTGATAGCCCGCATAAAGCAAAACATGGCGGATTGAAACTTTTTGTTTTTTGGGATTATATCATGCAACAGGCAACGTAAACAGACTCTTCATACAGCGCCAAGGCCGGTTGAGGTTGATTGCCATGCATGCGCCGGACATTTTCCGTCGCCAGACAGCTCGATTCTCCTTGACATCTTTCCATTCAGCACTATTCTGGAAAACAGTTATTGACAGATACCATATATTCACAGGACATCGCCGTGACGCCAAAAAAAACTGAAAACCTGACTGAAGAGCGTTTGAGCCGGATACTCACGAAGGTCAAGGAACGTGATTTCCGCCTGACCCCGCAGCGACTGGCAATAATCCGCATCCTCGTCTCCTGCGAAGCTCACCCGAGCGTCGACGATGTCTACCAGGAGGTAAAGGAACAGTTTCCAACCACGAGCCTTGCGACCGTGTATAAGACCTTATCGCTGCTCAAGGAGTTGAACGAGGTTCTGGAACTGGGATTCCCCGACGGCTGCAACCGCTACGACGGAAACAGACCGTTCCCTCATCCCCACGCCATCTGCACCAAATGCGGAAAAATAATGGACCCGGAAATCTCCAGCATGGACGAACTCAGTGAAGAGATGAAGGAAAAAACCGGCTATACGATCTCCTTTCATCGACTGGATTTTTTCGGGCTGTGCCCTGAATGCCAGGGCGCGTCGTGAAGCTCAAAAAAATTTACTTCCTTATTGATAATTATTATTTACAACTATTGACTTTCTCAAAAAGCATTGTATGGTTATTTGAAAACAAAAAAAACACCGATACACTTCGATCCTTGGAAAGGAGGCACGTATGAAAGACATCATGGAAACCATCAAGACCAACGCATCGCTGAGTTCCCTGGCAGCAGCACTCGAGAAGGCGAATCTCGTGGAAAGGTTGAAGGGGGCGGGTCCCTATACCCTTTTCGCGCCCAACAACGATTCCTTCACCAGGATGGATATCGAAAAAACCATTCCGGACCAGAGAGCCCTGTCTGACACCCTCACCTACCACCTGGTTTCTGGCAAGCATTCCGCCAAGGAACTCCAAGCGATGATACCGGGAAAACTGGAGACAGAGAACGGCAAGTCCCTCACCCTGGAAATGGATGAAGGGGAGGCGGTGGTGGACAACGGCAAGTTCGTCACTACCGACATCGAGTGCTCCAACGGCATCATCCATATCGTCGACAACATCTTCCAGCCGCAACTTTCCGGCTGGTATCGTGAAGATTTGCTGTAAACAGTCGTGATCCGTTCCTGCGGAGGCAAGACCGGCCGACAGCCGGAGCGGCGTCAATTCAGGCAGTTTCATCCAAACCTGAATCCGTGATGACTGAATGCCGAGGCATTCCGCGAAGGCGAAGGCGTGACGGCGTCACGAATCCAGGTAAAACAAAGAAAGGAGCCAATTTCATGAGTGATGAGAAAAAATGTCCGGTGACGGGCAAGACCGCCATACCCATGACCGGCAGAGGCACGTCGGTCCGGGACTGGTGGCCCAACCAGCTGAATCTGAATATCCTGCACCAGCATTCCTCCAAATCCAATCCCATGGGCGAGGACTTCAACTACGCCGAGGAGTTCAAGAAACTCGACTTTGCTGCCGTGAAGCAGGACCTGTACAACCTGATGACCGATTCCCAGGAGTGGTGGCCGGCCGACTGGGGTCACTACGGCGGGCTCATGATCCGCATGGCGTGGCACAGCGCCGGCACCTACCGCATGGGTGACGGCCGCGGCGGCGCGGAGTCCGGCTCCCAGCGCCTGGCGCCTCTCAACAGCTGGCCGGACAACGTGAGCCTGGACAAGGCGCGCCGCCTGCTCTGGCCGATCAAGCAGAAATACGGCGGGAAAATCTCCTGGGCCGATCTGATGATCCTCGCCGGCAACTGCGCGCTGGAATCCATGGGCTTCAAGACCTTCGGCTTCGCGGGCGGGCGTGTTGACATCTGGGAACCGGAACAGGACATTTACTGGGGAGCCGAAAAAGAATGGCTGGCCACGAGCGACAAGCCGGACAGCCGTTACAGCGGCGAACGGGACCTGGACAACCCGCTTGCCGCCGTGCAGATGGGACTGATCTACGTGAACCCGGAAGGCCCGGACGGAAACCCGGATCCGGTGGCATCGGGCAAGGACGTACGCGAGACCTTCGCGCGCATGGCCATGAACGACGAAGAGACCGTCGCCCTCGTCGCGGGCGGGCACACCTTCGGCAAATGCCACGGCGCCGGTCCCGCGACTCATGTGGGCCCCGAGCCCGAAGCCGCCCCCATCGAAGAGCAGGGACTCGGCTGGAAGAGCAGCTTCAAGAGCGGCAAAGGCGGCGATACCATCAGCAGCGGCTTGGAAGGCGCCTGGAAGCCGAACCCGACCAGGTGGGACATGGGATATCTCAAGGTACTCTTCAAATACGAGTGGGAACTGGTCAAGAGCCCGGCCGGCGCGAATCAGTGGCTGGCCAAAGACGTGGATGAAGAGGACATGGTGGTCGACGCCCACGACCCCTCGAAAAAGCTCAGGCCGATGATGACCACGGCGGACCTCTCGTTGCGCTTCGACCCAATCTATGAGCCCATCGCACGGCGCTACCTGGCGAACCCCGAGGAATTCGCCGATGCCTTCGCCCGCGCCTGGTTCAAGCTGACCCACCGCGACATGGGCCCCCGCTCCCGCTATCTCGGCCCGGAGGTCCCGGCCGAGGAGCTCATCTGGCAGGATCCGGTGCCCGCGGTGGATCACAAGCTGATCGACACCCGGGACATCGCCGCCCTCAAGGCCAAGATCATTGCCTCGGGCCTGTCGATCCCGCAACTGGTCTATACCGCCTGGTCGTCGGCCTCCACCTTCCGCGGATCCGACAAGCGCGGCGGCGCCAACGGGGCGCGCATCCGTCTCGCCCCCCAGAAGGACTGGCAGGTCAACCAGTCGGCCCAACTGCAGACCGTGCTGCAGACCCTTGAAGGCATCCGGAAGGAATTCAACGGCAGTCAGTCCGGCGGCAAAAAAGTTTCCCTCGCCGACCTGATTGTCCTGGGCGGCTGCGCCGGCGTCGAACAGGCGGCGAAGAACGCCGGCCACGCCGTGACCGTTCCCTTCACTCCGGGGCGCACGGATGCGTCCCAGGAACAGACCGACGCTGCGTCCTTCTCCGTGCTTGAACCGGTCGCCGACGGCTTCCGCAATTACCTGAAAGCCAAGTACAGCGTAACGGCGGAGGAACTGCTGCTAGATCGGGCCCAACTGCTGACACTGACCGCTCCCGAGATGACGGTACTCGTTGGTGGCATGCGCGTCCTGAACGCCAACTTCGGACAATCCCCGCACGGCGTCTTCACCAAGCGACCCGAGGCGCTCACCAACGACTTCTTCGTGAACCTGCTCGACATGGGAACCACGTGGCAGGCAACGGACGACAGCGATGTGTTCGAAGGGCGTGACCGCAAAAGCGGCGAACTGAAATGGACCGGCAGCCGGATCGACCTCGTCTTCGGCTCCAATTCCCAGTTGCGGGCCGTGGCGGAAGTCTATGCATGCGCGGACTCCCAGGAAAAGTTCCTGCAGGATTTCGTCGCAGCATGGAACAAGGTCATGAATCTCGACCGCTTCGACCTCGCATGAGCGCCGCAACCCGCGCCTTACGAGAAGGACCTGAATCCGTGATGTCTGAATGCCGAGGCAAGCGGAATGCCGGAGTTTGAACGTGGCGAATGCTGTTCACGACGGTTACGCCGGGTGAACTTCGTCGGGGTGTTTCAACCCACGCGAATGCAAGAAAACGAGGCGCTCCGCAAAGTCGAAGGCGTGAAGACGTCACGGATTCAGGAGGAAGAAAACCCCCATTCCCTCTGGAAAACTACTCTCCCGGGGAATGGGGGTTTTTGTTTCGATGGGGAAGGTAACGGCGGGTCAGCCCGTACAGTCGGTATTACTCCCACACGCCGTCCAGGGCATGCCCGCATTCGGGACACTTTCCGTTGATGACGGCAGACTCCTCGATCGCGAATCCATAGCGCGTTATCAGGGGCTCCCGGCACCCGGGGCAGTAGGTATTCTCCCCCCCTTCTCCGGGAACATTTCCTTCATACACATACCGAAGTCCGGCGGCTATTCCTATCTGACGCGCCCTGCGAAGGGTCGAGACAGGTGTCGCGGGGCGGTCGGTAAGGCGATACGTGGGGTGAAACCTGCTCACGTGCCAGGGAGTCTCGACCCCGACTTCGTCTGCGATGAAACGCGCGATAGCGGAAAGTTCTTCATCCGAATCATTGAGACCGGGGATGATCAGGGTGGTCAACTCGATCCATATGCCGAGACGCTTGTAGTCTCTGATGCAGTCCAGAACGCCCAGAAGTTCGGCTCCGACAATCTCGCGGTAGAATCTGTCTGAAAATCCTTTCAGGTCGACATTCGCCGCATCAAGGAACGGCCTGATAAAGGAAAGGGCCTCCGTCGTGATGTAGCCGTTGGTTACGAATATGTTCCTGATCCCCGCCCGGTGGGCCAGCACCGCCGTGTCGTATGCATACTCGAAGAAAACGGTGGGTTCCGTGTAGGTATAGGAAATGGATCGGCAACCGGACGCCTGGGCGCGCGCGACAATCTCTCCGGGCATCAACTGACCGCCGGGAACCGCACCTTCGCGGGAAGGCTGGGAGATGCTGTAATTCTGGCAATGGAAACAGCGGAAGTTGCACCCCACCGTTGCAACCGAATAGGATCTGCTTCCGGGAAGAAAATGAAACAGGGGCTTCTTCTCCACGGGATCAACATGCTCGGCAACCGCTTTTCCGTAGACGAGCGAATACAGGACCCCGCCGCGATTCTCCCTGACTCCGCAGATTCCTCTCTTGCCCTCGTGGATGGTGCAGCGGAATCTGCACAAACCACACGTGACTCTACCCTGATCCTCTTTTGTATAGAACAACGCTTCCCTCATGGCAGACTCCTTTCTAACATGTCGAAATTATATCAATAAGTAGTGTCAAGGCAATATTGACAAATGTCGCCCCATTGACTAGAGTGAAGGCAGAAAGAAGGAGTCGCCCCGTGCTCCATAGGGGGTGAAAAAGAATGAAAACGGTCGAGATGGATGTCTATGCGAAACTGAGAAAAGAGCTGAATGATGTTCACAGGGAAAACGCTGAACTGCGCGAAAGGAATGCGGACCTGGAAAGGCGGCTTACCGAATTACACGGGGAATACATGCTGCTCCGCTACCAGTTCAAGGGGCTGCCGAATCCGAACGAGTTCCTGAAGATGAGACAGGAGATCCAGACACTGAAGAAAGAACTGCGGGACCGGGGCTGGAAAGACCTGATGTAGGAATCGCTCCACCGCGTCAGGGAGAGTCGATAATGGAACATGGAGGGCGTTTTTTTTCGTTCGTTCGTACCTTTTTTCTTCGTGAACCCGAATCCAAACAGGAAGTGCGGAAGTGATTGTCATTGCCGTTCTCCTCGGCGCACTTGCCGGCGGAGCTCTGTCGGGCTTTTTCGGGGCGGTTGCCGGTTCATTTCTCGGATACGGTACATGGAGCATCTTTTCCCTTCGAAAAAGGGTCTCCCTCCTTGAACAGGAACTGCGGGCGCTGAACCGCGAAGGGGGGACCCGTACGGTCAAGATGCCCGAGACCTCCGTATCCGCTCCCGCGGCGCCTGAGGCTGTTCCAAGCCCGACGCAGAAACCCACGCCCCATATTTCACCGGAGAAGAAAGAAACCACATCTTACCCACTCCCGTCGGATACCGAAGCCGTACCCCGATGGACGCCTGAATGGACGTCTTCCGCGACAACGGCCCCCCCTCCGCCGCTCACGGACCAGCCTGTCTCCCCTGTAGACATCTCTCCCGGACGGGAATTCATGAAGACCCTGAAGGATTTCGTCACGGGCGGAAGCCTGCTGGTCAAGACAGGCGTCGTCATCCTCTTTTTCGGCATCTCTTTCCTCGTCAAGTATGCCGCCGAGCATTCACTGTTCCCCATCGAGCTTCGCCTGATCTCCGCCGCCCTTGCGGGGATCGCCCTCCTCATCATCGGATGGCGGCTACGAACCGGCCGCCCCCTCTATGCCCATGCCCTGCAAGGTGGCGGGGTCGGCATACTCTACCTCACCACCTTTGCAGCATTTCGCCTCTACGAACTGATCCCGCCGGTCTTCGCTTTTTCCGTCTTTGTGGCGGTCGCCGCTCTATCGGCCTTTCTCGCGGTCCTCCAGGACTCCCGCGCGCTGGCGGTGCTCGGCGTGTCGGGAGGTTTCCTCGCCCCGATACTTGCGTCCACCGGCAGCGGAAGCCATGTGTTCCTGTTCAGTTACTACGCCCTCCTGAATCTCTGCATCGCCGGAATCGCCTGGTTCAGGGCGTGGCGCATCCTGAACCTGCTGGGATTCGCGTTCACCTTCGTCATCGGCCTCTCCTGGGGCTGGCGCTACTACCGGCCGGAATACTTCACCACGACCGAACCATTTCTCATTGTCTTTTTTCTCATCTACACCTTTATCGCCGTACTCTTCGCCCTGCGACAGCCGCCGAACCTGAAGGGATACCTGGACGGCACCCTCGTATTCGGCGTCCCCATCGCGGCTTTCACCCTCCAGGCAGTGCTGGTGGAGCCCTACCACTTCGGCCTGGCGTGGAGCGCGCTGGCCCTCGGCTTGTTCTACCTTCCCCTCGCCTGGTTCCTGTATGCCACGCGCCCGGTTTTCATGCGGACCGTCACCGAAGCGTTTTTCGCCTTCGGCGTTGTTTTCGGTACCCTGGCTATACCCTTTGCCCTGGAAAACCGCTGGACATCGGCCGCATGGGCCTTGGAAGGCGCCGCAATACTGTGGGCCGGCCTTCGCCAGCATCGCCGTCTTCCGCGCATGTTCGGCATTCTGCTCCAGGTGGGCGCGGGAATCTTCTTTCTCGCGGATATCCCCGGCTCAACAGGATCCATTCCCGTTCTGAACGACTTCTTCCTTGGATGCGCCCTTCTGAGCCTGACAGGGATCTTTTCCGCAAACCGAATCCATCGCTACCGGGAATCGATCTCCAGCCGGGAATCCGTCATGTCACACATCCTTCTGGTGTGGGGACTCCTGTGGTGGTTCTCCGGCGGCCTGGGAGAAATCAATCGTCACGGCGGGGAAGAATACCTGATGGGGATCGTGCTCGTGTTTCTCTCAGGCTCATGCATGACCTGCGATTTTCTGGAGAGACGCCTGTCCTGGCCTGCCCTGGCCTGGCCCGCCCTGGCACTGCTGCCGATGATCGTATTCTGCGGAGTCCGGATGGCCGCACAAGACATCCATCCCCTTGCGGAAGGCGGATTCGCCGGGTGGCCGACGGCTTTCGCCGCATACTATTTGATCCTCTACCGGCATGATGAACTGAAGTCGGAAATACTGCACCTTCTCCATGCCGGGACTCTCTGGCTGGCAGCCGGCCTCATCACTCTGGAACTGGGATGGCGGCTTGAACGCTGGATTGCCGGTTCGGATGTCTGGCCTCTGGCGGCAGGCGGTCTCGTGCCGGCACTGGCAACGATCCTGGTAGCAACACAGGGAAAACGCTCGTGGCCGATGGAGAAACACAGAACCTTCTACCTGACACTCGGAATCGGACCGGTCATCCTGTTTGCCTGGCTCTGGATCTGGTTTTCCACTGTATCCTCCGACGGCGACCCGGCTCCGCTCTCATACCTGCCGTTCCTGAACCCCCTGGATCTCACAGTCGCATGCATCCTTCTCGCCATGGCAGTATGGGCACACTGCCTGCGCGCGGCAATTCCCGACATCGTCTCCACACCCCATATCAGGAAGACGGCTATTTCTCTCCTCGCGGCAACCTCTTTCGTCTGGCTGAACAGTATCCTGGCGCGCACCGTCCACCACTGGCGCGAGGTTCCCTTCTCCTTGCACGCACTCTACCATTCGGTGCTTCTCCAGACAGCCCTGTCCATCTTCTGGAGCCTCCTCGCGCTCTGCGCCATGGTACTTGCCACGCGCAGGGGGTTGCGTTCCGTCTGGCTCGCCGGCGCCGGGCTTCTCGCCGCTGTCGTGCTCAAACTTTTTCTCGTGGACCTGTCCGGCACCGGTACCATCGCAAGAATCGTCTCCTTTGTGGTGGTCGGAATCCTTCTGTTGATCATCGGTTATTTCGCGCCGGTCCCTCCACGCGGTCACAGGGAGGCACAACCGTGAAATCCCTTCTTTTATCTCTTATCATCTGCATACTGGCGACCCCGGTTGCAGCCCGCGAGGTGAATCCCCATCAGTTTGCCTACGGTATCCCCCTAACAATCAGCGGCAGGGATGCCCTGTACGAATTCCCCCTCCCCACGGAAGTCTATCAAACCGCAACCCGCAGCGATCTGGGTGATATCTGCATGTTCAACGGACTGAAAGAGGTAGTGCCTTTCACCATTTCACACGCAACTCCACCCTCCCCGACCACCGAGGCAGTCACTCTGCCCATCTTCCCCGTCCGGGGAACTCCGGTTCGGCAGGCAGCGGGAATGTCCCTGCAGGTTCGGAAAGACGCCGACGGCTCGATTCTCCGGGTCGATACGGTTGAAGACGGAACAAGCTCTCAGCGCATCACGTCCTACCTCGTTGATGCCGGCGCCCTGAAACGGCCGGTGACATCTCTTGTTCTCAACTGGCAGCCACGGCCTGAAGGGACTGTCGGAAGAATCCGCGTGGAAGGAAGCGATGATCTTGAAAACTGGACGACACTGGTTCCGGATGCCGCGGTTCTGGATATCCGGTACGGAGAGCACTCCCTGGAACGCCGTATCGTGGAGACGGGCGCCGCGCGGATGAAATATTTCCGTCTCTCGTCCGTGGGCGCCGGGGACATGCCGATACTCACGAAGGTCGATGCCCGCACGGCATCCCCGTCCCCCGAACAACCCCGGCGCTGGGTGGAGATCTCCGCGTCACGCAGCCCGGAAAAGCAGGGCGAGTATGTCTTTGATATTTCAGGAAGGATGCCGATCGACAGGATCCGGATCCTGCTCCCTCAGGAAAACACTCTGGTTACGGCAACCCTGTTGTACCGGGAGAAGGACAGGGACCCCTGGCGCAGGGGTCCGTCGGCCCTCGCCTACCGCCTCCGCATTCGGGGCGAGGAAATTTCCGGCCCGGACATCACCCTCGATCCGACACCGTACCGCTACTGGCAGCTGCGCATCGATCCCGGCGGAGGTCTCGGGAGCGGCGTTCCGGTCGTACGCTTCGGCTGGATCCCGGGAAAGGTGCTCTTTGCGGCGCGCGGGACAGGGCCGTTCCTGCTCGCATACGGCAGTGCGCGATCGGGCAGGTGTATCCAGGGAGGCGACGAACTGTTCCGCCGTTTTTCGCATGAACGCCGGGAAGAGACAGCGGGCGGCCTCGCCGTACCGGGCTCCCCGATCCAACTGGGTGGAGAGGCTGCATTGCGAAAACCATTGGTACCCACGGACCTGAAATCGGCCGCGCTCTGGGCCGTACTTGCTCTCGGAGTTTCACTGCTTGCGTGGATGGCGGTCCGGCTCCATCGGAACCTTTCGGCCGGCGATACCGGAATGGGTAAATCCGCCGTAAAAACGGATGGAGACGACAGCAAAACGGAGAAATGAATCAAAAACGGCATTTACTCATGCAAAGACACAGCGTACTTTGCGTGAACCGCGCTTTTTCCGTGACAAAGGACAAAAAAACCCCCGCCGGCCCTGAAGGGGGCTGGAGGGGGGAAATGCCGTGCCCGTTGTGCCGCGTTGTTGCGCCTTCTTGAAATCCTGCAGGTTATGATGCCAGCCGGAACCTGCCCACGATTCTCTTCAGATCTTCCGACATCCCGGCCAGTTCTACGGCAGCTGCCGCGGAATCTTTCGCCACTTCGGCGGTTCCCTGAATCACCTCGGTAATCTGTTGGATGTTATTGCTGATCTCATTGGTGGTAACGGTCTGTTCCTCGGTGGCGGTGGCTATCTGGTTTACCTGCATGCTGACCGCGTTGATCTGCTCCAGGATGTCTTCCAGGGCATGCCCCGACTTGGACGCCTCGTCGGTTCCACGCTCCACCTCCTGCACCCCCTCTTCCATGGAGTTCACCGCTTCCCTGGTCTGCTGCTGGATCGACTTGATCATGGCGCCGATCTCTTTCGTCGCCTTGGTGGTCCGTTCCGCCAGCGCGCGTACCTCGTCGGCAACCACCGCGAAGCCCCGCCCCTGCTCTCCGGCGCGGGCCGCCTCGATGGCCGCGTTCAGCGCCAGCAGGTTGGTCTGGTCCGCGATGTCCTCGATGGTGCCCACTATCTCCCCTATCTGGTCGGACTGGGCGCCCAGGCTTTCCACCGTCTTGGCGGACTCCTTCACCCGTTCCGCTATGGTGTTCATCACCGAGATGGTTTCCTGCACAACCGCGGACCCGGTCATGGCCGAACCGTTGGCC
>CALABV010000205.1 GCA_937886325.1 uncultured Geobacter sp.
ACATCCTGGAGCAGATCAACGCGGTCAGCATGCAGGTAAACCAGATAGCCACCGCTACCGAGGAACAGACCGTTACCACCAATGAGATCACCAATAACATTCAGCAGATAACCGAAGTCGTAAAAATCACCGCGGAAGTAGCCCAGGAGTCCGCCTCGGCCGCTTCCAATCTTGCAAATCTGTCCGAAGAACTCCAGGAGATGGTAAGTCGCTACCGGCAACCAGCGTAGCACAGGGAAGGAATTACAGCCACCCGCGGTGTGCGGGAGGGAGAGGAATCTTTATCAACGCGTATTAAAGGAGGTGCAAAGAAATGGCAGGTAAAATCAAGCAGATGATCGATTCAATTATCAACCAGAGGGCGAAGGACAATCCCATGCTCGTGGGCGTCATTAAATCGAAGCTCATGTTGAAGGGGATCGATCCCGGCAAGTTCACCGCATCATCCGATGACGACCCGGCAATCATCGCGAAACTCGAAGCGGTCATGAAAGATCTGAAGTAATTAATCATTCGGGAGAAAAGGAGAGAGCAAGCATGTATATCAAAACGGCATATTCAACGAAAGGCACAAGCGACGACGTAATCCAGGATCTGAAATCGCAGTTGGGCGGCTTCGACACAAAAATGCTGGTGTTCTTCGCATCTTCGCGATTTGCACCCAACATTATCAGTCAGAAGGTCCAGGATGCGTTTCCCGGCGCAGCCGTTTTCGGCTGTACGACCTCCGGCGAGATTGTGACCGGCAAAATGCTGAAAAATTCTCTCGTTGCCATGGCCTTCGATGCGACAGCGGTCAATGACGTAAAAGTCGAAATTGTCGAGAATCCCAAGAACGAAAACAGTGTCAGAAAAGCCTTTGCCGGTTTTGAATCCTACTTCAAGGCCCCCATGTCCGAGCTGGATCCATCCAAGTATGTCGGTTTGATCTTCGTGGACGGCCTGAGCGGCGCGGAAGAAAAACTTATCGACAAGATTGGCGACCTCACCAATGTCACCTTCATCGGCGGTTCCGCCGGCGACGACCTGAAGTTCGAAGCAACCCATGTGTACGCCAACGGAAAGAGCTACACCAATGCAGCCATTCTCGCGGTTTTGAAACCCGGCGTTCCCTTCGCATTCATCAAGACCCAGAGCTTCTGTGATCTCGGCAAAAAACTCGTTGTTACCAAGGCAAATGAGGAGAAGCGCGAAGTTATCGAATTCAACGATAAACCGGCGGCCCACGCCTACGCCGAAGCGCTCGGCGTTGCCGTTGAAGAGGCGCCGAACCGCTTCATGCACAATCCGGTGGGTCTCGTAATCGACGGCACGCCGTTCGTTCGCAGCCCACAGAGGATCAAGGGCGACAACATGATCTTCTACTGCGGCGTAACCGAAGGGATGGAGCTTTCCATCCTGGAATCCACCGATATCATAGACGATACCCGCAAGGCCCTGGAACAGGCAAAAAAAGACCTTGGCGGCATTTCCGGCATCATCAACATCAACTGTATACTCAGGACCCTCGAGCTGGATCAGAAGCAGCTCACGGACGAGTACGGCAAACTCTTCGCCGATGTTCCGACCGTCGGTTTCAGTTCCTACGGCGAACAGTACATCGGCCACATCAATCAGACGGCCACCATGCTCGTGTTCAAGTAACGATCATTCGGAAACTCCGACTTCCGGCCGGGGAAGGGGCTTATTTCCCCTCCCCGGCGCCCCCTCCCCCGCTTGCCACGGAAAGAACCAGGCGTTTTCCGTGTCCCCGCCCTCTATCACTCCGACGATCCGCCTGCTTCTCCGCCGGCACATAGGCAGTTCATACCAAGCACATACGGAGATCCGGCACGCTGCCGTTACTGCGTGAAATCCGGGCGCCCGGATATCTCGGGACACGGTGAAAGACATAATTCCTTTTTCTTCGGATTGACGAACACATGTTCTTGAGAACTTTTTGCGATTGCTTATTTTTTTATTCAATTTTTTCGTCAAGATGCCGAATAGAGTTTTAAAGTAATTGCACGCCACGTCCACTCGGCACGCGCTCCTGCGTCGAGTCTGCCGGATACGGGTCACAATAACTCAGAAAAACGGGAGAATTCACACAATGGCTACCTCGGCAAATTTCAAAACGGAAGAAGCAAAGGCGGAACTTATCCAGTTGGTCAGCTTCAATCTGGATCGTGAGGAGTACGGCGTATACGTGCTGAAGGTACGGGAAATCATCCGCATGTCGAATGTGACACGCGTTCCCAACACTCCCTACTATGTGGAGGGGGTAATCAACCTCAGGGGCAAAGTCATACCAATCATATCCCTGCGCAAAAAGTTTTCTCTCCAGGAAGTGGAAAACGACAAGCAGACGCGCATTATCGTAATGGATGTGGACGGAGAATTGATGGGTTTCATCGTCGATGCGGTTTCAGAGGTAATCCGTATTTCGTCCGCCGAGATCCAGCCGCCGCCCGCTGTTGTCAACGGTGGACTGGAGCAGGAATACCTGTCCGGTGTCATCAATCGCGCGGACCGCCTGCTGGTTCTGCTCGATCTGGAGCGGGTCTTCTCGAAGGCGGAACGTGATTCCCTTCTCAACGCAGCCGCGTAGGCCTGGTGTGAGCCGAAGGCGAGTATTCGAAGAAAACGGAAAAGGAGCGGCAGATGTCTCAACTGTGTGAAGATCAGGAGCTGTTGGAAGGTTTTTTGACCGAGACGACCGAGCTTTTGGAAAAGATGGACGATGACCTGGTGACGCTTGAGAAGTCGCCCGACAACATGGAGCTCCTGAACAGCATTTTCCGCTCCATCCACACGGTAAAGGGCGCTTCCAGTTTTCTCGGCTTTGAGCTCCTCGTAAAGATTACCCACAAGACCGAGGATGTTCTCAACCGGCTTCGCAAGGGCGAAATACAGGTCACCGCCGAGATCATGGATGTAATCCTCGAAGCGGTCGATCTGATCAAGATACTCGTCAACGACATCCGCAACGGAGAGATAATCGAACGGGACCTTGACAGTATCATCGACAAGCTCATCCCGTATATTTCGGGTACCTTCGCGGAGGCAACCGTCCTGAGCGCGCCGAAGGAGGAAGCGGCGGCGCCTGAAACTTACACCACGGACACTGATCCCCCTCAGCGGGAGGTAACGGATGGGAAGACGGCGGCGAGCGAACCGGCTGTCGAGACTTCCACGCCCGTATCTCCCCCTGCTCCGGCCTCCGTACGCCCCACTGCTCCGAAAGCAGCTCCGGCACGCGCCGAGGAGCTCTCCGACAACACCACCGTGCGCATCGACGTAAAGCGCCTCGACGATCTGATGAACCAGGTTGGTGAGATGGTTCTGGAGCGCAACAGAATTCTCCAGATGAATATCGATTATCAGACCAAGGAGAACATGGTCAATTTCGGTGACGAATTCGGCAAGCTGGCAAAGCGGATCGACTTCGTCACCTCCGAACTCCAGATGCAGGTGCTGAAGATCCGCATGATTCCCGTGGAAAAGGTCTTCAAGAAGTTTCCCCGCATTGTCCGGAACCTTTCCCGCGATCTGGGAAAAGAGGTGGAACTGGAGATCATCGGCGAGGAAACCGAGCTGGATCGTTCCGTCGTGGACGAAATCGGCGATCCCCTCATCCACCTGATACGCAACTCGCTGGATCACGGGATTGAACTCCCGGATGACCGCATGGCGGCCGGCAAACCGAGGACCGGTAGAGTGGTGCTTTCGGCGACCCATGAAGGGAACCAGATCATCATCAGCATCAAGGACGACGGACGCGGAATAGATCCGGAAAAACTGTCGCGAAAGGCCATAGAAAAAGGCCTTGTCAGCGAGGAGCAGGTGGCGGGCATGTCACAGAAGGAAATCCTAGACCTGATATTCCTCCCCGGCTTCTCCACCAAGGAGAAAGCCACGGACTTATCGGGACGCGGCGTCGGCATGGACGTGGTCCGCACCAACATCAGAAAGCTGAACGGAATCATTGAACTGCGCAGCGAAGTGGGTGTCGGTTCGGAGATTATCCTGAAACTTCCCCTTACCCTTGCCATTATCCAGTCGCTCCTGGTGGAAGTGGAGCATGAGGTGTATTCCATACCGCTGGCGGCTGTTCTGGAGACTCTCAAGGTCGAGAACAGCTCGTTCCACTACATCGGCGGACAGGAAGTGCTCAAACTCAGGGAATCGGTGCTCCCCCTCCTCCGTCTGCAGCGTGTTTTCGGGGTCAGCGAGCGAGCGGAAAAAACCGCTCAAAGCTATATCGTCGTTATCGGCGTCGCGGAAAAACGGATGGGACTGATTGTGACACGGCTCCTCGGCCAGCAGGAAGTTGCCATCAAATCATTGGGGAAATTTCTGGCTAAAGCTCCGGGCATTGCAGGTTCGACCATAATGGGGGACGGCAGGGTGGCGCTGATTATCGACCCGGCGGGACTCATCGAGATGGATGATTCCGGGAGCGTCGGCAGCTGGGCCGCATGAAACCGACATCATACGGGATCAGAGGCATGCCGCGAATGCGAAGGAGTGGAGGCGTCACGAATTCAGATAGAAAACGATAGAAATGAAGATGCGAAAAATTTCCATGAAATAAACCGGACAGGACACATATGAAACTATCCGACGCCGATTTTGAACAACTAAGAGACTTTATCTATACCACCTGCGGGATGTATTTCACTATCCAGAAGAAGTACTTCGTGGAAAGCAGGATTGCCAAACGGATGGAAAAGGTTTCCATCAAGGTTCACGCGGATTATATCCGATTGCTGAAAAACGGCGCCGCGGGCGCCTCCGAGTTGAAGCAACTGCTGAACGACCTTACCACGAACGAGACATACTTTTTCAGAAACCCTCCCCAGTTGAAGGCTATGGAAAACCAGCTTCTTCCGGAAGTGGCGGCTCCGAAGGAAAAGATCGGCTTCCGCAAACTCCGCATCTGGAGCGCGGGTTCTTCCTCCGGCGAAGAAGCCTATACCCTTGCCATGGTGCTTCTGGAAAAGAGGGATACTTTTCTGAAAAACTGGGTATTCGACATCGTCGGAACAGACATCAACGATGAGGTGCTTGCAAAGGCGAAAGAGGGTGTATACAACTCCTATTCGGTACGGCATGTGCCCGACTACTACATGCGGAAGTACTTCAAAAAGGAATCGAGTGAGCGTTTTGCCATTTCTCCGGAGGTGAAAAAACTGGTCACTTTCCAGCATCTCAACCTGTACGACGACAACAAGATGATTTTCATGAAAACCTTTGACTTCATCTTTTGCGCCAACGTTCTGATTTATTTCGACATGGCGTCGAAGTCGAAGGTCGTACAGCACTTTTTCAACAACCTGCAACCCTATGGCTACTTTTTCGTAGGCCAGTCGGAATCACTCCACGGTGTGAACGACAAATTCAAGACGGTTCATTTTCCCGGCGGTTTCGCATACAAAAAGTAGCTGTAGAGGAGGATACCAGTGAAAAACGACAGCATGCTGGCAGAGGCGCAACAACTGGTCAAGGGAATCCACGAACTTCCCACCATTCCGGAAATCGCCACAAAAGTTCTGGATATGTTCGACAGGCCGGACGTTGAGCTGGAGGAACTGGCGGAAACAATCCTGGTCGACCAGGTCATGGCCTCCCGGGTCATCAAAATCGTCAACTCCCCTTTCTTCAAGCCGATGCACGAGATTAAATCCCTGAAACGCGCTCTCATCTACCTCGGCTTCCGTCAGATCCGCCATATCGCCCTGACCTGCTCCATCATCGATGCATTCGATGGGAAAAGCGGTGTTTTTGACATAAAGACATTCTGGGAGCATTCGTTCGGTGTCGGTGTCGTTTCCAAGATTATCGCCCAACGCATCCGCTATCCGGAAATCGAAAAGGCCTATATCGTGGGCATCGTCCACGACATCGGCGAGGTCTTCCTGAGCTACTACATGAAGGATATGTTCCAGAAGGTGGTGGACCAGCTTCAAGGAACAACCCGCTGTTTTGTCGAAGTCGAAAAACAGGTTCTGGGAACAACCCACTGTGAGTTGGGTTTCTGCCTGGCGAAAAACTGGAACTTCCCGTCGGACTACTGCGACGTGATAGCGCACCATCACGCCCCGTTGGAAGCAACCAGCGACCCTACCCTCGCAGCGATCGTGAATCTCGCGGATCTCTTCTGCTCGGTGCGTCACCTGGACTACGGCGGAAGGGAATGGGTCAGCTTCAACCTTGCCGAGGAACCTGCCTGGGATATACTTAAAAACTTCTCACCGATTTTCGGCGATCTGGATGTGGAACGTTTCTGCTATGAGCTCGACGAAAGGGTGCCTGAAGTTCAGGACCTGGTAAACTCCCTTTTCGAAGGCATGATTAAAAAGTGAGGTGTCATGATTCCTCCCAGGAATAAGAGAATTCGGGTACTTATCGTCGATGACTCATCCTTCATGCGGATGGCCATACGACGCGTTCTTGACAAGGATCCGGATATTGAAGTCGTGGGCGCGGCGGTTGACGGGTCTGACGGAGTACGCAAGACACTGGAACTGAAACCGGATCTGGTTACCATGGATGTGGAAATGCCCGTCATGGACGGCATTACCGCACTGAAACAAATCATGGCAAAGGAGCCGACCCGGGTCATCATGGTCTCCACCCTCACGAATGAAGGCGCTCAGGCGACATTCGATGCCCTGGAAGCCGGCGCTGTTGACTATATCCCGAAAAACATCACCGATTCCACCGTTGCCCAGAATATTTTCAGGGACGAACTCCTGAGAAAAGTCAAGGGCGCGGTCCGATCATCGGCCGCACGACGCGCGGCGGTTATTCCCGCGAGGCAGGAAGCCGTTGTCAGACGCGTCGCGGAAGCGAAGATCCCCAAGACGAGGATCAATTATGTGGGAATCGGCGCATCCACCGGCGGCCCGGTCGCGCTCCAGGAGGTACTTTCCCGGATACCGGTCAACTTTCCCTACGGCATCATGGTGGTTATCCACATGCCGAAGGCTTTTACCGGCCCCTACGCGGATCGTTTGAACGCAAAGTGCTCTCTCACGATCAAAGAGGCAAAGGAGGGTGAAATACTCAAGCCCGGAACCGCGCTCATCGCTCCCGGCGGGCAGCATACCATCCTTGCCCGGCGCCCCGGCGGAATCACCGTTCACCAGGCGCCGACGAGCGACTACCCGAAATACACGTACGTTCCCTCGGTTGACCTGATGATGTCCTCCCTGGCGGATGCCTGCGGAGGCGCCATGCTTGGCGTGGTGCTGACGGGAATGGGAAACGACGGTTTCAAGGGGATGCAGCACCTCAAGAGCAGGGGGGGAGTCACCGTGGCGCAGGACGAAGCCACGTCGACCATCTACGGCATGCCGAGGGCCTGCATCGAGGGTGGGGTCGCGGATGTCGTCCTCCCACTGGATCAGATAGGCTTCGAGATTACTAAGATTGCCGAAACCAACCGACGCTGAGAAAATACCGAACAGGAAAGAGTCAAGCATATGAACAGTGACCTCGAAAAAACCATTCTCTCCGCTGGAGATCTTCCGACTATTCCGGTGGTCGCCACCAAAGTCATGCAGCTCATCGAGAGCGACCGGGCAACGGCCGAAGAGATATCGAAGGTGGTCTCGTCGGATCCGGCTGTTGCCGCCCGGGTTCTGAAGATATCCAATTCCTCGTTTTACGGACGCCAGGGAACGATCCAGAACCTGTCGCAAGCTATCGTTCTACTCGGCTTCACCACCCTGAAAAGCATTGTGGTCACCGCTTCGGTCCGTCAGGTATACCAGCCCTTCGGCCTGACCGAAAAAATGCTGTGGGAGCACTCATTCGGCGCCGGACTGGCGGCCCGGACCATCGCGTCGAAAGTGGGGGGAGTGGATCAGGAAGAGGCATTTCTGGCCGGCTTGTTCCACGATATCGGCAAGGTCATCATGAACAACCATGACAGGTCCAAGTTTCAGTCGGTCATGGAGAGGTGCTACAACGAAGAACTGCTCTTCACCGATGCCGAGAAGCTCGCCTACCCGTATACCCACGAACAGGTCGGCTCCCTGGTCATCAAAAAATGGAACTTTCCCCAAACGCTCACGGAATCGGTTCTGCAGCATCATAATTTCGCCTTCACGGACCTGAACGACATGTCGCTCCTCAACCTGACTTCGGTGGTCAACCTGGCCGATCAGTTCTGCCTCAAATTCGGCATCGGCCAGAGGTACCCCATGGAAGATCTTCCGCTTACCGGTACCAAAGCGGTCGGTTTCCTGGGACTCGACGAAGAAAAAATCAACAGTCTGCTGGACGATTTCCAGAAAGCCTATGAAATCGATAAAAGCAGCCTGACCGCGGCCGCTTAAGAAGCGGGTCTGCACGCGAACCAAAAAAGGGTCCTCAACGGACCCTTTTTTGTGTCATCCGCGGCGCTTCGGCAAAAAACCCTGCCTTCGCGCCACTATCTTTTCCTACTTTATCCTGACGATTCGGGGACTTCCCTTTTCATTCCCGTGGGTCTTCTGCATCTCACCGGACTGAGACCCGCACGGATACGCGCACACCCTGTTCCGGCCGCTTCTCTTCGCCTCGTACAACGCCTTGTCGGCCCGTATCTCCAGTTCCTTTATGCTGCAGAGACTTCGAGCCGAGCGGTGGGCGATGCCCACGCTGGCTGTAACCTTGATACTCCGGCCGTTATAGGTCACCATTGTCCGTTCGAGGTTCGTCCTGATTCGTTCACCGACCTCCAGGGCGACGTCAAGGGACACGGAGGGAAGCATGGCGGAGAACTCCTCCCCGCCGCTGCGAGCCACCAGGTCGGAACCGCGCGTGTTTTCACGGAGGACGCGGGCCACGGTTTGCAGCACCAGGTCACCTGCCGGATGACCGTGGGTATCGTTTATCTGCTTGAAGTGATCCAGGTCGATGATGAGGAGCGACAACGGCTCCACCTGTCTCTTGCGGCCTTCAAGCTCAAGCATCTCCTCCAGAACCCGCCTGTTGAACAGGCCGGTAAGGCCGTCACGCATGGACAGATCCCGTACTTTTTCGTATTCCAGAGAGTTATGGAGAGCAACGCCGAAGCTTTCCATCATGCCTTCCAGCATGCCATCGGAAAAATGACTGATGAAATTGAATTCCGAATAGACGGTTACACTCCCCAGATTCCGGGGAAGCGCCAGGAAATTGGTATTTCCGAACACCAGGCTCCCCTCCGGCCCTGTCAGACCGAGGGAACGAAATCCTTTCACATGGTGCGCGCGCAACCCCGTGTGGTTGCTCAGTATCGCCATCAATTCATGGTGGGAGCTTTCGAGATCCAGGGGGGAAAAGGCCATGATCCTGTCTTCGCCGCCCGTTGCCAGCGACACGACCATCAGGTTGAAGCGGAAATACTGGAAAATTTTGCTCGAAGCCGCCTCCAGAACGTCTTCAAGAATCAACGAAGAGTTGACCGCCCGGAAGAAATCAGCCAGAAACGACATCTCCTTCAGGTTCCTGCGAAGCTCCATGACATCGCAGACGCTGTTGACGAGAAGGCCGAGCCTCCCTCCGGGGCGATGCTGCTCGTCTCCGCCTCCCCGGCTTATCTTCGTATTGAATTCCTTGGTCATATCTCCACCTCCCCTGCCTGCATCAGACGTTACCTCTCATCTGAAATCACATCATCATCGTCTTCCAGCAAAGAACGCCTTCTCGCCTCATCGGAAATAGTAACGGAATCGTGATCCTCGTCGTGGTGATAGCGGTGCAAAGCCCTTTCCCGCTTCCTTGCAGGACCTGCGCCATTTCCCGACACAGCAGCCGCATCACCAATTCTCACGACACTCTCAGGCATTTCCGTATCCTCTCTCAATCTCTTCCGTGTATATGAACTGTATCGGCACGGTTGAGGCATGCTTTAATAAAAAAGACGGCCCGGGAAAGAAATATCCGCGTATCTGCTCCCGCAAAACACCGCTGAAAGCCCTGCCACGAGGCATGTCCATCATTTCTGACCCGGTTTTCAAAATTTTGACACGGGTTGAAAATTTCGATTCAAGATTCGCTGAGCCATGCCGATACGATCATCAGACCAGCTCATATCGAGTGCGAAAGTGTTTCCGAATACGGGAGAAGGGAAATGGACGCTTCATCATCGGCAACCAAAATGTTTTCGGCCCTGCAGTCGCAGCAGAGCCTGCGCAGCCAGATTGCAACGACCCTGCTCTCCGGGGGACTGGCTCTCTACCAGGACGGGAAATACTCGCAGGCCATCGCCGCATTCAAGCAGGCATCGGCCTATGTGCCCGAAAATGTGGATGCATATAATTACGCTGCCAAAGCCTACCTGAAACAGGGAAAGACCAAGGAAGCCATCGATTCCTACAAGCTTTCCGTTTCCATAGACCGCTCCCAGAGCGGCATCTGGGTGGAACTGGGGAATGTTTACTATTCCGAGAAACGCTATTCGGAAGCTGAAAACGCATTCAAGACCGCCGCCCGGTACGATCCCACCGACACGCTGGCCCCCTACACCCTCGGGCAGCTCTACCTGCAGACGGAACGGTATTCCGAAGCTGAAAACCAGTTCAAGAAGGTCATCAAGATGACCCCCAGGGACGGAAACGTCTACTATGCCCTGGGGGCCGCGTACAACAAGATGGGCCGCCATGACGAGGCGGTTACGCAGTTGGAGAAAGCGGTAAGCCTGAAGAAGGACTTTGCCCTGGCCCGCTTCGAACTGGGCACGGCATATCTGGGACTCGATGATAGGGATAAGGCCGAGGAACAGCTGGAGATTCTGAAAGATCTAGACACTTCCTTGTCCGCGGAACTGGAAAGCGACCTGTCGTCGCCGAAAATATCAATGTTCATGGCATCGAAAAGCACCTTCTCCCCGACCCTCGGCGCCGGTACGCCCCTCGCCTTCCTGAGTGCCGACCTTCTATACCCCAACGCCAGCAAGGACTTCACCATGACCTTCCAGTTCGATTCCGAAATGGATGCCACATCGGTCATGAAAATCACCAACTGGTCCATCTCCAAGGCTTCCGGCGGTGAGGCCGGCAGCTACAATAACGGCATCACCCTTCACCCGGAAAACGAAGCTGTCTTTTCTCCCCTTCCCAAAAGCGTCACCTACGACGCGACCACCTCCCAGGCAACCATTACTTTTTCCATCGCGCAGAACCCATACGGAACCGCCGTCATCGACCCCAAGCATCTGGTTTTCAAATTCTCAGGAACTGACATCAACGGCAAGAAGATGGATCCGACAGCGGATCAGTATGATGGGTTCAAGGGGGGGATGTTCTGATTTCTTTCCCGTTGCCTCCTGCCCTCATCTTTTAGAGAATAACGGTCATCCAGAATCAACGCACACCGGTCAGTCATGCCATGACAGCCCGTGAGATTCCATGGCCCGCCCGCTGTCCCCGAAACGTTCGTGAAGCTGTTTCCCCTTCCTCTCAGATATCCTGTTTCTTTGTCATTACCAGTTTCGGCGCATAACCACATGCAATGATTAGCAATTTAATAAAGGCACATATATTGCTTCATTATTGGCGTACGGTTTTCAAAAAGAATTCCTACTATTTTTTCATTACCAGAGCCATGTACATAGTGAGGGAGCGTGCAATGAAAGTCGTTATCTTTGCCGGGGGGCTGGGAACCCGCATTTCCGAAGAATCCTACCTTAAGCCCAAACCGATGATCGAAATCGGCGAGAAACCGATCCTGTGGCATCTGATGAAGATTTTCGAGACCCAGGGATTTAATGAATTCATCATCTGCCTCGGCTACAAGGGTTTTCTTATCAAGCAGTACTTCATGCACTACTACATCAAGTTTCGCCATCGCAGATATTGGGCTCAAGGGTTCGATCCAGCATTATCTTGGCAGGATGTTCGATGTACATTTTACCGGGTTCTATTTCACCGCTCTGACCGGTGCGGCCAATCCATACGGACTGGGTGACCGTGTCAACGCGCTCTACCCTGAAAATCCAGCCGAGCGTCCGCCGGCCAGCAACGTCTTTAAGTACCATCTCGTGCTCGAATAGATCCTTGTTGCTCCTGAGGGAATGTACATCAGAGCCAACGCTGATGGGACCTTTTTCAACGGACCGACTTTTACAAATCAGGCGCTGTTCTGTTCGAAAACTGAAATCCACAGTGGAATCGAGTCATTTGTAATGCAGATGAGCAAACACTCCCGGCATGAATTCCCTAATTCGCCGTCTCCAGAGTTGGTGGTTGAGCTGTTCGGTTTGCCGATGACGGGACAAGTCGAGATAGCTGCCGAGTCGAAAAATACTTTTTACATAGACGAGCTTTACGGAGTCGTGAATGAAAAGAAAATCTGGAACTGATGCAACTAAGATAGCGAGACCCTGTTCCACCGTCACTACTAAAATTCTGGAAAGCTTTCCCACGAATGCATGCGAACTACCAGAAATCACCGCCTGTCTGCCGGTATACAACGGTGAAAAGTTCCTTGCCCGCACCATCGAGTCACTGTTGGCACAAGACTACCCGAACGTAAGAATTCTTATTTCTGATAATGCATCAAACGACGCCACCGAGGATATCTGCCGCAACTACGCTGGTAAATACGACAGAATTGAATACACGCGAAACACGACCAACATCGGGCCTGGACCAAACGCTGATAAGCTGGTGCGTATGTGTACTAGCCCGTTCCTGTTATGGGCCTCGGACCACGATATCTGGCACCCCAATTTCATCAGCCGCCTCATCCCTGAAATTCTTGCTAACGATGAGATTTTGCTCGTCTATGCGCGCACTGTAATCATCGATGTGACAGATACAGTGATCGAGCATGCGCCGGACATTCTTGACACGCGTGGACTCAACAGGGTTGACCGGTTCGCTAAGATCATGCGCGAGTACACCTGGGGAAACATGAATTTCGGCATATTCCGGACGAACGCCTTACGCAGAACCAGCGAAAGGAGCTACAACGTGGTCGGCCCCGATCACGTGATAATGGTCCGCCTCAGTCTAGAGGGGAGTATCGCTCAGATCGACGAGCCGCTCTTTTACCGTCGCCGGAAAAGACCCGAAGAAGATGCGGACAAGTCCCGCGTTAGACAAATCAACTGGTATGTATCATCAGAGTTCGAGCGGGTTGTCGCAATGACCATGATGGCGTATGAGCATGTCAACGTAATTCGTGAATCGGACCTGACCGCGGCTGAGAAGGAGTTCCTGTACAATGAGGTAAGGGAGTGCTTCCCAGCACGATTTGCGGGTAGCATGCAGAATGAGGCTTTCACCCTCATTACTAAAGGGCAGGCAGCGCTATCCGACCTGACCTACTCACCATGCAGCTTATCTGTAACAGCTCATGAACTCCTGCGACTTACCGCAATTTGTCGCTATTTCTACCCGACGCATCCTGATCTTATCCGTTTTCAAGAACGGTTGCAGACGTTGTGCGTCCCTATGCTGCAGATTGCTCCAAATCGCATCAAAGGCCAAACTCATAAACTGCCAGGAGGCGAAAGTACTTCAGCCCGCCGTACAGCCCCCAGTGTGTCGTTCATTATCATCGTACTTAACGGTATGCCTTTTATCGAACCGGCCCTCCAGGCAATTTACGACATTGCGCACGAGGTCATCGTGATCGAAGGTGCTGTAGAGAAGTGCATGTTTGCAGCCAACCCGGACGGTAGCTCTGTCGACGGCACGGTAGAGTTCCTCCGCCGCTTCCCAGATCCAGCTGGCAAACTGAAGCTGATCCATGGGATCTGGCCGGAGAAGTGTGAGATGCAAAACGCCGCCTTGGAACATGTTACCGGCGAATATGTCTGGCTGGTTGACTCCGACGAAGTTTATCATAAGGAAGACTTGAAGAAGATCGTTGCTATGCTGGCAGCCGACCCCTCCATCACCCAGATGAACTTCATCCCTGACAACTTCTGGAAGGGGTACAAATTTCTCTTCGTCCATCCATGCTTCTTTGAGACGCCCCACCACTATCGACGCCTGTTCAAATTCGTCCCCGGCGCGCGCTTCATTACTCATCGACCTCCAACCATGGTCTGGCCTGGAGAAAGCCGAACGACCGAACAGATTAACCTGGTAGACGGCACTGCCACCAGGAAGATGGGGATATACCCATATCATTACAGCTATGTCCTTGATTCTCAGGTGCGGCAAAAGATCGAGCTCTACCACCGTTACGGTTGGGGTGAGGGATGGGGAGTTAACATGGATAAGTGGTACCAGGAGTTTTACCTGCGTTGGACGCCGGAGAACAGCAAGGAGTTGGAGCGACTCTACCCCATCTGGACCGGCGACCCCAACTCCTACTCAGTGCCGTTTACCGGCAGACACCCTGAGGTGATGCAGGATTTTCTGGTGAACAAGCCTTCGTCGTCGATTGCTGGTGACCGGCCAGGTCTGCGAATAGCTGGTGAGGGTACCGACGGGAAAGATCTTACCCAGATTCAGGAAGGCTCTGAATTCGAGACAAGGCTAAATGAGCTGGTTACCACTATCCGTCCGCGGAAAATTATCGAAACTGGCACCTATCTTGGAACTGGAACGACTCGTATCATTGCTTCGGCACTCAAGTCGTCCGGAATTTCAAATGCTCGATTCTATACAATTGAATGCGATCCGAATCGGCACCAGCAGGCGGTTAACAATTTGACCGGCGCCGGACTTCACGACTATGTGACCCCCCTCTGTGGTCTATCTGTCCCCCGATCGCTCCTTCCCAGTATAGAGCAGATCCGATGCGAAACCGTGGAAAACGTGGAGAGGGGCAATATCTACGTAGACCATCAGGAAGAAAATCGGGTAGCATTCTACCACGGTGAAACGAACTTTCCGGATATCACCGACGACCTTATTGGAAAGTGTCTGGTCGAATTCGACGGCAATCCTGACATGATCCTCCTTGACAGCGCAGGCCACATGGGATACGTGGAGTTCAACTACGTTATCAATAGACTTTATGGTGAGTGCCATATCGTGCTGGACGACATCAAGCACATCAAGCACCACAGGAGTTTTCAGAAGATCAAGACCGATCCCCGCTTCACACTGCTGACCGCCTCGGACGAAAAATTCGGCTTCTGCATCGCTAGATTCACCCCGTCACGACTTCCGCTTGCTAACGATATCAGGAAGATTCTATGGATTCGCACAGACTCCATTGGCGACGCGGTTTTGGCTATGTCCATGCTTCCCCATGTTAAGGAAAAGTATCCCCAGGCCCGAATCACAGTACTTTGCCAAGACCATATTGCGGAGCTCTATGAAACATGTCCCCATACCGACAACATCATAACCTTCAACCGCTCGCAGTCAATGAATAACGAAGAATACCGACAAAGTATTCTCAACGAGCTACAGGCAGTCCAGGCCGATATCTGCATCAATTCCGTTTACTCGCGCGATGTCCTATCCGACTATTTTGCCCTTTCATCAGGCTCCGGAACAACAATTGCCCTTAATGGGGACATATCTAACATGTCGGCCAAGGAACTAACGATTATCAATGAAAAATATACGTTAATCATCCCAAGTCCGGGACAGTTCCGTCAGGAACTGCAAAGACACAGAGATCTCTTGTCAGGTCTGGAGATCAAATCAGCTGATCTCGATTTATCGCTACCCCTTACCGAATCAGACTTTAGCTTTGCCGATAAGATTCTGGCCCTTCACGGGCTAGTCCCGAATCAAACCATAATCTTGTTTGCCGGCGCCCAGTATGAGGTCCGCCTTTACGACCACTACGGTGAGGCCCTATCAAATCTCTGCAAGGAAAATGGCTTTTCAGTAGTTGCACTGGGCACATCCAAAGATTTTATAATTAACCAAAGGAATTTAAGAGCAACGGGTGTCAGGTGTGTAAACCTCAGCGGAAAGCTCTCCCTTCGTCAAAGCGCAGCCCTCATCAGCCGCTGCCGCTTAGCGGTAGGTGCGGAAACGGGACTCGCCCACATCGCATGTGCAGTAAACACCCCCAATATCATTCTGCTGGGTGGCGGCCATTTTGGCCGCTTCATGCCATATTCGCCCCTTACCTCGGCAGTCAGCCTGCCCCTAGAATGCTTCGGATGCAACTGGAAGTGTCGCTATAACCAGACCCACTGTATACGCGGCATAAGGCCGGAGGTGCTTTCGGAAGCAATCCTCGAGACGCTCTACGAAACCTACCAGTCGCCACGAATCTTTGTCCAAAGCGCCTCCTCTTGGCAACCCGGTGCCGGGATACCGAACTACGCTGACATTGGCGGATGGGCAAATTTCACTTCAGCAAAGATTATAGGTGTATCATGACTCCTACGGACCATAAATATCGTGTCTCAGCCATAGTCTCTACCTATAAATCGGAGAGATTCATTCACGGATGTCTCGAAGATTTGACAAATCAGACCCTTTATAGCAAGGGAGAACTTGAGATTGTCATAATCGATAGTGCCTCGCCCGAAAACGAAGGGGATATCGTCAGGGAATTCCAGAAAAGTTACCAGAACATTCAATATATACGCACATCTGAGCGTGAATCCCTCTATGCTGCATGGAACCGTGGCATATTAGCTGCTTCAGGTAGATATATAACAAATGCAAATACCGATGACCGGCACAGGGAAGACTCCCTGGAAGTCATGGCAATGACACTTGACCGCCATCCGGAAGTTGACCTTGTTTACGGCGATTGCTATGCCACAAACAAGCCTAATGAAACCTTTGAGGAAAATTCCAAAACAAGATTGTTCAGATATCTCGAATTTTTCGCGCCATCTGTTCTGCTGCACTACCAGTTCGGACCTCAACCCATGTGGCGCAGGTCGGTTCACGACAAGATCGGCATGTTTGACGCCTCATACCGCGCAGCAGGAGACTATGATTTCAATATCCGGTTCGCCATGCATTGCCGAGCACTCCACATCCCGGAAACCCTTGGCCTTTACCTTGAACACCAGTCGGCAATATCCTTCCGGGATGATACGATGGCACGGGAAAACATCAGAATCGCCGAGGCATACAGAACAGCTGCCGTCATCGAGCAGCTGTACCGTAAGGAAGGGCTCTCCGTCTCGAGCGCCGGAGAGAAAGCGCGTATGTACCTTGACCTGGGCATCAGGGCACTTGAGTACTACCCTGCATGGACGGAAGGACGTGCCGAACGCCGTCCGGATCTTGCAGCATGGTGCTTTACCAAGGCCTCTGAACTGGAGC
>CALABV010000206.1 GCA_937886325.1 uncultured Geobacter sp.
GGCATTCTTCTACGCATGTATTGCATCCGGTGCACTTGTAGTAGTCTACGACCGGAAGTCCGTCCGCACCCTGCTCAATCGCTCCGAAGGGGCATGCGGTGGTGCAGGAGCCAAGCCTGATGCACCCGAAATTGCACGCCTTGGGTCCCTTGAACGCCGCAAGCGCCGCATGACAGTCTTCGATCCCCTTATAGCGATAGAGCATCTTCGCCTGCCCGCCCCCCCCCTGGCAGAGCACCTGGGCCACCTTGCGCTCCTCGTAGTCGGAGACCTCCGCACCCAGGATGGCGGAGATCTTCTCATAGAGAGAAGCGCCGCCCGGCGCGCAGGCGTTCGGCTTGACATCACCGTTGACGACCGCTTCGGCGAAACCGGCGCATCCGGGCTGGCCGCAGGAGCCGCAGTTCGCCCCCGGCACCACGGACAGGATCTCTTCGACCTTGGGATCGACTTCAACCATGAATTTCTTGCTTGCTACTCCGAGGACGACCCCGAAGCCTGCGCCCATTAGCGCCAAGCTTGTTATCGCAGCTAACATTCAGAATACCTCCGCTCATATTTGCCGGCCTCTCGACCGTTTGTGTAAAGACACACCACATTGCCATGGAGAACTTGGTCAATAAACAATGGTTTTCCAAAACAAACGGATCATCTCCAGGGTCAGATGAGTCCGCTGAAACCGAGAAAGGCAATGGACATCAGCGAGGCTATCACGAGAGAAATAGGCACCCCTTCCATACACTTCGGTATATCAGCGGATTCCAGTCTCTCCCGTATTCCCGCCATCAGGATGAGGGCCAGGGAAAAACCGACGGCATGGCTGGTGCTGTGGACAAGCGTCTTCACGAGGCTGAAATCCTTCTGGATATTCAGGATGGCCACACCCAGCACGGCGCAGTTCGTGGTGATCAGGGGGAGATAGATGCCCAGCGCCTTATACAGGCCCGGGCTGTATTTCTTGATTACCATTTCAACGAACTGCACCAGGGCTCCGATTATCAGGATAAAGGCAACCGTCTGCATATAACCGATATTGAACGGATTCAGGATGTATATCTGGAAAAACCAGGTAAGAAGGCCGGCAAGAACCAGAACGAAGGTAACGGCCGCGCCCATGCCCAGGGCGGCGCTCAGCTTCTTGGAAACACCGAGAAAGGGGCATATTCCCAGAAATTGGGACAGCACGATGTTGTTGATGAGTACGGCGCTTATGACAATAATGAAATAATCCTGCATACGTCGGGTTCTCCTTTCTCAGGCGGTTTTCGACTGCATTTTGTTCAGGAAGCCGAGGATGCACCCAAGCGTCACGAATCCACCCGGGGGCAGGATCATCATGATTGCCGCCCGGCTCTCCGGAAGCAGACGGAACCCCAGGAAAGTGCCGGCGCCCAGGACCTCCCTGAAGGTGCACAGAAGCACCAGTGCCAGGGTGAACCCCACACCCATGCCAAGCGCGTCGAGAACGGAGGGCACGATCGAATTTCTGTTGGCGAAGGCCTCGGCGCGGCCGATAATGATGCAGTTCACGACGATAAGGGGAATGAATATGCCCAATGCCTTGTACATGGCCGGCGTATAGGCATGCATCAACAGGTCTGTCATGGTGACGAAGGAAGCGATCACCACGATATAGACGGGTATCCTGATGCTGTCCGGTATTATCTTGCGCATGGCTGAGATGACGATGTTCGAACCGAGCAGCACCCCGGTGAATGCGACGCCCATGCCCAGGCCGTTGTCCACCGACGTGGTGATCGCCAGCGACGGGCAGGTTCCCAGAACCAGCCGGAACAGCGGGTTTTCCTTGATAATCCCTTTCGTAAACTCTTGCAGCAGACTCATACGAAACACCTCCGGTGTAGTGTTCGTCCGGCGATTCCGCCGGGGTTATTTAGTGTCCATTCGGAAACTCCGGATGTGACACTATTGGTTTCCATCCGGAAACTATTTAACGAAGTTCCCGGCGAAATGATTCCGCGCCGCATTCACGCCGCTGGTAACGGCCTTGGACGTTATCGTGGAGGCGGTTATCGCCTGTATCTGGGTGTCCTTTGTCGGGGGCGTCTTGGAAACTTCCAGATCGGCTTCTGCGCTCTTTCCCTTGTAGCGGTCCTGGAATGACGGGTCCTTTGCCTTTGCCCCGAGGCCGGGAGTTTCGGTCTGGCTCAGCACCTTGATGGCGGTGACCTTCCCGGCGCCGATGTCGAATCCGGCAAGGATGCTGATGGGCCCTCCGAAGCCCTTGGGTTCGATGGTATAGATGACACCCACGGGAACCCCGCCTTTGTATGCCACATTCACCTCTTTGATGAGAGGATTCGCGTCTTTTTTCAGGTAGCGCTCCGTTTCGTTTTTTACCTCTTCTCCCTGGGGACAGACTTCCTTGAAGCTGTCGGTTTTCATTTGCAGCGCCTGTTTATCGATAACAGGGGCGGTCATGCTGTTGACGTAGCCGACGCCGAATGCCGCGACAGCGGAAACAACCAGCAGAAATACGGCAAGTTTCATGATATCAAGCATGGCTCTTCACCCCCCCGAATACCCGAGCTTTGGTGTACCGATCAATCAGCGGCGTCGCCACATTCATGAGCAGGATGGAATAGCATACGCCTTCCGGGTATCCGCCCTTCAGCCTGATAAGGACCACGAAAATTCCCGCGCCGACACCGAAGATGATTCTGCCTGCTTTTGTCACCGGGCTCGTCACCCAGTCGGTGGCCATGAAAAAAGCCCCCAGGAAAAGACCTCCCGCGAACAGGTGGAACAAGATCGGAAGAGCGTCGTGTAGGGAAAGAGAGTAGATCTCGGTGGTCGCCG
>CALABV010000207.1 GCA_937886325.1 uncultured Geobacter sp.
TCTCAATCCGAACCTGCGACACACCTCCGCAAACTCCGTGTCCGGCGGTGCGGTAACCACCACCGTCCGTCCGTCCTCGCCGGGATAGGCCATGGAGCGGCAGTGGAGCATCAGGCGTGACGCGGCGACCCCGTCGTAGGTGGTGTCACCCACGATGGGGAGTCCCGAGTGCGCAAGGTGCACCCGGATCTGATGGGTCCTCCCCGTGAGGGGCCGGGCCTCCACCAGGGCCGCCCTTCCTTCCGCGATAAGAATCCGGAATTCCGTTCGCGCCTCCTTCCCGGGGGTCGCCACGCCATACCGGGAGACCCCGACCTTTGCAATGGGAGCATCGACGAACCACTCCCGTTCCCCCACCTCACCCGTCACCAGAGCCAGATAGCGCTTCTCCATGTACCCGTCCTTCAGGAGAGACGACAGGCGCGCCGCGGCCCGCCGGTTTTTCGGAAAGAGCATCACTCCGGAGGTTCCCCGATCGAGGCGGTGGACAATGCGTACCGGTTCTTCACTCCCGTTCTCTCTCAGATAGGCTCCGACCGCATACTCGACCGTGCCTTTCAGCTGGTACGGAGTCCGCTGGGAATTGAATCCGGCAGGCTTGCACACCGCCACTACATCCGCGTCTTCATGGAGGATGTCTTCCCGGCCATAGGCAAGATCCTGAAAGCGCCCCGGTTCCATGACGCCCAGGATTATCCCGTCCCCCTCGCGGAGCGTTCGCGACGCCACCCGCACCATGGTTTCATTCACGGCGCATCCCCCAAGGTCGATGATGCGGCGTATTCTGCTCTTCGACAGGGCCGGGAAGAGCAGGGCGGCTGCGTCATCCAGCCTTTTCCCCGCCTCCGCGGCGGTGACGGTTCCTTTCACGATCATGGCGGGCCTTTCACGGGTAATTCCACATAATTTTGCGGCACATGGTAGCGCTTCAAGGCAAAAGGTTCAAGGAACAACATTTGTTTCCCCACCCCAACGGCGCTTCATCGGTTGTGGCCCGCCACCATGTGTATAAACTTTGATCAGCTGGTTGTATTTTGAACATTAAAATCCTTGATTTCCGTATTCCGGGTAATGCATAGTATGACTTCTACTAATGAGATTGTCTGGAAAAGGGGGGATTTATGGGAGTCGTTCGGATGAAAGGAACAACCCGGGTATGCGCCACCTGCGCCTTCTGGAGCGGGCCGCGGCAGGAAGCGGACGGCGAATACGTGTTCAACAACCGTGACCAGGGGGTATGCCGCGGCGCCTCGTTTTCCGGTTTCAGCATGGGGGCGATATCCACGTGCCGCGAGTGGGCACAGGGCCTCAACTCCCGTCCGGAAAAAACAATGACGCAGCCGGGTCAAAAATCCGCCTCCATCCAGACCCCCTGAACCGGAATGCGCCGCACCGGGTACGCTTTCATGTGCCTGAATGAGTGGCACGATATCTGCTACAGCGTCATGCCGACGTATCGCCTTCGATAGCTCCGCACAGGAGAGTGCTACGTGGTTGACGTATCCCTGGTGAACGTATACACTGCAAACTTCATTGATACGGATAAACGCGCAACGGCAGAAAGACATATGAAACGAATTCTCACCTCGTATGGTATCTTACCTCTAGTTCTGATCCTGTGCCTCCTTGCCGGGTGCGGCGGGTACGCCGACCTCCCCGCCGGCACGGTCAAGCCCATTTCCGGATGGCTCGACTCCGCCGTGGTTGAAAAGCAGGAAGTGGTCGTAACCCCGCCGCTGCCGGATCCTCCCCCGCCCGCCGACTACCTGATAGGCCAAGGAGACGTGCTGTACATCAACGTGGAAGGAAGGCCGGAATTCATGGTCGCGCCTCCGACCGGAAACAGCAAGGTTCAGGGAAGCCGTGTTGACGGTCGAGGCTTCATCCAGCTCCCCATCGCAGGCCCGGTGAAGGTTGCGGGGCTCTCCGTCTCCCAGGCCCAGGCCGTCATCCGGAAGAAGCTCCTCACCTATTTGAAAAATCCCTGGGTGGTGGTGGAGATCGCCGAATACAAGAGCCATCCCCTCTACCTCCTCGGCCAGTTCAAGAGTCCCGGCACCTTTTACATGGATCGCAACCTGAACCTGGCACAGGGGATAGCCCTCGGCAACGGGTTCGATATCACCGCCGACCTGCGTGGTGCGCGCATCAACCGCAACAACCGCATCCTTCCGGTTGATGTCTACGATCTCCTGGTCAACGGCAATGCGAAACACAACATCTGGCTCAAGGGCGGGGATACCATCTTCATCCCCGACAACAGGAATTCCCAGGTGTTCATCTTCGGCGCCGTCAAGAAGCCGGGGCCGGTCACCATGCTCCAGAGCGGCCTGAACCTCGCGCAAGCCATCGGCAGCGCCGAGCTGCGTGACACGGGATACGACTTCAAGCACGTGCGCATCATCCGCTCCCTCTCCCCGACCCATGGCGAGCTGATCGTGGTCGACTTCGACAAGATCCTGCGGGGCGATGCCGTCCCCTTCCCGCTCATGGCCGGGGATATCATCTATGTGCCGCGGAGCGGCATGGGGAGATGGAACGACGCCATCCAGGAGATTCTGCCGTCTCTCCAGGCCATCAGCGCGCTCCTGCAGCCCTTTGTCAACATCAAGTACCTGACCGACTAGGGGCAGGGAAGCAATGCTGGTAAAAAGAAAAAAGTGAAAGGTAAAAAGATCGCTGCGACAAACCGTTGTCCGACCCTTATTTCACTTTTCACTTTTCACATTTAACTTTTAACTTTTCACTCCGGAACCCGATGCCGATATGATGAACGACCCCCAAAATGCGCCGCCCTACGAGCCCTATCCCGTGGAGGAAGTACACCTCCATGACTACCTGAACGTCATCCTTCGCCGCCGCAAGGTCTTCTTCATTGCCTTTCTGGCGGTCTTTGTCGGTGTTGCCCTCTATACCTTCACCATGAAGCCCGTCTACGAGGCGTCCGCCGTCCTTCACGTCAAGGACGAGAAGGCCAAGTCGGAGCTCCTGGACGTGCTTTCCATGGGATCCGCCAACCCGGTGGACGCCGAACTGGAGATCCTCAAGTCCCGGACCAACGCCGAGGAGGTGGTCCGCCAGCTCCACCTGGACTGGAGGATCGTCGACCGGCCGCGCAATGTCACCTTCCGTATCCTCGACTTCGCCTCCACGGCGGAACAACCGGTCTATACCGTCGAACTCACCGGCAACGGCGGCTATACGGTTCGCGAAAAGGACGGAACCCTGGTAGGCTCCGGCCGCGGCGACCAGCTGTTCCGGGGCAAGGGGGTCACCCTCCTCCTGGCCGGCCTGAAAGGAAACAAGGGGGAGACGTTCGGCCTGCGCCTCCTTCCCTTCAACGGCACCGTTGCCGGCCTGCGGAAAGGGGTCAAGGCGTCCGAGGTGGGCAAGAAGACCAACATCATCTCGGTATCATACACCAGCACCGACCCCGCCATGGCCCGGGACGTGGTCAACACCCTGGTGCGCGTCTACCTGAACCAGAGCGTCGGCTTCAAGACCGAAGAGGCGAACCGTACCGTCGGTTTCGTGGAAGAGCAGCTGAACGGGCTGCGCGGCGCCCTGGAATCGTCGGAGAAGAACCTCCAGACCTACAAGAGCTCCAGCGGCGTGGTGCAGCTGGACGCCACCGCCCAGGAACTGATCTCCAAGCTTTCCGAAACGGAAAAGGAACGCACCGCCATTACCCTGCGCAAAAAACAGACCGAATTCGCCCTGGCCTCCCTGCAGGACGCGGCGCGCCGGGGCGCCACCTATGCGCCGGCCGTCACCCGGGATGACCCCCTGGTGGCGGGCATGGCGAGCAAGCTGGCGGAACTGGAGGTGCAGAAGCGGGCGCTCCTCACCGATGCCACCGAGAACCACCCATCGGTCAAGGCGGTCAAGGGGCAGATTGACGAACTGCAGCGCAAGATCCGCTCCACCTACGAGAACGAGCTGCGGACCCTTGCCCGGCAGGAGAGCGACATCAACGGCCAGCTGGGCCGCTACGAGGGCCTTCTCAAGGGACTGCCCGAAGCGGAGCGCGACCTGGCCAAGCTGACCCGCGTCACCAAGGTCAACGCGGACATCTACACCTTTCTCCTCCAGAAGCATGAGGAGGCGCGCATCGCCCGGGCCTCCACCATCAGCAACATCAGCATCGTGGACCCGGCCATCGAGCCCGACAAACCGGTGAAGCCCCGCAAGGGGAAGAACCTCCTCCTGGGGCTGCTCGTGGGGTGCATGCTCGGCATCGGCCTCGCCTTTTTCCAGGAATACCTGGACGACACCATCAAGGATGTGGATGCGGCCAAGCGGGAGCTGAAGTGGCCCCTGCTGGCGGTGATCCCGTGCATCGAGGATGCCGAGGAGCGTGAGAGAGAGAGGAGAATATCCCTCGTCACCCACATGGAGCCCAAGTCCCAGGTGGCCGAGGCGTTCCGGGCGATCCGCACCGGCATCCATTTCTCCTCCCTCAGCAAGAAGAAGCAGGTCCTGCTGGTCACCAGCACCTTCCCCGGCGAGGGGAAGAGCACCATCAGCGCCAACCTGGCATGCATCTTCGCCCAGACCGGAGCGCCGGTGGTCATCATCGACTGCGACCTGCGGCGCTCCACGCTCCATGAAAAATTCGGCCTTCGCAAGGAGCCCGGCCTCACCAACCTGCTGGCCGGCGACGCCCCCTTCGAGCAGGTGGTCTGCAGCACGCCGATACCGAATCTCGACTTCATCAGCGCCGGCGCCACTCCCCCCAACCCCTCAGAACTCCTGGGCTCGCAGCAAATGGCCGACCTGGTGGCGGGCCTGCGAAACACCTACGACATCATCCTCATCGATGCGCCGCCGGTGCTTGCGGTAACGGACGCCCCCCTGCTCACCGCCGTGGCCGACATCGCCATGGTGGTCATCGAAGCGGGACGTGTTCCGCTCAAGGCCGCGCGGCAGATGCGCGAAACCCTGGAGGGCGTCAATGCCCCCGTCGTCGGCATGATCATCAACGACAAGAGCGGCAAGGGCCGCGAAGGGTACGGGTACGGCTATTACGGCGGCAAGTACGGCTACTACGGCTACGGCTACTACGGCTACGGGTATCATGAGGAGAAGCCGGAGCCGAAGAAGGGATCCCGGATGCCGGAATTCCTGGCACAGCTCCTGCGGAAGTTCACCAGGAAATAGACAAAGAAACGCCATGATCGATTACCACTCCCATATCCTTCCCGGTGTGGACGACGGGGCCGCGGACACCGCCGAGGCGCTGGCCATCGCCGCCATCCTCTCCGAGGCAGGCTTCACCGACGTCCACTGCACTCCGCACCGCATGTCGGGGAGCTACGAGGCCACACCGCAGCGGATTCGCGCAGCCGTGGAGGAACTGCGGGACGCCGTCGACGCAGCCCGCATCCCCCTGAGGCTGCACGTGGGCAGTGAATACTACAGCGACGAATATCTTCCGGCCCTGCTCGATATCCCGCTTCCCCTCGGCGATTCGAGCCTCATCCTCATGGAAGCGCCCCTCCAGGCATCATCCTCGCTTCTCAGTTCCACCGCCTTCCAGGTTGTATGCCGCGGCTTCTCCCCTCTCATCGCCCACCCGGAACGCTGCGCGATCCTGCGATCCGCCGCGGGCGGCGAGGCGGGCGCGCGCTCACTCCTGGGCTCGGTCCTGAAGTTCGCCCATGACAAGCTGGGAAATTACCGCCGCAAACAGCCCGAAACAGAGCTTCCGGACCTGCTGCGCTCCATGGGGTGTCTCTTCCAGGGAAACCTGGGAAGCTTTGCCGGCATCTACGGTGAACGGGTGCGCCGCCAGGCCGCCCACAACCTCCGCACGGGGCTCTACGATTGCCTCGGAACCGATGTCCATACCGCGCGCGGTCTGGCCGACTGGCTCCCCCGGGCATTGCGGGAGGTGGAGAATATCGTGGGAGCGGAAGGGTTGAACGAACTTCTGTCCCCTGCCGCCGCCTCACCGGCTCCCTCCCTCTGCACGGCCGCGTGCCGCTGACCGCCGTAACCACACACGCACAACGGAAAGGTACCACCATGAAGAAAGCCCTCGTCACCGGCATCACCGGCCAGGACGGCTCCTACCTGACGGAACTGCTCCTGGAGAAGGGATACGAGGTGCACGGCATCATCCGGCGCTCCTCCTCCTTCAACACCGGCAGGATAAACCATCTCTACCGCGACCCCCACGAGTCGGGGGTGCGCATGTTCCTGCACTACGGCGACCTGAACGACGCCAGCTCCCTCAACAAGGTGCTGCGGGACGTGCGGCCCGACGAGATCTACAACCTGGGCGCCCAGAGTCATGTCAAGGTCTCCTTCGACATCCCCGAATACACCGGCGAGGTGGACGCCCTCGGCGCTGTCCGCATCCTGGAGGGAATCCGGGAAACCGGCCTCAACACCCGCTTCTACCAGGCATCCTCCTCGGAGCTCTACGGCAAGGTCGTGGAAACGCCCCAGCGGGAGACCACCCCCTTCTACCCGCGCTCCCCCTATGCCTGCGCCAAGGCCTACGCCTACTACATCACCGTCAACTACCGGGAGAGCTACGGTCTGTTCGCCTGCAACGGCATCCTCTTCAACCACGAATCCCCGCGGCGGGGGGAGACCTTCGTCACGCGCAAGATCACCCGCGCAGCGGCCAGGATCAAGCTGGGCCTGCAGTCGTGCCTCTACCTGGGCAACCTGGACGCCCGGCGCGACTGGGGGTTCGCCGGCGACTACGTGGAGGCCATGTGGCTCATGCTCCAGCAGCCGGAGCCGGACGACTACGTGGTGGCCACCGGCGAGACCCGGTCGGTGCGGGAATTCGCCGAAAAGGTCTTCGCCCGGCTCGACATGCCCCTGGAATGGCAGGGCGCGGGCGCCCACGAGAAGGGCATCGACGGCAAGACGGGCCGCATCGTCATCGAGGTCGATCCCAAGTACTTCCGTCCGGCCGAGGTGGATCTCCTGCTGGGTGACGCCGCCAAGGCCCGCACCCGGCTTGGCTGGTCTCCACGGACGGACCTGGACGGCCTGGTGGCCATGATGGCGGACGCGGACCTGGCCCTGGCGGAACGGGAAAAGAGGGCGGACGGTTAGTGAAAAGTGAAAAGTGAAAAGTGAAAAGGAATGGTGAAATGATGGATTGCCGACCTCATAGGAAACTGGTTGTTTGGCAAAAATCCATGGAACTGGCAGGTGCGGTGTATAAAGCCACCTCCGCCTTTCCTAAAACTGAAGAATACGGACTGACTTCTCAAATGCGAAGGGCGGCAGTATCCATTCCCAGTAATCTGGCAGAGGGTGCAGCGAGAAAAGGCGGTAAGGAATTCAGGCAGTTCCTTAACATTGCCCAAGGATCGATCAGCGAATTGGATACGCAGCTGGAGTTGTCACGCATGCTTGGATATCTGGATGCGGGTTGCCATGAAGAACTGTCGGCACAATTGACGGACATCTCAAAAATGCTCTTCGGTCTGACACGATCCCTACCATAGCACGACGCTTCTGGTTTCAAACTTTTCACTTTTCACTTTTCACTTTTCACATTTCACTTTTCACTAATAGAGGTACTCGCACATGCACAGAAAAGTATCCATCATCGGCCTCGGCTATGTAGGCCTCCCCGTGGCCGTCGCCTTCGGCATGAAAGCCGGAACCATCGGTTTCGACGTGAACCGGGAGCGGATTTCCGACTTGCGTCGGAATATTGACCGCACCGGCGAGGTTACGGCCGAGGAACTGGCGGCAACCGACCTGCTGTTCACCGATTCCATCGACGAGCTGCGGCAGGCCGACTTCCACATCGTGGCGGTCCCGACCCCGGTGGACGACGCCAAGCGGCCCGACCTCTCCCTGCTGCTCCGGGCATCGGAGACCGTGGGCGCGGCCCTGAAGAAGGGGGACATCGTGGTCTACGAATCCACGGTCTATCCGGGAGTCACCGAGGACGAGTGCGTGCCGGTGCTGGAGCGGGTCTCGGGCCTCGCCTGCGGCAGCGACTTCACCGTGGGCTACAGCCCGGAGCGGATCAACCCCGGCGACCGGGAGCATACCTTCACGAAGATCAAAAAGGTCGTCTCCGGCTCCGACCCGACCACCCTGGAGATCGTGGCCGGGGTCTACGAATCCGTGGTGGCGGCCGGGGTGCACCGGGCCGCCAGCATCAAGGTGGCCGAGGCGGCCAAGGTCATCGAGAACACCCAGCGCGACCTGAACATCGCACTCATGAATGAACTGGCCCTGATCTTCGACCGGCTCGGCATCGACACCCTGGACGTGCTGGAGGCGGCCGGCACCAAGTGGAACTTCCTCCCCTTCCGTCCCGGCCTGGTGGGCGGGCACTGCATCGGCGTGGACCCCTACTACCTGACCCACAAGGCGGAGCAGATCGGCTACATCCCCCAGGTGATCCTGGCGGGCCGCCGCATCAACGACGGGGTGGGAAACTTCATCGCCCAGCGCGCCATCAGGGAGATGATCCACGCCGGATCCAACGTCCTCGGCTCAACGGTCACGGTCCTGGGCCTGACCTTCAAGGAAGACTGCCCGGACATCCGCAACTCCAAGGTCATCGACATCATCCGGGAGCTGCAGGACTACGGCATCGCGGTCCAGGTCCATGACCCCCTCGCCGATCCCGCCGAGGTTGAGCGCGAATACGGGGTTCGCATAACCCCCTTCGGAGACCTGAGACCCGCGGCCGCGGTCGTGGTGGCCGTGGCCCACCGCCGCTATCGGAAGATGCCGCTGGAAGCCTTCCGGCCGTTGATGACCGGCAGCGTCATTATCGACGTGAAGGGTATCTTCGATCCGCGGCAGGTTCGCGAGGCGGGCATCAGGTACTGGAGGTTGTGAATAACAGCGGGGACTGGAGGCTGGGGGCTGGGGATAAACCCGGAGATCAGGGGCTGGGGGCTGGTGCGGCAAGTGCTGGAGGGCGGGGAATGGAGAAACAGCACGTCAAAAGCTATCGCGACTTGGAAGTCTGGCAGAGAGGGATTGACCTGGTGCAGGTGGCCTACGGGCTAGGAGAGAAACTTCCGAAATCCGAAAGCTACGGACTGTTGAGTCAATTGCAGAGAGCGGTCGTTTCGGTACCCGCAAACGTTGCAGAAGGACATGCGCGCAAATCAAGCAAGGAATTTCTGCAATTCATTTCCATAGCACTCGGTTCGTTGGCGGAAGTAGAAACATATTTCCATATCATGGAGCGGCTCAGATACATTCATTCATCAGAAATAGAGCGTGCTCTGGAAAAAACCGAACAATTGGGGAAGATGCTACGGGGTTTGCAGCGGACGATAAAGGAAAAGGTCAAGGGCGGAGAATAAAGGTTTTGATGGGTTATTCCCAAGCCCCCGGTTCAAGCTCCCCAGCCCCCAGCCCCGAGCCCCCGGATTTATTTGGCCCAAATATTGCATAGATACGAATAGGTTACAAAAAAGTCACGTTTCCCTTTACAAAAATTAACATTAGAATCGTTTTTTTTTGTTGAATGTTTGGCTATATTTTCACACTACGCAATACGTTGTGCCATCACCATATCCCTCGTCTGATCCTGTCTGTATCTCCGTGTGATTCGAGGTTGAAAAGAGTATCGCTTCGCTCAGATCTACGTGAAGGGTTTGTAACCCTTTCGATTTTCTCCGTGTCCTCCGTGGTCTCCAGCGAGGAACGAGCGGGTGAGAGATAAATGCAGTTATGAACTTTGAATATTGAGTTGAAAACCCGGACCCCGAAACCCGATCTCTCACAGAGCTCACAGAGAACACAGAGGGGTTAAACCCTCAAAA
>CALABV010000208.1 GCA_937886325.1 uncultured Geobacter sp.
AGCACAACCTGAAGGTGCAGGCTGACGTGGGCAACATTCACAAGCAGACCGGCGCCACCACCCGTACGGACGACATGCAGTACCGCGTTCAGGCACAACTCGTGTTCTAGAATCTCTTCCGAAAGGCTCTCCGCTCACGTGAGCCTTCTTCATGGTGGGGGGAATTGCTTCCCCCTTTTTTTTCTCTGAAAACAGCAGGCGCAGTCATTCGAAAAGAACCTGTTTTTGTCTTCACACACTTTTTTCAGAGAGCCCACACTCCTGTAACCATGGCATGGAATAGTATTCCCATGAAAACAGGAGAGAAAGCGCGGGTGAAATTCACCCGGCATGACCGGTCCGGCCGGCGAAAGGAGAAAAAAGTGAAACTGATGCCCGTGGGCGATTACTACGTATGGTATTGCGAATGGTGTGATTCCAGGAATCTGAGCCTCTGGACGAGCATGGAGAAGGGTACGATATCCTGCGGTGCATGCCATCACAGGTTTACAATGCAGGGTGCATCCCGTCCTGTCGCGGTCCAAGCCCTCTCGCAGATTCTCTGATTGCCTCTCGGAATCCATCCCATGAAGACATTCAGAGCAGACCTGCACGTACATTCAAGCCATTCCAACAAACCCGGCTACTGGGCTCTCCGAAAATTCAACTGCCCGGAGAGCTACTCATCCCCCGAGTTCATCTACCATGCGGCGCGCCGGCAGGGGATGGACTACGTCACCATTACCGACCACAACACCATCAACGGCGCACTGGAGATCGCCCATCTCCCCGGAGCGTTCGTCAGCGTCGAGGTGACGGCCTACTTCCCCGAAGACGGCTGCAAGGTCCACATGGTCGTCCTCAATATCACGGAGGAGACGTTTCGGGAAATCAACCGGCTCCGCAAAAATATTTACGAGTTGGTCGCATATCTCGACAGGGACGCCATTCCCCACTTTATCGCGCACCCTCTCTATGCCCAGAATGAAAAGTTGAGCGCCGATCACTTCGAAAAGATGCTGCTCCTCTTCCGCGTCTTCGAAACCAAAAACGGCTCCAGAGCAATCAGATACGGTAAATTTCTTGAAAAATTACTTGAAGGTTTAACCCATGCGAAAATGGCGCTTCTTGCGGACAAGCACGGCATGGAACCCCACGGGGAGACTCCCTGGGTCAAAGGAAGGGTCGGCGGTTCCGACGACCACGGCGGACTCTTCATCGCCGGGGCCCATACCGCGGTTCCGGAGGGGACGACGCTGGCCGGATTCCTCGACGGGGTGGCGCAACGACGTTCCCTTCCGTCCGGAGAGGACGGGGATCCGCTTGTCCTGGCCCACAGTCTCTATGCCATTACCCACAGCTATTACCGGCAACGGTTCGCTTTCGGCAGATCGGTTTCGACGCCGTTTATCAAGGCGCTGCTGGACAGGTTTTTCGATTCCGAGGGGGAGAGATCTTCATTCCTTGAGAAACTGAAACTCTTCATCCGCAGGACCCTGCCGGACAGCATGGATGGAGGGGCCGACGACAGCTTCGAGCGAAGGCTCGACAGGGAGGCGAAACGCCTTTTGCGGGATACGGAATTCCTGCGCGGCATCGGCGCGGAGACGAAAAACCGCAAGATCTTCGCGGTAACCAGCTACCTGGCGAACCGCATGATCTACTTCTACTCGGAACGCCTGACCAGAATATCCCCCACAACCGGCTTCTTCGATCTGGTCAACTCGATGAGCACCATCGGACTGGTGCATCTTCTGGTATCACCCTACTACATCTCCTTCCACCACCAGCATCGGGGCAAGGATCTCATGGCGGAACTTGCGGGGAGATTTTTCCCGCGGCGCACCGGAGAACCACGGGAAAAGATAGCCCTGTTCACGGACACCCTGCACGAGATCAACGGCGTGGCCATCACCATCCGCAGACTCATCGACATCGCCCGCAACCGGGGCGTGGAACTGACGGTCATTACCTCCACTCCGAACCCGACCGGTTACGAGGACGGGGTAATGAACTTCCGCTCCATCGGCGACTTCGTGCTCCCCGAGTATCCGGACCTGAAACTCCATTTCCCGCCGGTCCTGGATATCATCGACTACTTCGAGCGCGAGGGGTTTACCCGCATCCATGTCAGCACTCCGGGCACCGTCGGGCTCCTGGCCCTGAGCATTGCCAAATTGATGGATTTCCCCATCGCCGGCACCTACCACACCGACATCCCCCAGTACGTGCGCAGCCTCACTTCCGACGAGATGCTGGAGAAGGCGGCCTGGCAGTTCATGATCTGGTTCTACGGCCGGATGGATGAAGTCATGGTCCCTTCGGCCAGCACTCGTCGACAACTTGTGGAACGCGGCCTTGCCGAAGAGAAGATGAAGCCCCTGCCCCGCTGGGTGGATGTGCGGCGCTTTTCTCCGGAGAGGCGCGATCCCGGGTTCTGGGACGGATATTCCGCCAACAGATCGATGAAATTCATCTATGTGGGACGGGTTTCCAGGGAAAAGAACCTGGAACTTCTGGCGGACGCGTTCATGGAAGTGGCCGCCGGCGCGTTGCCAGCGCAGCTCGTCATCGTGGGTGACGGTCCCTACCTGGGTGAACTCAGGAAAAAACTCAGCGGGTATCCGGTTATTTTCACCGGTTTCCTCCAGGGGGCAGAGCTGTCGGTCGCCTACGCCTCCTCCGACGTGTTCGTCTTCCCGAGCACCACCGACACCTTCGGCAACGTGGTGTTGGAGGCACAGGCGTCGGGCCTCCCGGTAATCGTTTCCGACAGCGGTGGCCCGAAGGAGTTGATGCTCGACGGCGTTACCGGTTTCGTCGCAAAGGCTGACAACCGCAAGGAGTTCGCTGATTCAATGCGTTCGATGCTGCGGGATCCCGCAATGACGACCAAGATGGGGAAGAATGCCCGTTCTTTCACGGAGCAGGGAGCGGCGGCCGACACTGACGCCTGCTACGCCATCTTGCGGCCGACGGCCACTACCTTCTGAGAATCGATGGGTTGAAAGCGTTCCATCCTTGGCCGGTTCTTTCAGTCCAGTGAGCCGTAATGCGGGTTTATTTCCAGCCTAGCCGTCGGATGGCGATACTCTCCCGGCTCGCCGAATACCCGTGTTCCATCCAGCATCTCCGCCTTCCCTTCCCACCTTGAATACGAATCGAGCGGCACAAAACGACCCTGACTTTTCCATGAATTTTTTGTTTTTTCCCTCTTTTCCCGTCACTGCGCTACCCTTACCGGCGCCTCCTCAACATTGTAAATATTGACGTATCTCTTGAAGTAACGGTTATAATTTCGTACTCATAGTGTTTAATGAAAGGTACTCCCGAGGGGATGCGGCATTGCGCTGGAGTCCTGGAAAAAACGGAAGGCCACTTTCGTCAGTCGGGTGCTGGGGGCGGCCTATTTTCGCTAAACGGGATTTTTTTATGAGACCTTAGGAGTTACTCCGACAAGCGTTCAGATTGAACGGCGCATTGCCGGGGCAAGGCTGGAAAAGTTTATAGTATTGGAAACCAGGAAAACGAAGCAAAATCGGATATATTTATACTATTAGAAACCCGTCACGCTTGTAGTACCACAAACGTGTTTATAACAATATAAACCGGTTTATACATATAAAAATCCGGCCTGGCCGGTCAATAAGTAGAAAGGAGGATGTACGTGAAAACATTCATCAACCAACTAGTCTTTGCAATCGTTGTGTTCTCTTTATCGGTACTGCCGTCTCTAGCAATTAGCGGCGAGGCAAAGGTGGGGGTCGTTCTTCTGCACGGTAGCGGACATCCGACGAAACATATTGAAGGTTTAATAAACAAACTGGAATCGAACCATTTTCTGGTTGCTCACCCGGAAATGCCGTGGTCTAAGGATCGACAGTACGATGCGCCTGTTGATGAAGCTGTGGCGCAGGTAAATTCGGCTTTTATCAAGCTAAAAGAACAGGGGGCGGAGAAGCTTTTTATTGCGGGCCACAGCAAAGGTGGCGTTTTCGCTCTTTACTATGCAAGCAAATATCCGGTCTACGGACTCATCTCCATTGCTCCCGGGGGTAACGTTGGGGGCAAGAATTTCAGGAATAAGCTCCAGAGTTCGGTTGAGAAAGCCAAGGAACTCATTGCATCGGATAAGGGCAACAAAAAGGCGACGTTTAGTGATCTGGAAGGCGCCAGAGGTATCACGGAAGTTGAGGCTCCAGCGGCAGCGTATCTCACCTGGTATGATCCTGATGGTGCGATGAATTCTAAAAATTCCGCAACACGTATCAGTGCGAACGTTCCCATTCTGTGGATCGTTGCAAAAGGTGATTATGAGGGATTGAGGCAGACCAATATACCGATGTTTGATTTGTTCCCATCAAATCCCAAGACCCGATTATACGAACCATCTACCAGTCATCTTAATGCACCACTTGACGCAGCAGATGAAATTATTAAATGGATATCAGAGGTTAGCAATCCCTAGCCAAGGCCTGTAGCGGATTTGCTATGGAAAGGCGATGGTCAACCCTTGACATGAGACAATCCTTCGTCATTATCAACGGAAAGAGGGACAAGGGAACGGATGCATTTCTTCGCAAAATATTTTGGAAGGCTGTTATGGATGTTCGGGACATGCAAGGCAATCCGGCAATTTGGGAAAGGTTGTGGTGGTCGGATCTGAGCAGCAAAGAAAAGGAACTCTGGACCCTTCTCGGCTGGCATCAGGATCTGTGGGATAGGAACGAAGCACCGCCAAGCGCCGATAAAGCCTGGAATGACTTGGATTCTTTAGAACAATACGCCGCAAAGAGTCTTGGATTTACCGAGGATATGTGGAACGGTTTTGAAGATGAGTAAATACTACCGCCTCTTCATACATATAACATTCCTTTACCTGCCTGAAGGGTTCCGGATGGAAAAGGGGGCTGCCGTCAAACTATCGCTGGACACGGACAATCTGTACTCTTCCGCGTCTTTCAAGTGGATGGCGTTGGGCAGGAAACCTTGTTACCTCGCAAAAAACCGGTGTCGTGACTTGAGGATTGACCGGGTAAATAAATGATGATTTTTTCCCGGTTATCCCTGATACTTGTCCCATGATTGAACAAAACGCATCCCCTCCGTATCAAGGTTTCGAACAAGGTCCCATCCGCCCTCCTAGCGAGGCGCAGAGCCTGTTGGTGCGCGTGACCCGTAACTGCCACTGGAACCGTTGCGCCTTCTGCCCGATCTACAAAGGCGCGCGATTCTCCATCCGCCCGGTCGATCATGTCTTGCGTGATCTGGACTCAGTCGCCCGCCATGTGGAAACGCTCACGCTCCTCTCAAGCGGTCCCGGTCTCCTCCTTGAAGACGACGTCCGGGAGGCCTTCAACGCTCTCCCTGCCGAGGAGACCGCCCCCTTCCGCGCCGCCTTTTCCTGGTTCGTGTCGGGCATGGAGTCGGTCTTCCTCCAGGACGCGGACAGTCTCGTGCTCCGCCCGGCAAAGCTCGTCGTGATCCTGAGCCGGCTGCGGGAGCTCTTTCCCTCTGTGAAGAGGATAACCTCGTACAGCCGCTCGGATACCATCGCACGCATGTCCGAGGACGACCTGCGGGCGCTCGGAGAAGCGGGGCTGAACCGCATCCATATCGGAATGGAATCTGGCTGCGACGAGGTTCTTGCCCTGATGTACAAAGGCGCCACCAAGGAGCTCCATGTCAGGGCCGGCTTGAAGGTAAAGGCGGTGGGAATCGAGCTTTCGGAATACTACATGCCGGGGCTGGGAGGGTGCGATCTGTGGCGGGAACACGCACAGGACACGGCCGATGCCATGAACAGGATCAATCCGGACTTCATCAGGCTCCGCACCCTCGCCGTCCCCGAACGATCGCCACTGGCTGAAGAGGTCCGCGCCGGGCGCTTCAGGAAATGCCCCGATCTCCTGACAGCCGAGGAGATTCTTCTGTTCCTGGACTTCCTCGAAGGGGTCAGCGGCTACCTGGCCAGCGACCACATCCTGAACCTTTTCCCCGAACTGGAAGGCCGCCTCCCCGACGACTTGCCCCGCATGAAAGACCTCATCCGGGAATTTCTCACCATGGAACCGGAGGCGCGATTTATCTACCAACTGGGCAGGCGCTTGGGGATCATGTCCCGGCTGTCGGATGCTGCCGATCCCGCCCTGAAGTCGGAAGTTCTGGAAGCGGCCCGAAGGTCCGGGGTTACCCCGGAAAACCTGGACGAGACAACCGACGAAATCGTCAGGCGCTTCATCTGAAAATAGGAACGCCTGTTCCACTCATGATAAAAATTGCCCTTCCAACCGCGGTCTCTACTATTTTCTCGCGGAAATCCGATACAATCTTTATACTTATGCAGTTTTGAACTTGATCCCATTGGTACGCACTGCGGTTAGCACTGCGTTCATAGTGTTCATCAGGAGCGCATACCATCATGAATGACAACTCAAGCCTGCCAAACTCTTCTCCAACACCGACCGCCTTCATCTTCAGACTCGCGACCGGCGTTCTCCTCATTAATCTTTTCGTCTTCGCGCTGCAAGGATATTCTCTGCGTGAGAGTCGGCTCCAGTACGAGGAAAAAGCGCGTGTCGCGACACAGAACCTGTCGTGGGTCCTCCAGCAGACCATTGGCGGCACCATCGGCAAGGTCGATATCGTCCTGTCGTCGACGGGTGATGAAATCGAACGTCAGATCGCGAACGGCGGCATCAAAGCGTCTGAATTGAACTCTTTCATGATTCAACAGAAATCACGACTGCCTGAATTGGATGGCCTGCGAATGGCCGATGCGCGGGGAGATATCATCTACGGCTCCCCAATCGCAGCCGGCACACGAAGAAACGTCGCGGACAGCGACTACTTCAGGCGACTTCGTGATGACGACAAGGCGGGATTGTCGATATCCAGCCCCCTGGTGAGCCGTGTCACCGGCCATTGGTCTCTCATACTCGCCAGGCGAATCAACAAACCCGACGGGTCCTTTGCCGGGGTCGTTAACGGCATTATTCCGCTGGCGCACTACTACAGACTCTTCGGCTCCATTGATGTGGGCATGCACGGTTCAATGAGCTTGCGTGACACGGGTCTGGGAATTGTGGCGCGCTACCCGATTACTCGTGACAGCGGGAACGCCATCGGCTCAAAGATAACATCCACGATCTTTCAAAATCTTATCAGGGCAAAACCGGAGAGTGCAACGCACACATCGGTATACCCCGTTGACAATATCAAACGTACCTATACCTATCGAAGGATTTCCCCCTATCCGCTGTATATCACCGTTACTTTGGCCGAAAAAGACTATCTCGCAGAATGGCGAAGTGAAGTCAAAAGAATGGTGTTGCTTGCAGGGCTCTTTTTCGCATGTACCCTCTGTGCTGCCTGGTTCATTTACCGCGGCTGGAAACGAAAAAGGTCGTCAGTCGAAGAGTTGCGGCGACAATTCATCTTTCTGCAGCAATTGCTCGATGCCATACCTATTTCCGTGTACTACAAGGACGCAACCGGCATGTATGTGGGATGCAACACGGCGCTCGAGTCAATGACCGGGCTGCGGAAAGACCAGGTAGTCGGCAATTGTTCCCATGAGTTGTCCCTGGGAGATCATAAAGAGATTCATCGCGAGTCGGATGCCGCCTTACTGGCCGCCCCTGGTGTACGGATATACGAAGGCAGTATCACGCACACGGATGGAACGGTACATGACGTCGTTTTCAATAAGGCAACCTATGTGGACGCGGGCGGCCGTAGTGCCGGCATCGTCGGCGCAATCATGGACGTGACCCAGCGAAAAAAGTATGAAGAATCCCTTTCCCGAATCAATCGAACGCTCAGGATGCTGATGAGATGCAACGAGACCCTTATCCGGACGGAAAATGAATCGGACCTTCTGCAATCCGTATGTGACGTCATTACGACGGACAGCGGGTATCGCCTCGCATGGATAGGCTATGCGGAAAACGATGAATACAAATCAATACGACCGGTTGCTCAGAAAGGATTTGAAGACGGTCTGCTTGAAGGCTTGAAACTCACCTGGGCCGACGAAGAAAAAGGTAGGGGCCCATCGGGAACAGCTATTCGTACCGGCTTGCCCTGTCTCATGAAAGACCTCCTGAATGACCCGCGGTTTGCACCCTGGCGCGAAGAGGCGGAAAAACGCGGCTGCCGATCATTATTGGCAATTCCGCTCGTTTCCACTGAAGGGACGTTTGGTTCTCTCTGTATCTACGCCCCGGAGACCGACGCCTTTGACGCTGAAGAACAGGAACTGATGGTGCGATTGGCGAACGACCTGGTTTACGGCATCACGGCGCTGCGTACCCGCGAAGCGCAGAAGCGAACTGCAGAGGCGCTGCGCGAAAGCCTGGAACAGTATCAGAAACTCGCCGCCGACCGCGGGAGGGAGCACAGCCTTTTGCGTGCGCTTCTCGATTCCATTCCGGACCTTATTTTCTTCAAGGACTCCGAGAGCGTCTATCTCGGATGCAACAGGGCATTCGAGGCCTTTTGCGGCCGAACGGAAAAAGACCTTATCGGGCGCACGGACCTTGACGTGTTTCCCCGGGACGTTGCGGTCTTTTTCCGTGACATGGACCGTAAAATGATGACGCTGAACTTGCCCCGCCGGAACGAGGAGTGGGTAGACTACCCCGATGGCAGGCGCGCCCTGCTGGATACGCTCAAGACTCCGTTCTACGATCAGGACGGAAAACTTCTCGGAATGATCGGCATCAGTCGCGACATTACCGAGAAGAGACAGGCCGAGGAGGAACGCAAAAGCCTGGAAAGTCAACTCCAGCAGGCGCAGAAGATGGAGGCTATCGGGCAGCTAGCCGGTGGTATCGCCCACGATTTCAACAATATCCTGACGGCGATTATCGGCTACTCGGAAGTCATTCTCCTGCGCATGGGGGGAGACAGCCCGTTCCGGCATCATATGGAGCAGGTGCTGCAATCCGCGGAACGTGCGGCTGAACTTACCAAGGGGCTGCTCGCTTTCAGCAGAAAGCAGGTCCTCGACACCCATCTGATAGACCTGTGCGAGGTGTTTCGGGGGATGAAGCTGATGCTGTCGCGCATCATCCCGGAGGATATCGATTTCAGGACGACAGTTTCTCAAGAGAAACTGTCGGTGATGGCCGACAAGAGCCGGATAGAGCAGGTGCTCATGAACCTCGTCACCAACTCCAAAGACTCAATGCCGGAGGGCGGCACGTTATCCGTTGACGTTTCTCCCGTATCCATGGATGAAAAATTCGCCCATGCGCACGGTTTCGCCGAGGCAGGAAAGTATGCCTGTATCTCCGTAAGCGATACCGGCCATGGAATGGACAGTGAAACACAGAGGAAAATCTTCGAGCCGTTCTTCACCACGAAAGAAGTCGGCAAGGGAACAGGACTCGGAATGGCAATCATTTACGGGATCATAAAGCAACACAACGGGGTCATCAACATCTATTCGGAACCGGGCAGCGGAACGACGTTCAGGATCTATCTGCCGCTGAGCAGCGGCAAAATAGATTCGACGGGAAAACACCCCAATACGGAGCAGCGTGCCGTGGGGACGGAAACCATTCTCCTGGTTGAAGACGATGTGTCGGTTCGGGAACTGCACGGGATGATACTTGAGGAGGCCGGATATACGGTTATCAAAGCGGTTGACGGTGAGGATGCGCTGGACAAGTTCAATGAGGACCGGGCAGCGGCGGATATGCTCGTCACCGACGTCATCATGCCGAAGATTGACGGGAAAAGCCTCTATCAGGAAATTGCGAAAGCGCGACCCGACATGAAAGTGCTTTTCATGAGCGGTTACACGAGGGACATCATTATCAAGAGGGGTATTCTTGACGACGAGATCAACTTTCTCTCGAAGCCGGTCACGTCATCCGCCCTGCTGGCAAAAGTGCGGCACATGCTAGACGGAAAAGATTCCTGAACATTTGCTGATTGAAGCGTCACCCACCCCCTGCCCCCCTCCCGTCAAAGGAGGGGGGGGAATCTTTGAAATTATTACTGTCACAAGGTGCCGGGTTCATCAGTTGGAGTAGTCCGAAGATAACGACTCAAGCCTGATTCATCTCGTTCTTCAGTATTTTGAGATGGTCAACGGCACATTGAAGGTACCGGACGCCTCTGCCGCGACCTTTGCGCCGTTTTTCCTCTGCAACAGGAAAGTCCCGGAGATCTTCCCCGTGGAAATCCCGCTGATGGTGGATTTCCCTTCATTACTGCCGAAGGAAAGAGTGGTCCCCTTGGGGCCGGAAAGAACCCTCACCGCCGCAAAACTCCAGAAGGGTTTGCCGTATCCGGCTTTCGGCGTGTACGTACCATCGACCACGGGGTTGGAACCGTTCATGAACGTGACTACCAAGATGAAATCCTTCTTGTTTTTCAGGGGCAATACCATGTCGCTCGACATCGATTCCACGGTGAAATCTCCGTTGGATAGATAGACCTCTATCTTTTTCCCGTCCTTGCTGCGTTTCGCGCCCGCGGAGCGGATAGTGCCGATAGCGAGCGGGGACACCTCCTGGAAAGCCTTCATATCGGTGCAGAGAAGTGTCTTGATTGCGTTACCCTTGGGTGGGGCCGCGCCGACGCAGACAGGAACGAGAAGAACACACAAAAAAGCGATGAGCAGTTTTTTCATTGTTGCCTCCTTTGTGATGTGGTGCGTTGAATTCATTTCATATTCCCCTTTCGACACCGGATGAAACCGAGGATGCATCACTTCCTTGCCCACTTGACCAACTATTGAATTCAGAATCCGGAAGAGCCTTACTTCCCGGCCGATTCCCGGAACGATCGCGACACCTTGTCCGCAAGCGCCTCGAATCTTTCCCGTAAGAGACGTGCGTCGCGACTAAAGGCAACGGCCATGGACCCGCCGTCGGCGAGCGGTATGAGATACAATTCAATCTCTCTCGGAGCAGGTATCTTCGAGGACAGGAGTTCGCCGGAAACCGTTCGACCGAGGAATGTTCGCGTAACCGTTTTTTCGGCCGACTTGGCTGTTCCCAGAAAGGTTGATTTCACATAGTTGACGATCTCGGAGTCGCTGTTTCCCAGTGCCTCGCGCAATTCCGCGGGTATGGCGACCAGAATGACTTCCATCAGAGCGTCCCCGTGAGAAGCCTCCGGCGGGTCCGTGATTGCCACCGCATCCAGACCAATTTCCGTGGGCCTAGACATCTCCGTGGGAGTATCGAACGATACCGTGCGCCAGGAAATATGAAAATTTCCACTCGTGAAAGCGGTTGACGCAAGACAAAGGAACAGAACAATCACCGCAGGGAAAAACCTGGTGTGCGTCATTTCACTGATCTCCTCAAATGTGCGGCAAATGCGGGAGGTTAGTACAGCGGACTTTAAAAGGCATCCCCGCGCGCCATGCCCGCAAAAAAGAAAGCCGTCCCCTGAAATGTCACTACGACAGGGACGGCTTCCAAAAAAGTGCTTCACGGGTACGCCATTAAACGACTCCGCACGCGCTTAATTTCAAACTCAACTGGTTCTTCAATAATGCATAAGTTTCATTATGTCAACCTGATTGGTTCAATACGCTCTTTCGTTCAGGAAAAAGGCACGGCATAAACTTCAAGGCAGCCTTACAACCACCCGCCCGCAAATACCCCCTTCAAGTATAAGCCGGATCTTGTTTTCCAGCTCGTCCAACGGCGCCTCTGTAACCATTTCTTCCAACTGACTCGGTTTCCAGTCGCCGGCCAGCCTTTCCCATGTCTTGAGGCGCATATCGGCCGGACAGTTGACGGAATCGACGCCGATCAGGCTCACCCCCCGAAGGATAAAGGGGTACACGTTCATGGACAGATCCGCCGAGCCGACCAGTCCGCAGCACGTGACCGCTCCCCCGTAGCGGGTAGCTTTTACGGCAGCCACGAGGGTCTCCCCTCCGACAACATCCACGGCTCCGGCCCAGCGCTCTTTCATCATCGGCCGCTCGACACCTTCGGTTACTTTTTCGCGCGAAACGACATCCGCTGCCCCCAGAGAACGGAGAAGCTCTTCAGAGGAGACCTTGCCGGTGGAAGCCACAACACGATACCCGGCATGTGCAAGGAACGACACCGCCATACTGCCGACACCACCGGTTGCGCCGGTAACCAGCACATCGCCGTCCCCCGGTTTCACTCCGGCCTGTTGCAGCTTCAAGACAGACAACGCTGCCGTGAATCCGGCCGTACCAATCGCCATTGCCTCGCGGGTAGTCAGTCCGAACGGGAGAGGTACTGCCCACTCAGAAGGAATACGGATGTACTGCCCCCAACCGCCGTCGGTTTCCATGCCGAGGTCGTATCCGGTAACAAGCACCGTGTCGCCCGGCGAGAAACGAGGGGATCCGGAGGTGACCACTTCTCCTGCCGCGTCGATTCCGGGGGTGTGAGGGAACTGCCGTGTAACTCCGGGATGACCGGTGGCTGAGAGGGCATCTTTGTAATTGAGGGACGAGTAGCGGACTCGTATCAGCAGATCTCCGTCAGGCAGGTCATCAATGGAACGCGGTACGATGCCGCGCACGAATCGCTTGTCTTCGGTCTTTTCTACGACGAACGCGGAAAACTCCCCTATGCCGTCCATTTTCAAATCGCTTGCCGTCTTTTCTTCCGCTTTCATGTGCGCCTCCTTTCATGTCAGAAGAGCTCTATCTCACCAGCGGCTATCTCGGCTATGCTCACCAGCCCTTCCCGCAGCAGGTCATCGAAGAATTCCACCCTGTTACGGCCTTTTCTCTTTGCATGGTACAGAGACTGATCCGCCCTATCAAGCAATGTCGCCGTAAAGATGGTAGGTTCCATCTTTACCACACCGGTGCTCACCGTAACCTGACCGACCTGGGGGAAGGGATGGTTTTCCACCGCTTCGCGGAACCGCTCGAATGCCCTGTGGGCATGTTCTTCCGTATCCGTCCGGACAATAACGACGAATTCTTCCCCACCGAACCGAAACAGGAAATCGCTTTCCCGGAAGTGGTGCTGCATGAGTTGGGCAAGGAGCAGGAGTACTTCATCACCGTACAGGTGTCCCCAGGTATCATTTATGCGCTTGAAATTATCCACATCAACCATGCCGAGCCAGTATGTGACGTTGTCCTTGTTGACAATGCTGCGACGATCGATGGGAACCGGATCGGTGCAGGGAGGCGGCTCATTGTAGATTTTCTGGATAACCTCTTCGAAGGTCTTTCTGTTGGCGAGACCGGTCAACTGGTCGCGTTGCGCCTCGATGAGCACATCATAGAAATTCCGGTAGATCTGGAGAAGTCCGCGTATCATGTGGGAGTTGAACTTGGTCAGCTCCCGCGAGGTAACCGCAACCAGAAAGACGTTCTGAGACTTGGTCTGCATGACGTGCCACGCAACAAGCATGCTCCCGGAATCAATCCGGGTGCGGAAAGACTGTTTCGTTCCATGTACGATGTCAAGGGCGGTAAAGATTTCGTCGGACAAGGAGAAATTATCCGATAAAATCTCGTACTTCTCCTGCCTGAGGTGCAGCTGGTAGCACGGCCTCCCCCGTTTATCCAGCTTCAGGATCGACAGTTCGAGCGGATGGATAAACTCGGCAAGAGTCTTGAGCAGGCTGAACTCCATCAGTTCGATATCCTGAATACCGGTGAGACTGACGAGTTTATCGAGAAGCCGTGGCGCGTTCGTCATTATGTGCCGCCTCCATGCGCGTATGTAGTGCTGAATGGAAACCTGAATCCGCGGCGCCTGAACGCCGAGATGAGCGGAATGCCGGGGTTCGAACGTCGCCGGCGCTGCTTCACGCCGTTTCCGCCGGTGACCTTCGACGGGCCGGTTCAATCAGCGGGAAAGCAGGAGACCGAGGCGTTCCGCGAAGGCGAAGGCGTGAAGGCGTCACAGATTCAGGGGATACAAAACTGAGAAGAGGAGTATCACAGCTCAGCACCCAATCACAAGCACAATTATGATTATTTCAAGGCGATAAATCACTTCCTGAAGCCTGGAAAACATCGATATTTTGAATAATTCCATGAAAGCGGTATAAAAGGCGTCGAAGAATCGGACTGGGGAAAGGGAAGTAGGAAGGGAAAAAAGAAGAGAATCTCGTGAAGGAATTCCTGCCACCCTTTCACCCGCCGAGCGCCTTCTCCACGGCACGCATCACGTCGTCAACCGCAATCGTACGCATGCATCTGTCATTTTTGTCGCATTCGGTGCGAAAACAGGGGGCGCAATGGATGGGAGTCTGGACGATGACGTGTCCGGGTCCCCGGGGGCCGCTGCGTTTGCCGTCGCTGGCCCGGTAGAGGGAGACGGTGGGAGTTCCGACCGCCGCGGCGATGTGGATCGGTCCGGTATCGCCGCCGACTACCAGGTCGACCTTTTTCAGGAGGGCGGCAAAGCCTTTGAGCGGAAACCTGTCAAGGACCCGGGCGCCGGGGCCGATTCCCGCTGCAATCCCGGTAACCGCCGCGCGTTCCGCCTCGTTGCCCCACGAAAGAAGAATCGACGATTCGGGATAGTTTTCCAGCAGCCTCTTGCCCAGGTCGACCCACGCCTCCTCGAACCAGAACTTGGTCTCCCAGGTGGTGCCGTAGTGGAAAAGGAACACCAGACCGTCCGACATGGTGGCCAGCAGGGTTCGCGCCGTCTCGTCGTCCTCCGGCGAAGTATATATGTCGGAGGATAGTTTCATCTTGTTGAAATCCCTGCCGAAAGATACGCTCACGATCCTCAGATACTGGTCGGTGATATGGTAGTCCTGGCGACGGAGGGGAACCTGGCGGGTCGTAAAGAGGAGATTGACGGACTCCTGAAGCACTTCCCGTTCGAAGCCGATGCGCTTTTCCGCCCCGCTCAACCAGTCCACCAGCCCGCTTTTCAGGTTTCCCTGGATGTCGAACACCAGATCATAGTCGCGCTCCTGGAGCGCAAGTCTTACGGCGCCTATCTCCCGACGGGTAGCGGCCGAAAAGGGCTTTTTCCGCCATACCTTGGTGCGGACCGTGTGGAGCTCGGTGATGAGCGGATTGCCTTCCAGAATCTCCCGAAACGGCTCCTCCACGATCCAGTCAACCTCGATGCCCGGCGACACCTGATGGAGATAGTCGAGCACCGGCAGGGCGTGGATGATGTCGCCCAGGGCGCTCATCTTGACGATCAGGACCCGCATTGCGCCCTTCCCTTCCTCTCTTCAAGCATTTCCGTTACTGTTTCGAACACCTCGTCGGGTGTAATCTTCTCCATGCATTCAAGGTAGGTTTTATTGGTGCAGGATCGTCCATTGCATGGGACACAGGGTACCTCGGCGTGACGGATGACCCGGTGTCCCTTCCCGACCGGTCCTGTCCGCAAGGGTTCGATGGCGCCGAAAAGCGCGGCGACCGGGGTTCCGACAGCGGTTGCCATGTGCAGCGGCCCGGTGTCGCCGCTCACCAGCAGGTCGCACCGGGACAGGACGGCGCCCAGTTGCAGGAGGGACGTCTTTCCAACCAGGTCCAGCGGTTCGGCGGTCATTCCGGCGCGAATCTTCTCTGCCAGATCCCTCTCGAACCCTGCGCCCACCAGAACGATTCCGGCGCCAAGCCTCTGAGTAAGCAAGTTCGCCAACTCGGCGAAATGTTCCGGATTCCAGCATTTGATCCGGTTGCTGGCCCCGGCGTTGAGCGCGATGACGGTTTTACGTGAAAGTCCGGCGTCGCGGAAGGCCTCTTCGGCAAAGGCGTCCTCCTCCGGACCCGTGTAGAGCCGTAGCGAAGGGTCGACCGACGCGGGGTCGATCCCCAGCGGGGCAAGGGTCTCCAGGTGGTTCACCACCGCGTGGACGATCCTGCCTCGTGCCTTGCGGTACACGAGCACCCGACAGGGAAAGGCGGCCGAGGCGAGGAGCCAAGCCTTCAGGTTGCTCCTCTGGAAATTGATCACCAGATCATACCCACCGCGCCTGATTTTCCGACGAAGACCGAGAAACCCCGACAATGAGGCATGTTCACCCTTTCTGTCGAAAACGATGGTCTCGCTGACATGGGGATTATGGAGGAACATGGTTGCCGACGCCTTGGAACCGACCAGGAGGGTTATTCCGGACTCGGGAAAGCTCCGGTTCAGCTCCCGCATCACCGGCGTGAGCTGGAGAAGGTCGCCGACAGCGCCGGGCTTGATGATGAGTATGTTCTTGTACCGACTCATAAAAAAACCGCGGGGAGGCCGCGTACCGCCCCCCCGCCTTTCGTGTATTCTTCCGTTCTCAGTCCTCGAAGTTCCCGACCGGTCCCTTATCGCCGGTTATGGCCGCGGCCCGGGCGGTTATTCTCTCCGCGGTCCAGTCACCCGGATCTTCCAGACGCTCCGCCTTCGGCCCGAGGTCGAACGTGCCGGCGGAAAGAATCGCCTCGATAGCCAGCGGCGCGGTGTCGCGGGCATTGAAGACCTCGGTCATCATGGTAAAGGCGAATTCCTCCACCCCGGCCGTCATGCGCTCGCGAATCTCGCGGGGCTGGGAGAGGAGCTTATTCTCGTAAGGCAGGTTCAGGTTCTTGTAGTCACCCGGCTTGTAGCCCTTGGAATCGGCATATGCGACGATCTCGGCCCAAAGCTCATCGCTCATGCCCCGATCCTTCTCCTTGATGAACCTGCCGGCATCGTCGAGGATGGCGTTGCCGTAGTCATTCACCCGAAGCCCCCAGGACACCATCTGCAGGGCCGTTGCAACGTTCGCCTTGGTAGTGTGGGTGCGGGCAGCGATCTCCCGGAGCCGCTCCGAGCTGTTGCCGGAGGTGCCGTGCTGGGCTCCTGACACCTTGTATTTCTCAAGCGCCCTGTGGATGTCCGCGGTGAGGTCCACCTGGATGCCCTGGGCGCTTGCCTCGATTCCGTGGGTGGTGCCGTTGTTGAGGGCTATCCAGTCCGGGAAGATGCCGTGGGCATTCAATCCCTGAATCAGGAACATGGCCTCATCCACCGTGGAAAGCCCTTCCTTTCCCTTGATCTCCCCGACCTCCGTCTCCAGGCCGGCCCAGGACGGGACGCAGGGGTTGAGGGCGATGCTCGCCAGGAGATTCTTGTCGTCGTGCAGATGGGATGCGTCGATGGCGATGGAGGTGATCCCGGAGTCGAACATGCTCGGGATCTCGACCTTTGCGGTTTCGACGTCCTTTTCGCTCTTGATGCCGTAATGGTCCGCGTGGATGGCAACAGGGACGGTTATCCCCATCTCGTTGCAGAGCGCGTCAACATGAAGGGCCATGTTCCAGTAGTTGACGGCGCAATACGCCTTGGCGCCCCCCTCGGACTTGGCAATCTCGATCAGTACGGCCGCATTCGCCCGCTGTGCTGCCTTAAGAACGCCGCGGATGACGAAAGTGTTCCTGCCGTTGGCAGCCATTGCGATGGCCTTGCCCTTTGCGAGCATTGCCCGGTCGATGACCTTTCCGCTGACGATAAGCGCCTTGGAATTTGGGAACAGCTTCTGGATGGTATGTGGCCTGCCGATTTCGACCGCCTTGAGATAATCATCCTGATAACCGGATGTCTGTTTGCACATTGCCGTACCTCCCTCATAGTCTTTGTTTGCATGAAGCATAATGGGGTCCGGAAGTCCCTTCCGCGGATGAAGGCGAATCGAAGCCCTCCGGAACGGACATTCGCGAGCATTTGGCGTTACTGCTCAGCGGATTCGTCCGTTCTGTTTGTATATCACGCCGTCAGGCGCAATTCAAGTTCGGTCACCCTCTTTTGTTCCGTTGCCCTGACCGAGTATTTCCGCCAGCTCCGCAATGTGCGAGGAGTGAATAACGGAGAGCACCTCATCCTCCGGCATGAGCACCAGATCTCCACGGGGAATAATGAGTTTGCCCTTCCGGATGACAGCGGTTATGACGCACTCCGCGGGAACTCCCAGGTTCGAAATCGCAGTGCCCGCGGCCGGAGACTTCCGGTGAACCTTTTCCTCAACCAGGGAATATTCGCCTTTCCGAAGTTTCAGGAGGGTCATCATCTCTCCAACGGAAATCTCCTCCATTACAAGGTGAGCCAGGATATCAGCCTGGTTGAGGGCGACATTCACCCCCATCTGGGGCGTGAACATCCAGGCATTCGCCGGATCGTTTATCCTGGCAATGACGCGGCCGACACCGAATTCGAAACGAGCGAGGCTGGCCGAAACGAGATTGGCCTCGTCCGAACCGCTGACGGCCGCGACCACGTCGGCGCGGCGTATGCCCGCTTTCTCCAACACCTCCGGGTCCGTGCCGCTCCCCTCGATCACCTCCACCTGCTCGGGGAGTCCCGCAAGCCGCGGAACCACTTCGGGATTCAGCTCGATGACCTTTACCCGCGCTCCCCCGCCAAGGAGCAGACCGGCCAGGTAAACCCCGACCTTTCCCCCGCCGACAATGATGACGTCCATGTATCCTCCCTCGAACCTTCTACTGCCACCCGAGAAGCGCTTTGAGACGCTCGGCGGACGAGAAGAGGAGTGTCAGGTGCACCTGGTCTCCTCCCTGGAACTCGGTGCCCGGCGCCGGCAAGAATGCCTTTCCCCCCCTGGTAATCGCCGTGACATGGACTTCTCCGGGCACGGTGAGTTCCGATACTGTCCGGCCTATCAGTAGATGCGGAACCTCGACTTCAACGATCTCAACCTCACCGTTGCCGAGCGTCAGGATCGTCTCCATCCTTGACGAGGTCAGGATTTCCAGGACCCGTCCGACACCCCAGGTTGTCTGGGAAATGGTCTGCAGTCCCAGACGTCGGTAGATCTCCGCCTTGCGCGGGTCGTAGAGCCGCGCCACAACCTTCGGAACCCGAAAGACTTTTCGCGCCACACGGGCGACGACGACGTTGGTCTCATCGCTGTCGGTCACCGCCGCAAGCCCGTCCGCGCGATCGATGCCCGCTTCCTCGAGCACGGAACGGTCGAAACCGATGCCGGAAACAAGCTTTCCACCGAATGCGGCGCCGAGGCGGTCAAAAGCCGACGGATTACAATCGACAACGGAAACCTCGTTGCCGCGCTTCACCAGTGCCTGCGCCAGGGAAGCGCCCATGCGTCCGCAGCCGATAATGATTATCTTCATGGCGTACCTCGCGAATCGGAACTCCGCCGGCCAGGCCTGCGAACCAGCGCCTTGCGTCCCTCCTCCGCCAGAAAAAGGAGGACGGGAAAAATACAGAACACCAACCAGAAGGGGAGAGGCAGGGGCGCGAGCTCGAAAACGGCCCGCAGCGGCGGAACATGCATCAGGACAAGGACAATGGCGACTTCCGCCAGAATCCCAATGACAAGAAGACGGTTTCCAAAAAAACCGATGGAAAATACCGATGTCCTCTCGGTTCGGCAGGCATAGGCATTGCCGATCTGACAGGCCACGACACCGGCAAAAAAGATCGTCGTGGCAAGCACGTAGACGTACCCTCCAGGCTCCGCAAGGCGCTCGGCGTAGGGAAGGAGATCGTACCGCGGCAGATTAAGCGGATCGGTATAGCCGAATGACCTGTACAGATAGAAGTAACCTGCGAAACAGAAGAGGGTCATCAGGCTTCCTTGCCAGACAATTGCCCGCAGCAGCAGGAATCCGTCAACAAGGCGATCCTTCCGGGAGCGGGGCTTCGCATCCATTACCCCCGGTTCAGGTTTTTCCGCGCCCAACGCCAGGGCCGGAAGCATGTCCGTACCCAGATCGATGGCAAGAATCTGCATCACCGGCAGGGCAAGGGGAATATTCAGCAGGATCTGCAGAATAAAGGGCCAGGCTTCGGGCATATTGCTGGTGAATATGTATGTTGCGAACTTCTTGATATTGGCGTAGACGGCCCTTCCCTCTTCGATTGCATTGACGATTGAAGCGAAATTGTCGTCGCTCAGCACCATGTCCGCCGACTCCTTTGCCACATCCGTACCCACTATGCCCATTGCAATGCCGATATCGGCCTTTTTCAGGGCAGGGGCGTCATTCACCCCGTCCCCTGTTACGGCCACCACCTGCCCCATCCCCTGCAGCGTGCCGACAACGCGGAGTTTGTGCTCGGGCGCGAACCTGGCGCAGATGACCTCTTCCCGCAACACGGCCCGCAGTGCGTTTTCATCCATTGCGTCCACTTCGCCGGGAGAGAGGATGCGAACCCGCTCCCGGACCACCCCGATGCGGCGGGCGATGCTTTCCGCGGTCAGACCGTAGTCGCCGGTAATCATGATGATCCGTATCCCGGCGCGACGGCATTTTTCCACGGCCTCCGAGACCTCCGCACGGGGAGGATCCATCATGGCGGCAAGCCCGAGAAAGGTAAGATCCCTTTCCACGGCCTCTGCCGAAAAATCAGTCCATCCGCTCTCCAGGAAGCGAGTGGCTACGGCAAGCACGCGAAGCCCGTCACGGGCATAGTCATCATTGGCGGCAACGATTGCCGCACGCATCGCATCGTCGAGAATCTCTTCCTTCCCGGCAGTCTGTATCCTTGCGCAAAGAGCCAGGACCTCTCTCGGAGCGCCTTTAACAAAGACGGTCATCCCTACAGAATCCTTCAGTTCCGGTCTGCCGGGAGGGCAGCCGTTCGCGCCCCAGGGCGCGCAACAGTGAAGGGTACTCATTCGTTTTCGTCGCGAGTCGAAGGGGATTTCCCTCACACGCGGCCTTGCTTCCTCTTCCACATCAAGATGTATCCCCCCCTTGGCGGCTGCCACCTTCAGCGCCGCTTCGGTCGGGTCTCCCAACACGGTCCAGGGCAATTCCCGGAAAGCCGGGGACACAATGCGGGAATTGTTGCAGAGACCCGCTCCAAGGAGCAGCATCCGCACATCATCCGGCAGTGGCCGGGAAAGCGGCGTATCCATGTGGACGATCTCTCCGTAAGGATCGTATCCGATGCCCGTTACCGCCACTGTGCGCGACGCGAGCCAGAGAGATCGAACCGTCATCTCGTTCTGCGTAAGGGTTCCTGTCTTGTCGGTGCAGATGACCGTGCAGCAGCCGAGGGTTTCCACGGAGGAAAGCTTCTTTATCAGCGCATTGCGGCCTGCCATGCGCTGAACCCCCATGGCAAGGGCAAGGGTAACCGTGGGGAGCAGTCCCTCGGGAACGAAGGCGACTATCATCCCCACGGCGAAGATGAACCCGGAATGAACCGGACGCTGAACGACAAATACGGAGAGGAGAAAAAATGCTATGCCGATCCCGACAGCCATAGCCGTAACCACCCGCGTCATCCGGTTGATCTCTCTCTGCAGAGGGCTCAGCTCATCCTCGAGACCAAGAGCGAGATGGGCGATAACGCCGAACTCCGTATCCATGCCGGTGGCGTAAACGACCGCCTTGCCGCTCCCCGAAGCCACGGTCGTACCCGCGAAAACCAGATTCGACTGTTCCGTCCGAACCGCTTCGGTTGGCGGAAGCGCGTCACGGGATTTCTTCACCGGATGGGACTCACCGCTGAGCGTTGAATGATCCACCCGCAATTCAGCTTCCTCAACGAGCCGTCCGTCGGCCGAAATGGCATCCCCCTCGGACAAAAGCAGCAGGTCGCCGGGAACCAGTTCCTCCGCATTGATACGCTTCTCTTCCCCTTCGCGAATAACGCGGGCGGTGACGGGAAGAAGCCTGCGCAAAGCCTCCATGGCCTTTTCCGCCTTGTATTCCTGCCAGAAGGAAAAGAGCGCGTTGATGACGACAACTGCCCATATGGCCCACCCCAACTGCGGCAAACGAGCCACAAAGGCGAAGATACCGCCGGCCCAAAGAAGAATGGCCATGAGGTGAGTGAAGTTGGCAAGAAATTTAACAAACAGGGGCTTTCTCCGGACCTCCCGGATGGTGTTGGGTCCGAACTTCCGGCGGCGCACCTCCACTTCGTTCAGATGCAAACCGTTCGGCCCGCTCGCAAGCGACCGATACACCTCGGCGACGGGCAGGGCATGGATTGAATTGCGAAGATCAGGCGCATATGGTATGTCTGATGTACCGTCCATATCCCGTGGCGCTGATTCCTTTCTGAAATCAAGACCCGATTCCCTGATGGCCGGAAAACGGCCGGCGGATAACCCTGAGAAGCACCCCTGAACAATTGTACCGTATCAGCAGGTTTCGTCATCCGACAGCTTTCCCAAAGAGTTCGCGACTCTTCGTTTTTCGATTCACTGCCCTCGCGCACACCACAACTTTCAGGAGACACGCCTTGGCCGCTATCGCGGTATTCCGTGAAACACATCTCGACACCCACTGTATCGTCGATGTCCGCACCCCCCTCGAATACGAGGAAGACCATATTCCGGGCGCGGTTAACATCCCCCTTCTGAGCAATGAGGAGCGGGTTGAAATCGGCATTCTCCATAAGATGAGCGGTCCCCATGCCGCCCGCGTCCGGGGCCTGGAATTGACGGCACCGCGTTTTCCCCGCATGGTGGAGGAAATAGCATCCTGCTCCGGCGGCCGACCCATCCTGGTCTACTGCTGGCGGGGCGGCCTCCGGAGCAGGACCGTTACAGCCATCCTGGACCTGACCGGTTTTCCCGCATCACAACTGCAGGGAGGGTACAAGACATACCGTGCCCACGTTTCGGCCTTCTTCGACGATTTCCATCCGCACGGGCCATTGATTGTCATCCATGGACTTACCGGAATCGGAAAAACCGAATTTCTCCACCGTCTCGACACGAAACGGTTCACCGTCATCGACCTGGAAGGCCTTGCGCGGCACCGGGGATCCGCCTTCGGCGAGGTGGGACTGACGCAGGACCTGAGCCAGAAACGTTTCGACAGCCTCCTCTGGGACGCCCTGCGGAAATCGCCGGACGGGAAACCGATAGTGGTTGAGGGGGAAAGCCGCCGCATCGGGAGGATTTCCCTCCCCGGAATTTTTTACGATGTGATGCGGGACGGGATAAAGATCTGGTGCGAGGCGCCCCTGGAAACACGGGTAGAACGCCTGATTGCCGAATACGGAAGACCGGAATACAAGAATGGGATGGCCGCCGCCCTGCAACGAATCAGAAAAAGGCTCGGCGGCGAGAAGTACGAAGAAATCCGTGAATACCTGGAGCGCTGGGAACTCAGGCCATTCATGAAAGAACTTCTGACCTCCTACTACGACAGGGTCTACTACAAAACGAGAGACTGGAGGGAAGACTGCATCATCTCACTGGAAGACTACGAAAAGGCGGCACGGATGTTTGAGGAATTTCTCGCGCACAGAGAAGAACCGACATAGAAAAAAAGGAAAAGGCGCCCGTCATGGACGCCCTTTCTTTTTGTCTTTCACCTATCACTTTTTACTTTTCACTTTTTACTTATCACTTTTCACCGGTTTCTACGCCGCAAGTCTGAACCTGTTCACCATTTCCTGCAACTCTTCGGCGAGACGCGCGAGCTGGTTCGCGGCCGAAGCCGACTCCTGGGACCCCTTGGCGGTCTCGTGGACGACCTCTGTGATCTGCTGGATGTTGCTGGTGATCTCGTTGGTAGTAGCGGTCTGCTCCTCCGCCGCGGTGGCAATCTGGTTGATCTGCATGGTGACGGAGTTCGCCTGCTCGAGAATTTCCTGCAGCGCCTGCCCCGACTTGGCGGCATCCTCCGTGCCTTTTTCCACCTCCCTGACCCCCTCTTCCATGGAAGACACGGCGCTCTTGGTCTCGACCTGGATTGCCTTGATCATGGCGCCTATTTCCTTGGTTGCCTTGGTGGTCCGTTCCGCCAGCGCGCGAACCTCGTCCGCGACAACCGCGAAGCCCCTCCCCTGCTCGCCGGCACGGGCCGCCTCGATGGCCGCGTTCAGCGCCAGCAGGTTGGTCTGGTCCGCGATGTCCTCGATGGTGCCGACAATCTCTCCTATCTGGTCCGACCGGGCGCCGAGGCTTTCCACGGTCTGCGCCGATTCCTTGACCCTCTCCGCGATACGGCCCATTTCCGCCACCGTCTCCTGCACCACCGCCGCTCCACTTTCCGCCGAATCGCCGGCCTGCTTGGAACTCTCTACCGCCATCAGGCAGTTCTTGGCGATCTCCGAACTGGTGGAGGTCATCTCCTCGCTGGCCGTGGCAACGGTCGATGCCTGGGCCGCAACCTCTTCCGCACCCGTGGCAATCTGCTCGGAGGTAGCATAGAGCTGGGTGGAGGCGGATGCCACCTGGGCCGCGGTATCTCTGATGGAAGTCACCATGGAGCGCATGGACTCCAGCGTCCTGTTGATGGCCCGGCCCAGGTCACCGATCTCGTCCTTGGCGAAGATCTTGATTTCGGTTGACAGATCGCCGTCAGCCACCCGATCCATGGCCGCCGACACACGATTGAGCCGTGTCACGAAATTGTTGATCAGGAAAATTGCGCCCGCGAGACCGAGGAGAAATGCCAATGCTCCGGAAATCAGCATCAGTAGTCTCTGTCGCTCATAGGTCGTGACGGCCGTATCATATGCCTTCTTGATACTTTCCTCTTGAGACTTAACCTGGACGCCGGATGTCTCCTTCTCCTTCGCTGCAAGAGGCGCAGCATCCTTCTGAAGGAAGAAAGAGCCGGTATTCCGCTGCTCCACCTTCACGATCATGTCCAAAGAATCTCTCACCTTCGACATGCCGCTGATGCCAAGATAGGTGATCATCAACAGCATGAACAACACAAATCCAAACACCAGTCCCATTTTCGGCCCAAGCCTCATCTTCGCGAAAATCATACCTTTTCTCCTCTTTTACGTTTTACCCGAGTTCTCTGCACGCACGTGTCAACCAAGATAGACACAACTATCGACTTGTAGCATGGTGACAGGAAGCGTACCTCCTGTCCTGCTATTATTTTCGTCACGAGAGATAAAAACTTGAACCATATTTTTAATTAAATTTGTAATTCATCCGGCTCCGTTTTTCATAGCAAGATACTGTTATTGATCATTCATTTTTGAACTTGTTTATTTTTACATCATTATTTATCTTAAAATATATTTACTTCTTTTTATTTTTTGAAATATTTAATTTATTGTATTTATTCATAACCAAGCTCACTTCATCTCATAATGAATGCTGGACACTCATCCGTAGACGCCTTCTTCACCAGTTGCGAGACGGATGAAAACATAGATATATAAAAAGCCCTGATTTCTCAGGGCCCTTCCCTGCAGCGTCGAACTTCATGGAAGTATGCGGCACATCGTTTATTCAAGCGCTATAGCAATTAGTTTTCGCGCTCTCCGCATTGCTCCCGAAAAACATCCTTCACCTTCACCTCAGGGTGATGGTAGCGTTCGTATCCCTTTGTTTTCCCTCCGTACTGAATGCATTCCGTGGGACACCACTGGATGCATGCGAGGCACTGCTCGCAGCTGCCGTGCCAGACGGGTCTCCCTGCTTCCATGGTGATATTTCCTACAGGGCAGACCTTTTCACAGATACCGCAGGAGTCGCACGTGCCGTCGATTTGGAAGTTTTTGTCCATTGTCTGCACGAGATTATAGGTCATTCTGTGGAAGGCGGTGAATAACACCCTCTGCCACAAGGGACCTTTCTCGATGAGTCCCGATGTACGGCTTGTGACATACGTTGCCGCAATCCTGATTTTATCGATTGCCGTGTCGAACAGTTTCCGCTGCGCCTCCACCGGACCCGGCCCACCCCAGGGAATATAGTTGCTCGGCAACCGGATATCGAAGCCGGCGGAAAGTTTGAGGCCGTCCTTTGCCATGAGTTCCTTGAGTTGAATGAGGGTGCGTGATACCTGCCCGGCGTTAACCGCAACGGCGAAATAATAGGCGGCCGGCCGTTTTTCCATTACTTGGAGAAAAGTGCGTACATGCCTCGGGACGCCCCAGATGTGGACCGGGAAAACAAACCCGATTGTATCCGGTTCACCGACGCATCGGATATGATTCACCCGGCGCATCGGAACGATCTCCGCGTCGCCGAGCGCCTCGGCGAACAAGCGCGCCGTCCACAGGGAATTGCCGGTACCGGTATAATAGTAGATGACTGTATGCATGATGACGCTCCGCATGAATGAATATCGGGCAATAGAGTACCACAATAATAGGGTCAAACAATCAGGGAATAAAATCAGGTAAAGCGCCGGGGCAAGAAAACCTTTCCGGGATTACGCCATGAATCCTTTGCTGTCCACCCATATTGAGCCTTGCGTCCATATCCTGCCGGTGGCATAGTACAGCCTGATGCCGTGAAGAATGCGAAAGCGGCACCCGAACCTGATTAATCCAACGAACGCCCATGGAGGTTTCATGAGGCCCATTTCCGGCGAAATCGCCTATATTGCCGGCGTTTCAGCCCGCAAGCACCTCAAGACGCTGATCGCATACTGCACCTTCCTCGTATGCATGGTGCTGGTCTACGCCAAGGTTTTCCAGTATCTGATGCTGCACCTGGAAGGGCGCGAATTCTCGATCGTTGCCGGCATCTACTGGGTGATAACCGTCATGACCACCCTGGGTTTCGGTGACATCACCTTTCACTCCGACGCCGGCTACATCTTTGCAGGGATCGTGACCCTGTCCGGCGTGCTGTTTCTGCTCATCCTCCTGCCCTTCGGTGTTATCAGCCTGTTCCTTGCTCCCTGGATAGAAGAGATGCTCCGTTATCATCCGCTCCTTGAGGCGCCCGAAGGTACCAGCGGCCATGTGATCATCTGCGGTCTCGACTCGGTTACGAGAGAACTGGTCCGCAAGCTCCGGGTTCGCGGAATACCATTCTTTGCCGTACTTTCCGGCTACGAGGAGGTCCGGCGTCTGGAGGAAGACGAGGGTATCCGGGCAGTGTACGGTGATCCGTCCGACGCCGGCGTGCTGCAGAAGCTGAAGGTTGAGAAGGCGCGCCACATCATCCTCAACCTCGGCGACAAGGAGAACGTCAACATAACCCTTACGGTCCGTTCCCTCTGTTCAACTCCCATCGCGACAATGCTCGATGAGCCGTACCACGCGGAACTGCTCCGGCTGGCCGGTGCGAACCAGGTGGTCCCCCTGAAGAAAATCCTTGGCCGCTACCTAGCCACCAGGGCCACCACCATGGGGGCGTTTGCCCATGTCCTGGATTCTCTGGGCACGTTGCGCATCGCCGAAGTTCCGGTACACGGCACCCCGTTCTCAGGCATGCCCCTGCGGGAAGCCCGCATCCGCGAGCAGACCGGACTCGCTGTTGTCGGGGTATGGGAGAGGGGAAAGATTGTCATACCGACCCGCGATACGCTTCTCTCGGAGCAGTCGGTTATTGTAGTGGTGGGAACACGGGAGAATCTGGAAACACTGGAGAAACTGACCGGAGAGATGCCGGATCAGGATATGGTGATAATCATCGGCCACGGACGTATCGGCTGTTCGTCGGCCTGTTTCCTTGAACACTGGTCGGTGCCGTTTGTCTTGATTGACAGGGCCGTCAATCCCAGTTGCACCGAACACGAGGTCATCATCGGAGACGCAACCAGCCGGACCATCCTGAAGGATGCAGCCATCGACCGAGCAAAGGGGCTCATTGCCACCACCAACGACGACAGCGCCAACATCCTGTTTACTCTGGCAAGCCGCCACCTCAACCGGCATATCCGCATCGTCGCCCGCGCAAACCGGGAGGAAAACGTGGCCCAGCTCTACGCTGCCGGAGCCGACTTCGTCGTATCGAACACATCGGTGGGCGCCAATATCCTGATGAACATCCTGGAAAACAAGGATTCCATCTTTCTCTCGGAGGGAATGCACATCTACCGCCATACCGTCCCCGATTCCATGCACGGCAGGACGATCCGGGCTTGCGGCATCAGGGAGACGAGCGGCGGAACGGTCATTGCGCTGGAACGGGGTAAAGCGGAGGAGGCGACGGTAAATCCGTCTCCGGATACGGTCATCACCCGCGACATGACCCTGATTTTTATCGGCAGCCCGGAACAGGAGGCCCGCTGCCGGGAACTGCTGCATTGATTCTGCGGTTTTTATTAAACCGCTGATGTTTTGCGTAAACAGCCGGACATACGGTGTCGCGGAATTACCGTTCTTCCTCTTCTCTCTTGAGGAATCACGAATACGATTGATGCTGTATCAAAGATGAAACCGGTATCCATTGACCGGTCCCTCTAGTTGAAACCCGTCATGCCGTCAGCCGACAGAGTGCGGCAGGATACCGGCTTACCGCCCTCTGTGCGAAGACCGTGTAATGGGAGTTCGAAGACCTCTTTTATCTCTACCAGCCTCGGTTATCCAACGCTTAGCGGGTTGCGCCGGTGTAGAACCGGGAGGGGCCGCTCCATACGTCCCGGTTGCTTTCCTTGAAAATCGCAGCGCAGCCCGCAACGGTTTCTCCTCTGCCTTCTTCCGTTTTTGTCTCGACATCTCTCGGATTAGCGCCGACTTAGGCCCAGAAAAGATTCGCGCCTCCCAAGGCTCCCAGTGCACACGTTTCATGGGTACAATTGCCCAGTACTGATCGGGGCATTGCCAACCTGGTAACGGCAACAATCTATACCATTCGCATTTCGCTGATCATCCCGCGACCGGCCATGCCGGCGCCGGGGATGGATATCCTTCGTGCAGCGCCGCTGAACGACGGGCTGAAGGAGTCTGTAAATACTATCATCTCCGCCAACTCTTCGTTTGTATGTTCCGGTCCGATTGGCTATACGCACGTGCCGACTTCAAGACCCGCTTCCAGAAATTGCGGATGCTCTCTTTCCTTTTTTCCACGGAAAGATTCGTATCGATGCCCTCACGCAGACGAACGGCATGATAGACGCCCGAAAAACCGACATCCTTGAGTCTCGCCTTCTGAAGCGATTGATCCCCGACATTGGCAATGAGGACTGTTTCGGGTTTCAGGCTTTTCCTTACTTCTTGAGCGATTTCAAGGTACCGGTCAAAGGCATTCTGTGCCGTAGACATCATGAACACTGCATTGGCGCCATCCGCCTCGAACCGGCGGACATGGGCAACGGCGTCTTCAGGAGAAAGCTCTCTTGATTCCTTGAAAATGCCGTTGATGTGAGCAAATGAGCAGAAAAGGCATTCACAGTTACATGGTGAGAGATTTACCGCAAACTGGGCGTGGATTTCGGCCTTTCCACCAGAGAGCTCTTTGCAAAGACGATTCGCTTCCGCCATGACCCTGTATGATTCAATGCAGTCCGGCGGCAAAGCCAGGAGAGACAATTCGGGACAGCACATCATTATTACGCGATTTGTTCAACAGTTCCTCGGCGTTACTTTTCCTACCGCCTTTCATTGCGCGTCACCACGCCGGGATAAAGAGGGACCGGTCAATCCATGCCGCTCCCATGTCCCTGGATCGGTTGCCCCTCATGGACTGGCCCGGATTTCTCCTTCAGGAGTTAGCGTACTTTATTTCAGGCATATTAAAACCCACGATACATGTTGGGGTTTGCTCCATATTGCACGGAGACTTTTTCCGTACGCCTGCAACTTCGGCCTCACATGCGCTATTTCTTGCTGGGCGGGTTGTTGTCTGACCGGAAATATTATGGTTACGAAAGGGAGGAGACGTTGACGTGCACTTGGGTGAGCGAAACGGAGCAAAGATTGACATAAGCCTTTTTTCAATTATCCTTTCGAATAGCAAGCGCTACCTTCCTCTCACGTCAGACCCGCTCTTCACAACCCGCTGACCAAACTTCAGCTCGATAAAGATCCTTCGTGACCCTAACTCTCGACCACAGGGCAACGGCGACCGGCACACTGTCAGGAGAAGCAGTACTTACAGACAAAGGAGGAAACGAAATGATATTCAAAATTATTTTTGTATTTGCATTGATGCTCCAGTTCAGCCTGGCAGGCATCTCGCATGCCGAGATGCAAAAGACGGCGAGTACAATGTCAAAAGACGCCAAGCCACTCAGCCTGATAACTGCAACACCGGAAGAAGGTTTCCAACTCGCGATAGCGCTTGCCCGGAAGGCGGTCAAGGCTACGCAACCCAACAAAGAAATTCTGTTTAAGCTGCGGGAAGTATATTCCAATGACGCCGATTCACTCATTGCAGCGTCACAGGTCGTCGCTATCCACTTTCAGACAATCTCTGCAGCGAACAACTATTGGCGAGATAAAAAATGATATTGTGAAACTGTGAGGATCACACACACGTTCACTCGCCGTCGACAGCAGTGCCGCTCAGAAAGTATTCTCCGCGTTCACCGAAGCCGGGGCCGAATCTGTGCAGGCGCACGACGTTTGTTGTGAACCATGGCGAACAAGAGAAGATTCAGTTTGAGTCGTCAAGGATCTTTTCTTCTTTATCTGTTTTTCCGGTTTGCCGGATCTGACGAGCGGCCCGAACATCGAGTACCATCGCAACAGATCACAAATGATAATCTCCCGCGGCTTCGGGTTGATAGAGAAGCTGCTCCACCATTAAGCGTCTCCGGCCGGTTGCTGTTGTCACATCAAAAACGTGGCCTACTCTGCAGCCAATCATCGCTGTTCCGATGGGCGATAGAATCGATACCTTGTTCTCTTCTGCGTTTGCACTCTGCGGAAAAACAAGCACGAACTGTTCGAACGTTCCTCTCTCAACGTCTTTTAGGATGACTTTTGAATTCATTGTTATTACGTCTGACGGTACATGAGCCGCCCCTACAACTTTTGCTTTCATGAGTTCCTTGGTCAGGCCTTCAAGATGAAGGAAGCCTTTTTTCGCACTCATTATTTCTTGTGCGAGCAGTTTTTCCAGCCGGGCCTTGTCGTTTTCCGTTATGTAAATCGTTCTTTTATCGTTTGCTGTTCCCATCGTTAGACTCCACAAAATCAGCTGTGCATCGGATTCCCGTATATGTAGCGGCTATCCGGAAACTTCGGATGTGACACTATTGCATCGTTTCATCCACCCCGCCCGTATCGACCTCATACCCGGCAGCGCACGTAGAATATTCCCGGTTGTGGCCCTGGTGGCGTCCGAATCCCCCGAGTGGCTGACCGCCAGGCGGACACCCCGGTCAAAGTCTCCCTTGACTGCCAGTGCGCTGAACAGGGAGATGGTCATGCCTCGTCCATGAGCCACCGCTCCGCCGAGGAGACAACTGGAAAAGTAAATTGTTGTTTTATTGCCTCTGATCACTTTCACCTCCTCACGTAGTTCTGCTGTGCGCGGCTCTGAATCGCTCTTGACCGGGATACGGAGCTGGGTAGTCGCTGCAGACGCTTCAGCATGCGAAAAATGTACGCGGCCATGCTCCCGGCATTGCACCAGACATGCGGATCGGCGAAAAAAAAGAGCCCTGATTGCTCAAGGCTCTTGATACTGCATCGGACTTCCTTGGATTGTCGAATGGTACCGAAGGCCGGAATCGAACCGGCATGCCCTTGCGGGCGGCAGATTTTGAGTCTGCTGCGTCTACCAATTTCGCCACTTCGGCAAATGCCCGCGAATTATAGCCAAAGCCATTTTCCGCGTCAAGGAAGAAAAGCACAATCGCCTGTAGCAAGGAAATCGTATTCGACCGGATATCGAGGTCAGAAAAACATTGACACGCAAGAGTCCGTTTGCTATAAAAGGTCTCCGCAAATGGGGCTGTAGCTCAGTTGGGAGAGCGCTTGAATGGCATTCAAGAGGTCGTCAGTTCGATCCTGATCAGCTCCACCA
>CALABV010000209.1 GCA_937886325.1 uncultured Geobacter sp.
ACCACCGAGATCTACACTCTTTCCCTACACGACGCTCTTCCGATCTAATCTGATGAATTCTTCGACTTGTTGGCTCGCCTATCGTTATCTTTTTTCGAGACAGTCTCTTCAAGCCGTCGGAGTCAGTCAGGAACAAGGTATCCCCTTGGATTCTCGTAACAACCGTCCAATGATTATGTTTTCCATTCAGGCCAATAATCACGGCGCCAATGCCGGTCGACGGGCTTTCGAGATGACCTAGCATTTCATCCCAGACCATTGGAAGGCTCACGTCTTTGCCGACAAAGGGTCTCCTTCTGGGAATCTCTTCCGTAATGAGATCGTTGATAATGTTGTAGAGCACGCCAATCGTCATCCCACTGGTGATTATTTGCTTTAAATGTCGCTTTTCGGACAGATGTTCGATGATGGCATCGAATAATTCCTTTGGTTCTCTACCTTGTTCAGCGCGAACTATACTAATGGAATTCACAATACTGTAAACGCCGCAAAGTCCATCCAAGGCTCCCTGATGATGAGGCATAGTAATTCCTCCTAATAAATTGCATTACTTATTCTTTCCAGCAAGCACCAGCACCAACTGCGTCGACGGTTCGGGAGCAGCCAGGAAATGGGTGTTGCGCCAGTTCAGCTCCCGGTCCTTGATGTACTCTTCAATGTTCTGCAGCTCATTTTTATAGCGCCGTGCCATCGGATGAGACTCACCCAGTTCGGAGATCCGCCGTCGCAGCAGATCCTCCCGCCGTTTGCGCCAATCCCGCAGACGCCGTTCTTCCTTGCGAAGGATAGGCATCAGTTGCTTTTCCCGTTCCGCTTTATGCATCCGGAGGTGCTTGAGACTCTCCTCCACAGCCGAGGCGACAAGCAGCTGCGCCGCCCGAAGGTTGGGCATTTCACCGGTGTTTACCAAGGTCTCGAACTTGGCGGCATCCAGGGCATCTTTGAGAGGCAGGCAACAGATCCTGCCTCCCTTGGCAAAGGTCACGGCGTGGGCATCGACAACCAGCGGTGCGCCGGCCTTGGAGCTGACCTGCCCGATGAAGCAGAAACAGAGCTCGCCCGGCGCCAGACCGCCGGCGACAACCAGGGGCGCTTCCCCACGCCGCAACTGCATCAAAAGGCGTTCGGTTATCCATTGCAGAATGGGATGCTGCTCGCTGCAGAGCAGCTCTTTTGACCAGTATCCGGAAGTATGGCGGGCCGCCTCGATGGCCAGGTTAACCTGGGCCGGATCGTCGGTCAGGCGGAATTCGCCGTTGTCCGGCCAGCTTTCTTCCGGGATAGCAGTGGCCCCAAAGATAATTTCGCTTTTCGCATCCGAGTCGCCCAGACGGCGTTTCAACTCCTTTGGCGGGGTAATGATGATGAGGTTCCCGGTCTCCTGAATCGGCTGCCAGCCATCGGTTTGTCCTGCCAGATAGCGGTAACCATCCAACAGGAACTTTTTGTCGGAACAGAGCCGGACCCGCTGCTCTTCGTGCGATTTCGTAGTAATTGCCGGTTGAGTTGGTTTAGCAGACTCACCGCTCTCTCCGAGCAGAAATTTAAGGTATTCCTCGTGGCCGGTCTGATTGGCGAGGGCAAGCATGGCCTCCAGGGCGGCGGCTTCCGGATCCTCGGCAGCCCCCTTTTTCTGGAGGACATCCACATTCCCCTCCAGGATCCCCTTGTCCGCGATATACTCCTCTTCCGCCTTGGGGTCATAAAGCTGAAGAACGCTTTCTCCCGACTGTCGCAGGCGGTTGATCTCCTCCACCTTGGAGATGAGTCGCTCGAAAATCGCACCGTCACCGGCCAGAAGACCCTGTTTGGTGTTCACCATCAAATAGCGCAGGATCGGGTTCTTTTTCTGCCCAAGCCGGTCTATACGGCCGTTTCGCTGAATCAGGGTGATTACGGACCAAGGTAGGTCGTAGTGCATTATCTGGTGACATTCGTGGTGCAGGTTGATCCCTTCGGAGGCCACATCGGTTGCCAGAAGCAGACGGACGGGGGACGAGCCGGTGGCAAACGCCTCCACGGTCTTCATCAGGTGGACATCGGGCGTACCCCCGTGAATTACCGCCAGCGGCTGCGTCGCCTGAGCCTCGAACGATTCGCTGTAGTCAATGCCGAAATCTTTGGAAAGCGCCTTGGCCAAAGCGTCCTGGGTGGGACGGGACTCGGTGAAGATCAAGATACGGGGACAACCGGCGCTCCCTTTCCAGCCGAGATCAAGCAGTTGGGCCTTCAACACCTTGTAGCGTGATGAATCGCGGATAGTCAGACCGGCAAGGGTTGAAAGAATTCGCTTCAGATACGGTATTTCGGGAGAGTCGGGCGTTTTGGCCGACAGCTCCTTCAGCCGCTTTCCCGAGGTGGAGGCACAGGCTTCCGGACTGGAAAGGAACAGCTTGTAGAGCCCATACTGAATGAGCGACTGATTCTGCCAGCCTTCCTCCTTGGCAGTTCCTTTGCTTCGGGCTTCTTGAACGGCCGATCGCAGTTCGGCAAAAACGGAGTAGACTGCCTCTTCCTGTGATGTTGCATCGCGGGTGGTCTGGCTGATCGGAATGACCTTGCGCTCGGAGAGCATGTTGCCCGCATCCTCCCGGACATCCTCCTTGAAGCGCATCAGGAAGAAGCCCTTGATATCTTCGGCGGTATACTCTCGAAGGTTCGGATCGGGAATGGTGGAAGGGTCAAGCAGCGAGATCAGGCGGCCGAAGGTCTCCCTCTTGCCGTTGTGGGGAGTTGCCGTGGTCAACAGCATACTGTCAGTGCGGCGGGCCAGGACCCGCGCCAGACGGTAGCTCAGGTTCCGCTCCGGAATACTGGCGCCGGCTACGTTGTGGGCCTCGTCTATGACAACCACATCCCAGCGGGTATCCTTGAGAAAGTGCTCGTAACGGCCGACATTCTTCAACGTATCCAGGCTGATGATTACCCGGTGATAAACCTCGAAAGGATTCTTGTTTGCCGGGATCTTCAGCCGAAGCTTCGCGATGCCCGCGGAATCCAGCCGTACCAGGGGAATATTGAAACGGTTCCACAGTTCGGCCTGAAATTGTGTCAGCATAGACTTCCGGGCCAGGACAAGGATCCGGTTGGCCCGACCGCGGCGCATGAGTTCGGTGAGGACCATCCCCACCTGTATGGTCTTACCGAGGCCCACGGCATCCGCCAGGAGCAGCCGGGGGCGCAGTTGCCCCAGGGCACGGCGGACAGTCTCTTCCTGGAACTTCATTACTTTAAACGCGCCCATCCCCTCCAGGTCGGGTTCGATGCCGGTCGCTGGCATCTTGCGCAGTTGCGCCTCCAGGAATAGTTTGGAGAGCTTGTAGCCGCTCGTCGAATCCGGAACCAGCGTTGTCGCCTTTGGGTCGACCGGCGTAATCTCGTCAAGCTGTGTGAGAAATATGGCCTCATGGCCGCGGACAAGATCGTCGGCGCCCACGCAGTGGACAGCCAGATGATTTGATTCGTAATCGGAAAGGTCGACACGGGTCACTAGCCATTCGGCATCACGGCACAGGACCCGGACTCCGGGAGTAATGGGGGTATTAGCAGGCATCGTCAAAATCCTCTGGGTTGACACACAGGTCTTCGCGGCCCGCCAGTCTCAGGCAGGCGTTGAAAACTTCGGCATCGTCATCAAAACCTATGGGCGAAGAGAAATCATCCTCATCATCATTGCATGTAGTGAAATAGCGGATCATCCCCTTACACCATGGCTCGGCGTGGGGAGGAATGGTCTTCCAATCTTCAGCAAGTTGACAGATGACGGAATACAGGCCCTGCGCCAGTGCCACATTCACCATACAGTTCTCTTCGGCAGCCAGTCGGGCCTTCTGAACATGCGCTTCCGCTTCTTTTACCAGATCGCCAAGGGCGACATCCGACACTGCCGTAGTGAATCGGCTCAGTGCATCATACTCAGTTTTCGTCAATCCTTCTGGAAAGAAGTTTGCCATCGTAATCCCTCGCTATATTGGCCAAAGTATTGAATACAACTCAACCGTTGGCCGCTTGAACGGGACATCCAGCTCGATTATAAGATTATTGATTTTTTCCTGACCTGCCTTTACCACCTTCTCAATTTCAGTAATATCGGGCAGGCGCATTGACGAGTCAGCCTTGATTTCTTTACCACCATAGAGGCCGTTTAGCTCTTGCAACAGCTCCCAATCATGCAGAATTCTCAACTCATTTGCTTTTGTGTCAAAAAAGATACCCACAATTTTGTTGCGAATACTGGTCCTTTCGCTGGTGACACTGTCAAATAACCTGAACACGACCAGCGGCTGCTTAAGCTTGCCCATGGGAATCGTTGCCACGCTCGCTGTACCATCCAGTGCCTGTTTGATCGCTTGGTCAACTACCTTGTGGCCAACTCCGAGAACTCGTCTGGCGGCATCTTGCCCACGAAGGTTCCGGTCAAAAACCATATTTTCGTAAGAAGTCTTGACACCAGGGTTGACGAGCCACTCCTCAGGAGTTTTGAAAGAAATTCCGTCTTCTTCCTTGAATACTCGCCTCCCGTTGAATGTGAGCATACCTTCTAAAAAAGGTTGCAGCGCAGGAAGGTCAATACGAGGGATCTTGTCAGACACTTCCCGATAATCAAATCGGGAGCTGTTCCCAACAATCTTTTTAACAGTATCAAGTACATCTTCTCCGCCAAATCGAGCCGTCTTCGAGTCGAACCATTTCCCAAGTGAATCCGACGGTACGCCAGTGGCTCCGGAGAACACTTCATTGAACATGGATGGAGACGTCATGCCAAGAACAAGCTGAAGAAGGTCTTCAGGTTCGTCCATGGCAGAACCGAGTGCTTGCATGATACTGTCGATTTTCGTATTCAGCTTTTCCCAAATGCGAGACTCCACCGTATCAGGATTACGCAGAGTAACCACTTCTACTTGCTTATTCTGGCCATACCGATTGAGACGCCCAACTCGCTGATGGAGCCGCATCGGATTCCACGGCAAATCAACATGAATAAGACTGTGGCACCGCTCCTGTAAGTCGATCCCTTCGCCACCCGCTTCGGTTGAGACAATGAAACGAACCTTGCCCTGGTTAAACTTCTCTGCTGCAGCCTCGCGGGTTTCGTTGAGCACGAGCACCCTCCCCGATGAGTCGACCACACCTTCCGCGCGATTATCACCATTGATGAAGGTTGCACAATTATCGCCAAATTCCTTGAAAAGACGAGAAAGAAGCAGAGACTGAGTTGCCTTGTATTCGGTGAAGAAGACCATGGTGCGCTCGGCAAATTTAGACTTAAGCAGTTCGATTATCTTGCAGATTTTGGTCTCTTCGGTCACCAGCTCAGCAGCAGCAATCAACTCTTGGAGACGTGGGGCCTCATCCTCCATAAGATGAACGGTTTCAGCGAGTTCTGCAATTTCTTCTTCCAGCCTGGAGATTTCGTCATCATTGCCAGCAGTTTGGAGCAATTCATATTGTGTAATTTGCGATTTGGTTTTCTGCAGTTTCTCTTCAAGGTGTCCTAACTTCTTTTGACTATGAATTATGCGAGCGAGTCGTCCCTTCAATGCACGCCGGATTGCCGCAACAGAACTCGAAGCTAGTTTCTGCATCGATATAAGTACAAGCATTACTGCCCTGCCATCAGCTTGCCCCAGAGAATTCGCATACATTTTCCCTGTGGCTATAAACTCCGTCATCATTTCATAGAAGGCTTCCTCCTGGGGAGAATATGCATAAGTTTCAGGTGAAACCAAAGGAGGGGAAAAAAGCTTCTTCCCATGCAGATCGGTTACGTTTTGCTTGTTATTGCGAATCAGAACCTGACGCAAAAGGTGAAGTTGGTCGTAAAGCTCCTTTTTAGGATCAAACAGATCTGGGCGGAGTAACTTCAGTAGGGCGGTAAAACCATAGTTTTTACCGCGATGGGGAGTTCCTGTAAAAAACACCATTGATTCCACCCTACGTTCCTCCTGTATACGCCATACAAGTTTGTACGCTAGGGTGGGACCGGCCTCTTCATCAGCATTGAGATGATGAGCCTCGTCAACGATAATTAGATCCCACGGATCACTTTCGATCAGTCTGCTATGACGGCCCTTTCGATCATCCCGGAGGGTATGGAATGAGGCAACAACCTGGCTATGAGTGTTCCAGAAATCTGACTTCTCTGTATCTGCCTCAACCACGTACTTTGCCATGCGAATATCGAACATCTCCCTCAAGCGATATTGCCACTGTTCAACAAGCGAGGCTGGACACAGTACTAATAGACGCTTTACAGTTCCTCTCGAAATGAGCGGCCAAAGAATGAGTCCCGCTTCTATAGTCTTACCCAAACCTACGTCGTCGGCCACCAACCAACGAGTTGGCCACGTCTCATTGACCCGCCTACAAACCCACAGCTGATGCGGTAGAAGGGCAATCTTGGATCGTGAGAAAACTCCCCAGGCATCGTTAACAGAAACTATTGCAGCAGCTTGTGTTCGTGTAAGAACCTCAAGGGGGGAATCCCATGCGTCTTTATTTAAAGCCTGTTGAGGGGATAAAAACCTGGACAGTTCAGATTTGTCGATTTCTTCAATTCCATGATCAAATCGAACCAGAGTGGTTGGTCCTTTATCAAACTCAACCTTTCCATTGCCAAACTTTGAATGGCGAACGAGGTCGCCGGGAGAAAATGACAATTCATTGGACATATTCATCATCCTCTTCAGTTTCTACGTCAGTAACGAGGGTTTTATTGAATAGAGCGTTCTGTAAATCTGGGTTTGTTGCAACAATATATAACGGTAAATCAAAAGAATTGCCGAAGGTTGCTTTCTCTTTACCGATATGCTCGCATACAAAATCGTGGACCATTTTTGAGCGGGTCTCATGATCTAAACCATTACTCAAACCATTACATCCGAGATGTTCCATAAATTTTCTAACAGGCTTCCGTGGAACATAACAAAATTTGTGAGCACGCTGGTTACTAATAACACCTTTTCTAACGAGCTCGCGCATTACAAAACAAGCACCCATACCAAGCGCTCTGTCGATTGGAGGAGCATCAGGACCACCGCCCTGAAATTCCAGATTAATCCTTTGATCGGTTATTTGCTTTAAACTGAAGGGTTTATGCATCTTGTTAATGGCCTGGAAACTATCTACGTAATCATCTAACCAGTAGCCAAAAAGGAATATGGAAACGAACTCCTTAAACCAATGGAAATATTCCGGGTCCTGAATCTCGTTTTGAAGATAATTCTTAATAACAACCATCCACTCGTTCAGTCCGGCCTCGCCAACTGTGACGAACTTGTCCATCCATCCTTTTGCATGGCAAAGCTGTATGAATGAACGGTGTTGCTCAGGTGTAGTCCGCCCAATGGTGTGACACGCTCCGAGAAGAAAGAGGGTCAACCAACCTTTTCTTGCCTCCGGTTCTCTTCTAAGAAAGTCATGTGTCAGCAAAGGGAAGCTTCCACCAGGATAGACCTTACGCTCGTACTGCATAATCTGCTGATCTTTGTTTTCCAGCCACCAGTCATAGATTGCGTTCAGCGCGTCCGTAGCGCTGAGTGTTGAGGAAGGATGGTTGATTTCGGGGTAAGGACTATCAAAAATAACCTTTTTAGATAACGAGCGAAGAAGCTCATCTTTATCAATGTCATCCCAACTATCAATGTATTCATGTCGTTCAATAACCTGCTCTAACCAGGTTACGGAGAGTCCATTCTGACGAATGTGACGAGCTACCTTTGGTCCCAATTCACCATTCAACATGTAACGAAGAGCAGCTTGCCGGCTTTCTTCGTCACCAGCCATCCGGATCCACTCCGCCAGCAATTCCGTTGGTGCCTCGTAGC
>CALABV010000210.1 GCA_937886325.1 uncultured Geobacter sp.
TTGCGATTCGTGAGGGTGGCCGTACTGTCGGCGCCGGGGTCGTGAGTTCAATTATCGAGTAGGGTCATGCTTGCGGGGGCTGTTAACACGGCCCCCGCAGACATACATAAGAGGAAAATATCATGAGAGATATCATCACCCTTGCGTGCACTGAATGTAAGCATCGCAATTACACTACAACAAAGAATAAAAAAAATACCCCCGGCAAACTTGAGTTTAAGAAATATTGCCGCTTCTGCCGCACTCATACTCTCCATAAAGAAAGTAAGTAACAGATCAGCTTGCACTGAAGTGGTATGCCGTATACTGCTTCGTCTTCATGCAGGCCAGTAGCTCTAACGGCTAGAGCACCGGTCTCCAAATCCGGGTGTTGGGGGTTCGAATCCCTCCTGGCCTGCCACTTATTCATTAACCATAAATATAGCAAGGGGTAGCAAGTGTTTGCAAAAGCGAAGAGCTTCCTCGATGATGTACGTGCTGAATTGCACAGAGTCACATGGCCGGCGAAGAAAGAAACGTTATCAACGTTGTGGGTTGTTGTGTTTATTATTCTCCTTATTGCTTTTTATCTCGGTTTTTGTGATGTGGTTCTAGCCAAAATCATGAGAACGTTGCTAGGCTAGGAGTAGTTCATGACAAAAAAATGGTACGGGGTACATACGTACTCCGGATTCGAGAATAAGGTAAGGCTTTCCCTGCAGGAACGGGTGAAGAACTTCAATCTCGAAGATCTTTTCGGCGAGATTCTCATTCCTTCGGAAACTGTGGTTGAACTCAAAAAAGGTGAGAAAAAGACGTCATCGAGGAAGTTCTTCCCTGGCTATATTCTGGTAAACATGGAGTTGAATGATGAGACTTGGCATGTAGTCAAGGAAACATCCAAGGTTACCGGTTTTGTTGGGGGGAATAATCCGGTTCAGATACCTGATGAAGAGGTTATGAAAATCACCCGCCGCATGGAGGAAGGTGCGGAAAAACCAAAACCCAAAGTACTTTTCGAGGTTGGTGAAACCGTACGGGTGATTGACGGTCCTTTTTTGAATTTTTCCGGTGTTGTGGAGGATGTAAAGCCTGATAAGGGAAAATTACGGGTGATGGTGAGTATATTTGGTCGCGCTACACCTGTTGAACTCGAGTTCATGCAGGTTGAGAAGTGTTGAGGCGTGGTTCATTACATGCTGCCCGTAGTTGATGGTATAGAGAATAAGCGGAGATAACACAGTAATAGAAGGAGTTAACCATGGCAAAAAAGATTACCGGTTATATAAAATTGCAAATTCCTGCCGGCAAGGCAAACCCGTCTCCTCCCGTGGGGCCTGCGCTTGGTCAGCACGGTGTTAACATAATGGAGTTCTGCAAGGCCTTTAATGCAAAGACTCAAGGTGATGAGGGTACCATAACACCAGTTGTAATAACGGTTTATGCTGACAGATCCTTCAGCTTCATTACGAAGACTCCACCTGCATCGGTTCTGATTAAGAAAGCAATCGGCCTTGACAAAGGGTCAAGTATACCTAACAAGAACAAGGTAGGAAAATTGACCAAGGATCAGGTCAAAGAGATTGCCCAGAAGAAGATGCCGGATTTGAATGCAGCCAGTCTCGATGCTGCAATACTGACAATAGAAGGCACGGCCCGCAGTATGGGCGTTGAGATTGTCTGAACAAAGAGAGGGTGATACTACATGTCACAGATTTCTAAAAAACACAAAGAAGCACGCGCAAAAATTGATAGATCGAGAACGTATCCATTGAAGGATGCCATAGAAATCGTCAAAGACGCATCGTACTGCAAATTCGACGAGACTGTAGACGTGGCGGTTCGATTGGGGGTTGATCCACGTCATGCTGATCAGATGGTACGTGGTGCTGTCGTGCTTCCGAACGGACTGGGAAAAGAAGTTAGAGTGCTTGTTTTTGCAAAGGGTGAAAAAGAAAAGGAAGCACGAGACGCCGGCGCCGATTACGTTGGGGCGGAAGATCTTGTCGCAAAGATTCAGGAGGGATGGTTTGATTTCGATATGGCCATCGCAACTCCCGACATGATGGGTGTCGTTGGGAAGATTGGTAAGCTGCTCGGACCAAGAGGACTCATGCCGAATCCAAAAGTCGGAACGGTTACTTTTGATATTGAACGTTCCGTGAAGGAATGCAAGGCCGGCAAGGTAGAATATCGCGTTGAGAAAGCAGGTATCGTTCACGCGCCGGTTGGAAAACTGTCGTTTGCTACGGAGAATCTCAGCGAGAATATTCTGGCTCTTATTGAAGCCTTATTAAAGGCTAAGCCGTCAGCTGCAAAGGGGACGTATATTCGAAAAATATCGCTTTCCTCAACGATGGGCCCGGGAATAGGACTCGATGTGGCGGATGTTTCGTCGCAATTGACATAGTAACGGAGATTTGAGCTAATCGCCAAAGTCAAAGACAGTAGGCGCCGGAGACAGTAAAATCTGTCGGCTTAATCGTTGAAACAGCCTACCGAGACTAGCGGTACGTAAGGGTTAGCCTGTACGCCCCCGACTTTGGCGGGGTCCTAGGACCCTAACCTTACAAGAAAGGAGGAAGGCGTTTGAAAAAGGAAAACAAGCAGCAGCTGATAAACGAACTGCACGAAAAACTTCTCAGCGCAAAAGCGGTTTTTCTGGCCGATTTTCGCGGAATGAACGTAACACAGGCTACGGAATTACGGAATGAATTACGTAAGGCTTCCGTCGAGTACAGGGTAGTGAAGAACACTCTGCTTGATCGGGCCTCTCAAGGAACCGACAAGGTGTCTTTAACCCCTCACTTTGCCGGACCTACTGCGATCGCGTTCAGCTATGATGATCCTGTCGCAGCCGCGAAAGTTTTAACTCGCTGTGCAAAAGATCAGCAGGCTACTTTTAAGCTGAAAGCGGCTGTTCTCTCCGGGAAATCAATCTCGGTATCTGATATTCAAGCACTTGCGGACCTGCCGAGTAGAGAAGTCCTTCTCGCAAAGCTGCTTGGTACCTTGAATGCACCGATTTCCGGTTTTGTCGGTACACTCGCAGCGGTACCAGGAAGTTTTGTCCGAGTACTTGAAGCTGTCAGGTCACAGAAACAAAATGCATAAAAATCACTAACATTAATTATAACGAAAAAGACCCACTATGGAGGATAGAGTAATGGCCGAAATTACCAAGGCTGATGTAATTAGCTTTATTGAGAACATGTCCGTGCTGGAACTTTCTGAGCTGGTAAAAGAGCTTGAAGAGAAATTCGGCGTGTCAGCTGCCGCACCAGCTGTCGCCGTTGCTGCTGTTGCCGCACCTGCTGGAGCTGCTGAAGCCGCTGAAGAAAAAACTGAGTTTGATGTTATCCTGAAGGCTGCCGGCGCAAATAAAATCGGCGTAATCAAAGTTGTGCGCGCATTGACCGGCCTCGGCCTCAAGGAAGCAAAGGATTTGGTAGACGGCGCTCCTCAGCCTGTCAAGAATGCTGTTTCCAAGGATGAAGCAGAGGACGCAAAGAAGCAGCTGGTTGAAGCTGGTGCTGAAGTGGAAGTTAAATAACGAACAGATATATCTATACACCATGAGCCAAGGTTGCTTCGTGCGGCCTTGGCTGTTCTATTTTCGTTGAGAAGAGTTTGGTAACAAGCGGCTATTCCACCGGACGGCAGGATTCGATGGCCTGTTCGATGCCGGTGGAAGGGGCTTTTCAGGCATTCACCAAAGGAGAAAATATGGCTTATTCAATTGCGAATAACCACCTTCTGCGTAAAAACTTCGCCAAAATTAAAAAAATTATCGATATACCCAACCTCATCGACATTCAGAAAAACTCCTACAAAAGATTCCTCCAAGTTGATGTACCTGCGGAAGCAAGAAAAAACTTCGGTCTTGAGGCGGTTTTTCGGAGTGTTTTTCCCATAAAGGATTTTACTGAGTCCGCATCTCTTGAATATGTCTCGTACTCCCTTGGTATTCCCAAATATGACGTGGAGGAATGCCATCAGAGAGGCATGACATTTGCCGCTCCCATGAAAGTAAAAGTTCGACTTGTTATTTGGGATGTTATCAAGGAGACGGGAGCACGTGCCGTTCGAGAGGTGAAGGAGCAGGAAGTATATTTCGGCGAAATACCGCTCATGACAGAGAACGGTACCTTTATCATCAACGGTACGGAAAGGGTTATTGTAAGCCAGTTACACCGGTCCCCGGGTGTTTTTTACGATCACGACAAGGGGAAAACTCATTCGAGCGGAAAGGTTCTCTATTCTGCCCGAGTTATTCCTTATAGAGGCTCATGGCTCGATTTTGAGTTCGACCACAAAGATATACTGTATGTTCGAATCGATCGCAGAAGAAAGATGCCCGCAACCGTTCTTTTGAAGGCCTTGGGTTATTCTGCGGAAGAATTGATAAATTACTATTACAAAAGTGAGGAAATATTCGTCGGTGAACAGATAAGAAAGCTTGCTGATCCCGAATTACTGATAAATCATAAGCCGCATTTTGATATTGTCGATCCAGTATCAGGAGAAGTAATTCTCAAGGCAAACAGGAAATTCACCAAGGCCGCTATCAAGAAAATGGCGGAGCATGGAATTAAATATATTCCTATTACTGAAGCAGAAATTGTCGGAAAGTTCGCTTCACATGATATTGTTGACCCTTCCACCGGCGAAGTTCTGGTGGAATGTAACGATGAAATAACTGCGATAAAGCTTGAGGAAATCAAGTCTCGCGAGATTGCTTCTTTCAAAGTGCTCTTCATTGATAATCTTCAGGTTACCTCGTCTCTGCGCGACACCTTGCTGGTTGACAAAATCAGCAGCACGGATGAAGCTCTCATAGAGATTTATCGCCGTTTGCGGCCAGGTGATCCTCCAACGCTGAAAAGCGCCCAAGCGCTATTTGAGAACCTGTTTTCCAATCCTGAGAGATACGATCTGTCAGCTGTCGGCCGTTTGAAGCTCAATTATAAACTCGGCCTTCAAATTCCGCTGGAATGCCAGACCCTCACAAAGGACGACGTGCTCGAAGTGGTTCGATACCTTATTGATCTGAAAAACGGCAGAGGAGCCATAGACGATATTGATCATCTTGGAAATCGTCGTGTTAGAGCTGTTGGGGAGCTTCTGGAAAACCAATATCGCATCGGTCTCGTTCGCATGGAGCGGGCCATCAAGGAACGGATGAGTCTGCAAGAGGTTGAGAATCTGATGCCGCATGACCTCATCAATTCGAAGCCCGTCTCCGCGGTTGTGAAAGAATTTTTCGGTTCTTCTCAGTTGTCGCAGTTCATGGATCAAACCAATCCACTGTCGGAGGTTACCCATAAGCGCAGACTTTCCGCCCTTGGTCCGGGAGGTCTTACCCGCGAAAGAGCCGGCTTCGAGGTTCGAGACGTACATCCGACTCACTACGGCCGTGTCTGTCCTATCGAGACACCGGAAGGCCCGAACATAGGCCTTATAGCTTCGCTCTCGACATATGCTCGAATCAACAAGCACGGTTTTGTTGAGACACCGTATCGCATCGTAAAGGACGGAATTGTAACGGACGAGGTCAGGTTTTTTTCAGCTCTTGAGGAAGAGGGGCATGCTATTTCTCAGGCGGATGCGGAAGTTGATGAGAATGGGCGCTTTGTCGCGGACTACGTTTCTGCTCGCAAGGGAGGTGAGTTTGTCCTCATCGGAAGAGACGAAGTTGAATTGATGGACGTTTCACCTTTGCAACTTGTTTCTGTTGCTGCGTCACTCATCCCTTTTCTTGAAAATGACGACGCAAACCGCGCATTGATGGGATCCAACATGCAGCGCCAGGCGGTCCCTTTGCTTCGCGCTGATTCACCCCTGGTTGGAACAGGGATGGAGAGGGTTGTCGCGAGAGACTCGGGTGTCTCAGTTGTTGCGAGACATACGGGGATTGTTGAATCGGTGGATGCTTCGCGCATTGTCATAAAAATCGATGAAGATGAATACGATGAAACCGGTACCGGCGTTGATATTTACAACCTGATAAAGTTTGCGCGCTCAAACCAGAACACCTGCATCAACCAGAGACCGGTAGTGCATGTGGGAGATCATGTGAAACGCGGCGATATAATCGCTGACGGGCCTTCCACGGAGATGGGGGAACTGGCGCTCGGTCAGAACATCCTCGTTGCATTCATGCCCTGGGGTGGATATAACTTCGAAGACTCAATTCTCATTTCCGAGAGATTGGTCAAAGACGATCGTTATACCTCCATTCACATAGAGGAATTTGAATGCGTTGCAAGGGACACCAAGCTGGGCAAAGAAGAAATAACCTCCGACATACCGAATCTTGGTGAAGAAGCTTTAAAAGACCTTGATGAATCAGGTATTATCAGGATCGGAGCGGAGGTTAAACCCGCTGATATACTTGTTGGAAAGATAACGCCAAAAGGCGAGACACAGCTTTCCCCTGAAGAGAAACTTCTTCGTGCAATATTCGGAGAGAAGGCAGGTGATGTTCGCGATACGTCCTTGAGAGTTCCGCCGGGGGTTGAAGGGACTGTTATCGGTGCGAAGATATTCTCCCGTAAAGGCTCCGATAAGGATTCGAGAACAGAGAGTATTGAGCGGGCCGAAGAGGAAAAGCTCCGGAAAGATGAAAAAGACGAGATAAAAATCATTCGAGACGCTGCTGTTGCAAAACTGAAGAAGCTTCTGATTGACAAAGTGTCAGCGGTTACTCTTGAAGACAGGCAGGGTCGTCCTGTAATCGTGAAGGGCAAAAGGATTCTGGAAGAAGAGCTTACTTCCGTGCCTCTTGACCGCTGGGATGAAATCGCCATTGTCGATGGAGAGGGAACTGAAGAAAAGGTTGCACAGATTCTTGCCACCCTGACACAGCAGATTGAACTGATAAACTTTGTATTTGAAGACAAAATTCAGAAGCTGAAAAGAGGCGATGATCTGCCGCCGGGCGTCATAAAGATGGTAAAGGTGTATGTTGCCATCAAGAGAAAGTTGCAGGTCGGGGATAAGATGGCGGGGCGACATGGAAACAAAGGTGTTGTCTCTCGCATTCTCCCTGAAGAAGACATGCCTTATATGGAAGATGGGCGACCTGTTGAAATAGTATTGAACCCGCTTGGTGTCCCGTCACGTATGAATGTTGGACAAATTCTAGAAACTCATCTTGGGTGGGCCTCGAAAGGGATTGGTTGGAAAATTGAGGAAATGCTTGCAAAAGCCGGTTCCGCCGACTCTCTCCGTTCTTTCATCGGAGAGATATATAGCGACCCGGATATGTCGCGGTTTTTGCAAAACCTTGGAGAAGATGAACTCTTAGCGGTTGCGCATCGACTTAAGAGGGGGATTCCCATGGCGTCTCCCGTCTTTGAAGGTGCTTCGGAACAGCAGGTGCGTGATCTGATGGAAAAAGCGGGCTTTTCTCCTCTCGGACAAGTCACTCTGTATGATGGAAAAACCGGTGAGCCTTTCAAGCATAGGGTTACGGCTGGAATCATGTACGTCCTCAAACTCCATCATTTAGTCGACGACAAAATCCATGCGCGCTCTATTGGTCCGTACAGCCTTGTTACTCAGCAACCGCTCGGTGGTAAGGCGCAGTTTGGCGGTCAGCGGTTGGGCGAAATGGAAGTCTGGGCGATGGAGGCGTATGGCGCTGCCTATGCGTTACAGGAATTCCTGACCGTCAAATCCGACGACGTTGCCGGGCGAACACGAATGTACGAAGCTATTGTCAAAGGCAAACACACCTTGGAACCAGGACTGCCGGAGTCTTTCAACGTCCTTATTAAGGAGCTTCAATCGTTATGCCTCGATGTCGAACTGCTGGAGACTGAAGAAGAATAGCTTATCTCCTTGCTGTACGTCGCTTGAAGGATGCGTTGTATGTCCTGCCGCCTTTCTCTCTGCGATGTCAGGTCTCTGGGTGGTCGCCGAAGTTTTTGAACATACTAGCTTGGGAAAGCATTTCCGGCCGTATGCCGGAGAGCAGCAACCAACTCCTAAAAAAAGGAGGAAAGAAATTTGGAAGACTTTTTCAGTTTTTTTGAGAAACCAAAGGATCCGTTACATTTTTCAGCAATAAGAATATCTATCTCGTCGCCGGAGAAAATCCGGGAGCGTTCCTTCGGAGAGGTTAAAAAACCGGAAACAATTAATTACCGTACCTTCAAACCGGAACGTGACGGCCTTTTCTGCGCAAAAATATTTGGGCCAACGAAAGACTACGAGTGTAACTGCGGAAAATACAAAAGAATGAAGCACCGTGGAATTGTTTGTGAAAAATGCGGTGTTGAAGTGATTCCCTCAAAAGTGAGGCGTGAGCGGCTGGGCCATATCGACCTTGCGACACCGGTGGCTCATATCTGGTTTCTCCGATCTCTGCCATCTCGTATCGGAAATCTCCTTGATATTTCCCTGAAGGATCTCGAAAAAGTTCTCTACTTTGAGGCGTATGCAGTTACCGAGCCGGGGAATTCAGGTCTGGGTTTAGCAGAGGTTGTTAGCGAAGATCGGTACCTGAAACTCAAAGAGGAGCTTGGTAGCGGTTTCGAGGCGGGGATGGGCGCTGCTGCTATCAGGGAGTGCCTGAAGTCCCTGGACATGGAAACCTTGGCAGTTCAACTGCGCACTGAAATGTTGGATGCAACCAGTGAGGCGAAAAGAAAGAAGATTTCGAAACGCCTTAAGGTTGTCGACGCGTTTAAAGCCTCTGGAAACAGGCCCGAGTGGATGATTCTTGAATGCATTCCTGTCTTGCCGCCTGAATTGCGCCCATTGGTTCCTCTCGATGGAGGCCGTTTTGCAACTTCTGATTTAAATGATTTGTATCGAAGGGTAATCAATCGGAACAATCGTCTGAAGCGTTTGATGGAGTTGCAGGCTCCGGAAGTTATTATCCGAAACGAGAAGCGGATGCTTCAAGAGGCAGTCGATGCCCTGTTTGACAACGGACGGCGCGGTAGGGCAATTGCCGGTCCTAACAAGAGGCCGTTGAAGTCACTCTCAGATATGCTGAAAGGCAAGTCCGGTCGCTTCCGTCAAAACCTGCTTGGAAAGCGTGTCGATTACTCCGGTCGATCCGTTATTGTTGTCGGTCCTGAATTGAGACTTCACCAATGCGGTCTTCCGAAAAAGATGGCGCTTGAGCTGTTTAAGCCCTTCATCTATAACAAGCTGGAGGAGCGCGGTTTCGTTACAACGATAAAAAGCGCGAAAAAGATGGTTGAAAAGGAGCGCCCGGAGGTTTGGGACGTTCTCGAAGAAGTAATTAAGGAACATCCGGTTATGCTGAACCGTGCCCCGACACTCCATCGACTTGGTATTCAGGCATTCGAGCCGGTACTTATCGAAGGAAAGGCAATACAGCTGCATCCACTGGTATGTACGGCATTCAATGCCGACTTTGATGGTGATCAGATGGCGGTTCATCTCCCTCTCTCCATTGAGAGCCAGGTGGAAGCCCGTGTTCTCATGATGAGTACCAATAACATCCTTTCACCGGCGCACGGAAAGCCGATAATAGTGCCTTCTCAGGACATGGTTCTCGGTATTTACTTCATGACGCGCGATAAATACTTTGCCAAGGGTGAAGGAAAGATCTTTGCTTCTCCCGAAGAAGTTCGAATGGCGTATGATGCCGGTGAACTGGATCTGCATGCGCGGATACATGTCCGTCTAAAGAATCTGTCCAGCGACGAAGCCCCACAAAGAATAGAGACCACAACTGGCCGTATTCTTCTCCGGGAAATCCTTCCCGAGGCTGTTCCATTTGCAGCAATAAATAAGGTAATGACCAAAAAGGAACTTTCGAATCTCGTCGATGTGTGCTATCGACTCGCCGGGAACAAAGACACGGTCATTCTTGCCGACAAGTTGAAGGAGATCGGGTTCCGGTACTCAACTGAAGCCGGTATTTCGATTTGTATCGACGATATGGTTATTCCGGGGGGCAAAACCTTTATTATCGAAAAAGCTACTGAAGAAGTTAAAGAGATTCAGAACCAGTACACTGAAGGATTAATTACGGATGGAGAGCGCTATAATAAGGTTATCGATATCTGGGCAAAATCGACCGAAGAAATTGCTAAAGAGATGCTCGACAACCTTTCTCGTGATACGGTTGCGTCGCCGGATGGAAAGGAAGTAAAGGTTCCATCGTTTAACGCGATTCATATGATGGCTGATTCAGGTTCAAGGGGTTCGGCGCAGCAGATTCGACAATTGGCGGGGATGCGAGGCCTTATGGCAAAACCGTCCGGCGAAATCATTGAGACGCCTATCACGGCTAATTTTAGAGAGGGATTGACAGTACTGCAATATTTCATATCGACTCATGGCGCCCGTAAGGGTCTCGCAGATACAGCGCTGAAGACGGCCAATTCCGGCTATCTTACCAGGAGGCTCGTTGATGTTGCGCAGGACGCGATTATTACAGAAGAAGATTGTGGGACCCTTGACGGTCTTCTGGTTTCAGCTCTGACCGAAGGTGGAGAGATTATCGAGCATATTGGCGACCGAATTCTTGGAAGAGTGGCCCTCGATGATATCCTGGACCCTGTAACCGATGAGGTTCTGGTTCCGGCAAATGAAGAGATTGACGAGACTCTGGTTGCTAAGATTGAAGAAGCCGGCCTGGAAAAGGTCAAGATCCGGTCGGTTCTTACCTGTCAGAGCAAGCGCGGCATATGTGCAAAATGTTATGGGCGCGACCTCGCGCGCGGCCATCTGGTGAATCTGGGAGAAGCAGTTGGTGTCATCGCTGCCCAGTCAATCGGCGAGCCGGGTACACAGCTTACCATGAGAACATTCCATATCGGAGGAACCGCATCTCGACATGCAGAGCAGACATCTTTGGAATCCCGGAATGAGGGTACCGTAAAGTTCATCAACATAAACAGCGTCACTACTGCCGAAAACCATTTTATTGTTATGAATAGGAACGGTGAACTGGCAGTTATTGATGAAACGGGGCGCGAGCGCGAAAAATACTCCGTTGTCTATGGAGCGAAGATAAAAGTCGGCAATGGACAGCACGTCAAAGCAGGTGAGTCTCTTGCTGAGTGGGATCCTTACACCATGCCGATTCTTACCGAGGTCTCAGGCCGGATAAAATTTGGCGATATTCTTGAAGGTGTCACCGTCGAAGAGCAGGTGGATGAAGTCACGGGACTCTCTCGAAAAGTTATTATTGAATCACGGGACCCTGACAAAAGGCCGCGGATTACTATTAAGGACGAAGCCGGTAAAACGGTGAAGGCTGGTGAAAGCTCAGTAGGCCGCTATTTCCTCCCTGTCGGCGCAAATATCACCGTGCTGGAGGATTCAATAGCCAATGCCGGTGATATTATCGCAAAGATTCCGCGCGAAACGACAAAGACAAAAGATATTACCGGAGGTCTACCTCGCGTCGCGGAACTCTTTGAGGCAAGAAAGCCTAAGGATTACGCGGTTATTTCTGAAATAGACGGTATTGTTTCTTTTGGAAAAGATGCAAAGGGAAAGAGAAAGGTAATGGTCACCCCTGAACAGGGTGAGACAAAAGAGTATTTGATTCCGAAAGGTAAACATATCAGTGTTCACGAAGGTGATTTTGTAAAAGCCGGTGAAGCCCTTATGGACGGCTCTTCGAATCCGCATGACATTCTGAGAGTTCTGGGTGTAAAGGATCTGGCGAAGTATCTTGTAGACGAAGTACAGGAGGTCTACCGTTTACAGGGCGTCAAGATTAATGACAAACATATTGAAACAATTGTCCGCCAAATGCTTCGACGCGTCAGGATCAAAGATGTCGGGGATACAACTTTCCTGATTGATGACCAGTTGGAGCGAAGCATCTTTGAGGAAGAGAACGAGAGGGTACTTCTTAACGGTGGACGCCCTGCAATCGCAGAGCCTCTTCTTTTGGGAATCACGAAAGCATCCCTTTCGACCGAGTCTTTCATTTCAGCTGCGTCATTCCAAGAGACAACAAAAGTCTTGACACAGGCTGCCATTGAAGGTAAGGTTGACAGCCTTCGTGGGCTGAAAGAAAACGTTATAATGGGACGCCTGATACCCGCTGGCACTGGTATAGCACGGTATCGAAATCTCAAAATGCTTGTTGAAGATGGTAGAGAAGAGAAAGCCGAAGTCGAAGAAACGGAAGTTGAGGAGTAGCCCCCGAAGACAAAAATGGAGTCTAAAAAATCTTGACATAGCAGAATTATTCTGATATTTTTGTCGGGTTTCGCTTCTGGTAAGTGGCGATAGGTGGCCACAAAATGCGGACTTAGGAGAATAGTACGTATGCCTACTATTAATCAGTTGATACGAATTGGCAGGGAAAGTAAAAAAGATAAATCGACAGCGCCGGCGCTTAAAAGCTGTCCGCAGAAACGTGGAGTTTGCACTCGTGTATATACGACAACGCCGAAAAAACCGAACTCAGCATTGCGTAAGGTTGCCAGGGTGCGGTTGACGAACGGTATTGAGGTTACCTCCTATATTCCCGGTGTTGGACATAACTTGCAGGAGCATTCCGTTGTTCTTATCAGGGGGGGCAGGGTAAAGGATCTGCCTGGGGTTCGATATCACATTGTAAGGGGGACTCTGGATTCTGTCGGGGTTAAGGACAGGAAACAGGGTCGCTCCAAGTATGGTGCAAAAAGACCAAAGTAAAGGACACGTGTGAGAGGTTGCTATGCCTAGGAGAAGAGAAGTCGCAAAACGGGTTGTTTTGCCGGATCCGAAATATAATGATCGGGTAGTTGCAAAGCTCATCAATATATTGATGCTTCATGGAAAGAAAAGTACCGCGGAGAGGGCTCTCTATGGTGCTCTTGAGTTGGTTGCGAAAAGAACGAACGAAGATGCCTTGAAGGTGTTTAAGAAGTCACTTGATAATATCAGGCCTGTTTTAGAGGTTAAATCTCGGCGGGTTGGGGGATCGACATACCAAGTGCCTGTTGAAATTCGAGCAGACAGAAGATCCTCATTAGCCATGCGTTGGCTGGTAAAGTACGCCGGCGCAAGGGCTGAAAAGACTTTGATGGATAAGCTCGCGGGTGAAATTGTTGATGCGTATAACAATCGCGGCGCGGCTGTTAAAAAGCGTGAAGATACTCATAAGATGGCGGAGGCAAACAGGGCGTTTGCGCATTACCGCTGGTAAATTGATGACAGATATAGGTGTGAGGAGTTTTTTGTGCCGCGATTAGTACCTTTGGAAAAAACTAGAAATATTGGCATTATGGCGCATATTGACGCCGGTAAGACTACTACGACTGAGCGTATACTTTATTATACGGGTGTATCTCATAAGATTGGTGAGGTTCATGAGGGCACGGCTACCATGGACTGGATGGAGCAGGAGCAGGAGCGTGGGATTACGATTACTTCAGCCGCGACGACGTGCTCTTGGAAGGACCATCGAATAAATATCATAGACACACCTGGTCATGTCGATTTTACAATTGAGGTAGAGCGTTCGTTACGTGTTCTGGATGGGGCTGTAGCCGTATTTTGTTCTGTTGGGGGCGTTGAGCCGCAGTCGGAAACAGTGTGGCGTCAAGCAGATAAGTACAGAGTTCCTCGGCTGGCCTTTATTAACAAGATGGACCGAGTTGGCGCTGATTTTTTTCGTGGCGTTTCGATGATACGTGAAAGACTGAAGGCGAATCCCGTTCCGATCCAGCTTCCGGTAGGTAAGGAAGATAAATATTCAGGTGTTATAGATTTGGTAGAAATGAAAGCGATAATCTGGGATGAGGAATCGCTTGGAGCAAAATACAGAATAGAGGATATCCCTGCGTCAGAGCTGGATCTGGCGCAAGAGTATCAGGAAAAAATGATTGAAGAGTTGGCCAGCCATGATGACGATTTGATGGAAAAATATCTGGCTGGTGAAAGTATAGCGAAAGATGAACTTAAGGCAGCTATTCGAAAAGCTACAATCGACATAAAGATATGTCCAGTTATCTGTGGCTCCTCTTTTAAGAATAAAGGAGTACAAAATCTCCTCGATGCAGTTGTAGATTATATGCCTGCACCGACGGATATTCCCCCTATCAAGGGGGTGGTGGAAGGTTCTGACGCAGAAGTTGAAAGAAAATCTTCGGATGAAGAACCATTTGCGGCTCTCGCCTTCAAAATAATGACGGATCCGTATGTTGGTCAACTTTGTTTTTTTAGGGTGTATTCTGGAGTTATTCAGTCAGGATCCTATGTCTATAATTCGACAAAAGGAAAAAAAGAGCGGATCGGGCGAATCCTGCAGATGCACGCGAATAAAAGAGAAGAGATCAAGGAAGTGCGTGCTGGAGATATTGCTGCGGCTGTTGGTCTTAAGAATACAACTACCGGCGACACGCTTTGCGATGATGATAATTCAGTAATTCTGGAGTCTATAGAGTTCCCGGAACCGGTTATTGAGATTGCGATAGAGCCAAAAACGAAGGCCGATCAGGAAAAGCTTGGTCTCAGCTTACAAAAGCTTGCCAGTGAAGATCCATCATTCAGGGTGCGAACGGATGAGGAAACCGGACAGACAATTTTATCCGGCATGGGCGAATTGCACTTGGAAATAATAGTTGACCGCCTCATGCGAGAATTTAAAGTTGAGGCAAATGTTGGAAAACCGCAAGTCGCTTACCGTGAGACGATAGGCAAGAAAGTTAAGGTTGAGGGCAAATTTGTTCGGCAATCAGGAGGCAGAGGACAGTATGGCCATGTTTGGCTTGAAATAGAGCCTCAGGAAGCAGGAGCAGGATACGAGTTTGTTGATGCTATAAAAGGCGGTGTCGTGCCGCGTGAGTATATACCCGCAGTAGATAAAGGGATTCAGGAGGCAATGGAAACAGGAACACTTGCAGGATTTCCCGTTGTCGATGTGAAGGTTTCCCTGATAGATGGTTCCTATCATGACGTCGATTCGTCGGAAATGGCCTTTAAAATTGCAGGGTCCATGGGGTTCAAGGACGGGTGCGCAAAAGCGAATCCGGTTCTGCTAGAACCGATAATGTCCGTCGAGGTTGTTGTTCCGGAAGAGCATATGGGCGATGTTATTGGCAACCTCAACTCAAGAAGAGGGCGCATTATGGGCATGGAGTCCCGAGCGGGAGCCCAAGTTGTAACTTCGATGGTACCTCTTGCGTCCATGTTTGGTTATGCAACAGATCTTAGATCCGCGACGCAGGGACGTGCTACCTATACAATGACTTTTGATCATTATGAGCAGGTTCCTAAATCTGTTGCTGAAGAAATAGTAGCGAAAGTAAAAGGATAGAGATTCCTACACGAGGAGGGATTCTGAGATGGCGAAGGCGAAATTTGAGAGGACGAAGCCGCACGTAAACATAGGGACGATAGGTCACGTAGACCACGGCAAGACCACGCTGACGGCAGCAATAACAAAGGTGTTGGCAGCGAAGGGGCAGGCGGAGTTCAAATCATTTGACCAGATAGACAATGCGCCGGAAGAGCGGGAGCGCGGGATAACCATCGCGACGGCGCACGTGGAATATGAGACGGAACATAGGCACTATGCGCATGTGGATTGTCCGGGTCATGCCGACTACGTAAAGAACATGATAACCGGTGCGGCACAGATGGACGGTGCGATACTGGTAGTTTCCGCCGCGGACGGCCCGATGCCCCAGACCCGTGAGCATATCCTTCTCGCGCGTCAGGTAGGCGTTCCCTACATAGTGGTGTTTCTCAATAAAGCGGATATGGTGGACGATGAGGAGCTGATAGAGCTTGTAGAGCTGGAGATACGGGAACTGCTGTCCGCCTATGACTTCCCCGGTGATGACATCCCCATCGTAAAGGGCTCGGCGTTGAAAGGTCTGGAGGGAGATCCGGGCGAACTGGGAGAGCAGTCCATACTGAAGCTCATGGAAGCAGTAGACAGCTACATCCCCGAACCGGAGCGGGCAATAGACAAACCGTTCATCATGCCTGTAGAAGACGTATTTTCCATTTCCGGACGTGGTACGGTTGCGACGGGCCGAGTTGAGCGAGGCATCATCAAGGTAGGCGAGGAAGTTGAAATAGTAGGAATCCGTCCGACCCAGAAGACCACGGTAACCGGAGTGGAGATGTTCCGGAAACTGCTGGACGAAGGACGTGCGGGCGACAACATAGGGGCGTTGCTGCGCGGGGTAAAGCGCGAAGAGATCGAGCGCGGGCAGGTACTGGCCAAGCCGGGTTCCATAACGCCGCATACCAAATTCAAGGCGGAAGCGTACGTATTGACGAAGGAAGAAGGTGGACGTCACACCCCGTTCTTCAACGGCTACCGTCCGCAGTTTTACTTCAGGACCACGGACGTGACCGGAGTGGTGGATCTGCCTGCCGGCACGGAGATGGTAATGCCCGGAGACAACGTGGCGGTAACGGTGAACCTGATAACACCGATAGCCATGGACGAAGGACTTCGATTTGCGATTCGTGAGGGTGGCCGTACTGTCGGCGCCGGGGTCGTGAGTTCAATTATAGAATAACTAAAACAGCACGAGGATGAAATGCCAAGTCAAAAGATTAGGATTCGATTAAAAGCATACGATCATAAGCTTCTTGATGTGTCTGTCGGAGAGATTGTTGATACTGCCAAAAGAACGGGTGCTCGTGTAGCAGGCCCAATACCTCTGCCAACTGTTATCAATAAGTATTGCGTTCTGCGTGGGCCTCATGTGGATAAGAAGTCCCGTGATCAGTATGAAATTAGATCACATAAGCGGCTAATTGACATTTTGGATCCGACACAGCAAACGGTGGATGCATTAATGAAGCTAGATCTTTCTGCTGGCGTAGATGTGGAGATTAAGCTCTAAAAAAGTACCCCGAAAATCAGACCAAAAACGAACAGGAACATTAGTCATGAAGAAGGGCTTACTCGGAAAAAAACTTGGAATGACCCAGATTTTTAGCGAAGATGGCCGTAAGATTCCGGTTACCGTCGTTAAAGCTGGACCATGCGTCGTCCTTAGCAAAAAGAATCTTGAGAAAGATGGCTACGACGCAATTCAAATTGGCTTTGAAGAATCAGATCCTGCACGAGAGACAAGATCCAGTATTGGGCATTGTAAACAGGCAGGCAAAGGCGTAATGAAACATGTTCGCGAATTCCGCATTGATAACTGTAGTGAGTACCAAGTAGGAGATCTTCTTTCGGTTGGAATATTTGCTGCTGGCGAATTTATCGATGTAACGGGTGTCAGTATAGGAAAGGGCTATCAAGGGGTAATCAAGCGCTGGAATTTTCAGGGTGGACGTTCCTCGCACGGCTCGAGGTTTCACAGGGCTCCAGGTTCTATCGGCTGCTCAGCAACGCCTTCGCGTGTATTGAAAAACAAGAAAATGCCCGGTCAGCTAGGAAATACCAGAGTAACAGTTCAACGTCTTCAAGTAATCCGTGTTGATGAGGTTGACAATATTATACTGGTGAAGGGCGCTGTGCCAGGTTCAAGTAATGGACTGGTACTATTAAAAGATAGTGTTAAAAGCTAGCGATACTAGTGTTACCGGAGAAAGTCATGGTCACGATAGATGTATTTGATTTTAAGAAAAACAAAATAGGCACTATTGATTTGTCGAGTGATGTTTTTGATGCTGAAATTAAAGAGCATCTAATACATGAAGCTGTCCGGATTCAGTTAACAAACAAACGAGCGGGTACCGTCGCGGTTAAAAGTCGATCAGATGTATCTGGCGGCGGGAAAAAGCCCTTTAAGCAGAAAGGGACAGGCCAAGCACGTCAAGGCTGCAGCAGGGCGCCTCAGTACCCTGGTGGTGGAGTGGCCTTCGGCCCTCAGCCAAAGATTTATAATCTTTCAATGAATAAAAAAGCGCATAAATCTGCAATGAGGTCGGTCCTTACATCTCTTAAAAAAGAAGACCGACTTACTGTTGTGAACAAACTTGAGTTAGAAAGTATTTCTACAAAGCAGATCGCCAATTTTTTAAATACATTTGAATTTACAAAAACGCTTTTTGTATGCGATAGTGCAAACAAAGAATTACAGTTATCAGCTCGAAATGTAAAAAACGTAAAGGTTGTCATGAGCGGTAGTTTAAGTGTGTATGATATGGTTAATTTTAGAAATGTAGTTTTCAGCGAGGCTGCTGTAAAACAAATCGAAGGAGTATTGCAACCATGAATATCTTTGATGTGGTACAGAAGCCGCTGATTACGGAAAAGACTACTGTTGAAAAAGATGAAAGAAATATAGTTGCATTCCAAGTACATAAAGACGCAAACAAGCTTGAAATTAAGGAAGCTGTAGAAAAGCTTTTCAAAGTTGAAGTAATAGATGTGAATACGATAAATGTTCCTGGCAAAATGAAGAGGTTTGGAAGACATTTTGGAAAGCGCTCTAACTGGAAAAAGGCATATGTGACACTTAAGCCGGATAGTAGCGTAGATTTCTTTGAAGTGTAAATTTACTAGATGGGGTTGAGATAAATGGCAATTAAAAGTTATAAACCGACATCTGCAGGGAGAAGACAGCAAAGTTGCTCCTCCTTTGAAGAAATTACGTCGTCAAAACCAGAGAAATCTCTTCTTGTATGTCTAAAGAGAACCGGTGGCCGTAATAGTTCCGGACGAATTACCTCTCGTCACATGGGCGGTGGTCACAAGAAGAAATATAGACTTATAGATTTTTTACGAAACAAGCGGGATATTGAAGCGCGAATTGCGTCTATTGAATATGATCCGAACAGAAGTGCGAGAATTGCCTTACTGATATATGCTGACGGCGAGAAGCGATATATATTGGCACCTGATGGCGTCCAAGTAGGAAACACGATACTTGCCAGTGAAAAGGCTGATATCAGGCCTGGAAATGCTCTGCCACTGAAGGCTATTCCATTAGGCACGATAATTCATAATATCGAATTAAAGATTGGAAAAGGCGGGCAGCTTGCTCGAAGTGCCGGTACATATGCTCAGTTGATGTCAAAGGAAGGTAAGTATTCTCAAGTTAAACTTCCTTCTGGTGAAGTTCGAATGATACTTCAAGATTGTTATGCAACAATAGGTCAAGTAGGCAACCTTGATCATGAGAACGTGTCACTTGGAAAAGCAGGACGTTCACGCTGGCTCGGGAAAAAGCCGAAAGTCAGAGGTGTTGCAATGAACCCTGTTGACCACCCGCATGGTGGCGGTGAAGGAAGGACATCCGGAGGAAGGCATCCTGTAACACCATGGGGTATTCCAACAAAAGGATATAAAACCAGGACAAATAAAACATCATCTCGGTTCATTGTCAAAAAACGCAAACAATAAAGCGTAATAAAGGGATTATTATATGGCCAGATCAGTCAAAAAAGGACCTTTTGTTGACGGACACCTTGCAACAAAAGCACAGCAAGAAGGTCCCAACTCAAAAAAAATCATTAAAACATGGTCAAGACGATCAACGATAATACCTGAATTTATTGGCTGTACATTTGCTGTCCATAACGGCAGGAAATTTATTCCAGTTTTCGTGACTGAAAACATGGTAGGACATAAGCTTGGAGAGTTTGCTCCTACAAGAACTTTCTACGGGCATGCAGCTGATAAAAAAAGTAAGCTGAAGAAGAAGTAAGAGATCAAGGAGCGATACATGGAAGCAAGTGCCAAGCTAAGCTTTGCCCGGTTGTCACCGAGAAAAACACGCCTTGTTGTAGATATGATTCGCGGAAAAGAAATTCAATATGCGTTGAATATTTTGAAGTTTTCCCCTCAACCATCAGCTAAACTGATTTCAAATTTGCTTAGATCTGCTGTAGCAAACGCAGAACAAAAAGGCGTATCGGATGTTGATAAACTTTTTGTTAAAACCGTTTATGTTAATGCTGGAACAGTGCTGAAAAGATTTTTGCCGAGAGCCATGGGTCGGGCCAGCAGAATTAGAAAGCCGACAAGTCATATACACGTTGTGTTGGCTGAAAAGAAATAAGAATCAAGTTGGAGGTGAGGTTTGGGCCAGAAAGTTAATCCAATAGGTTTTAGGCTTGGTGTAATAAAGACATGGGAATCAAAGTGGTATGCCGAGGCCGACTTTGCAACGCTACTTCATGAAGATCTGAAGCTGCGAGACTTTCTCAAAAAGCGCTTATACAATTCCGGTGTTTCAAAAATTGAGATTGAGCGAGCAGCTAATAAGGCAAAAATCAATATTTATACTGCACGCCCAGGTCTAATAATTGGTAAAAAAGGTTCCGAAGTTGAAACTCTCAAAAAGGACCTTGCTAAACTAACTGATAAAGAAGTATTTCTTAACATTCAAGAAATTAGAAAACCGGAACTTGATGCTCAACTGGTAGCGGAAAACGTTGCATTGCAACTTGAACGAAGAATAGCATTTCGTCGTGCAATGAAAAAAAGCGTTACAACCGCACTGAAGTTCGGTGCAAAAGGAATACGGATCACTTGTTCTGGAAGATTGGGTGGCGCTGAGATGTCAAGAACAGAATGGTATCGTGAAGGTCGAGTTCCCCTCCATACCCTTCGAGCAGATATAGATTACGGTTTTGCTGAGGCTAAAACAACATACGGAATAATTGGCGTAAAAGTCCTAATCTTCAAGGGCGAAGTACTGCCAGGGAAAAATTAGCAGAGGAGCCTTGAAATGTTGATGCCCAAGAGAGTTAAACATAGAAAGCAGATGAAGGGAAAAATGAAAGGCTCTCCACAACGTGGGGTAGAATTAGCCTTCGGGGAATATGGTCTACAGGCTACGGAGTGCGGTTGGCTTGACTCAAAACAGATAGAAGCTGCTCGTATCGCTTTGACCCGTTACATCAAAAGGGGTGGTAAAACATGGATACGCATTTTTCCAGACAAGCCACTCACTGCAAAACCCGCAGAAACTCGAATGGGTAAAGGAAAAGGCTCTCCCGATTCATGGGTTTGCGTCATAAAGCCTGGACGAATTCTATATGAGATGGAAGGTGTAAGCGAAGAGATAGCTCGTGAAGCATTTCGTCTCGCGGCTTTTAAGCTTCCAATTTCTACAAAATTCGTTTCGAGGAAGGAAGGAAATGAAGACTAAAGAATTGCGTGATATGACAATCGAAGAGCTTGATTCCAAAGAAAAAGAATTTGTAAAAGAGCTGTTTAATATAAAATTTCAACTTCACACTGGACGCTTGGAGAATACAGCAAAGCTGTCTGCCTTGCGAAAAGATATTGCTAGGACAAAAACTGTAGCTAGGGAAAAAAGAGGATAATGCGAGGAAATTATGAGTGAGCGCGGCATCAGGAAAACGCAAATTGGAATAGTTGTAAGCGACAGGATGCAAAAGACAGTTGTTGTAAAAGTATCGCACCTCGTAAAACATTCTGAATATAATAAATTCATAAAAAGAAGTGTTAAGTATAAGGCGCATGATGAATTGAATGCCTGTAAAATAGGTGACAGAGTTCAGATAGTTGAAACTCGACCGCAAAGCAAGGAAAAGCATTGGGCAGTAAAGCAGATACTTGACAGGACTACATAAGGTAGGAGTATTACGATGATACAGATGCAATCATTACTTGATGTCGCTGATAATTCCGGAGCAAAGAAACTTTATTGCATCAAGGTTTTAGGTGGCTCGAAGCGCAAATATGCAAGTATTGGTGATATTATTGTTGCTTCAGTTAAAGAGGCTATTCCTAATTCAAAGGTTAAAAAGGGTGACGTTGTAAAAGTAGTTATTGTGAGAACGGCCAAGGAAATTGGGCGACCAGATGGCTCCTATATTCGTTTTGACGACAACTCGGGAGTTGTTATAAACAATCAGAAGGAACCTGTCGGAACTCGAATATTTGGACCGGTAGCGAGAGAGTTGAGAGCAAAAAAATTCATGAAGATTATATCTCTGGCGCCAGAAGTTCTTTAATTTTCTTTGGGAGATACAAAAGATGGTAGACACTAAACTCAAAATCAAGAAGGGTGACACCGTCATGGTGATAACCGGCAAGGACAGTAAAAAAACCGGTAAAGTCCTTCGTATTTTTACAAAAAAAGATAGAGTTGTTATAGAAGGCCTCAATATCATAAAGAAACACACTCGGGCTAGAGGGAATCAGCCAGGGGGAATTGAGGAAAAAGAGTCTCCTCTACATATTTCTAATGTAATGATGTACTGTTCTAAGTGCACAAAGCCTGTGAGAATAAAGAAAAACATTCTGGAGAATGGTGAAAAAGTACGTGTCTGTTCAAAGTGCGGTGAAGCATTTGACAAATAGTTCGGAGGAGTATATGTCGAGGCTTAAGGAGCAGTATAAAAAAGAGATTGTTCCTAATCTGATTAGAGAGTTTGGCTATAAAAATATCATGCAAGTCCCTCGCATTGAGAAGATTGTGGTAAACATGGGACTTGGTGAAGCGATTCAAAATGTGAAGATTCTTGATTCTGCTGCTGAGGAACTTGAAGTTATTACTGGACAGAAATCTGTAATAACAAAAGCAAAGAAGTCTATTGCTTCTTTTAAGCTTCGTCAAGGTATGCCAATTGGCTGTATGGTGACATTGAGAAGGGAAAGAATGTTTGAATTTCTCGATCGCCTTATGAATATAGCTCTTCCGAGAGTAAGAGATTTTAAAGGTGTTTCTGGAAAAGGTTTCGACGGAAGAGGAAATTATTCAATTGGGATAAAAGAACATTTGATTTTCCCAGAAATTAATTATGACAAGGTAGAAAAAGTTAAGGGTCTAAATATATCGATTGTCACTTCTGCTGAGACTGATGAAGAAGGAAAAGCCCTGTTGAAGGGTTTAGGCATGCCTTTCAGGAACTAATGTGTTTGGAGGAAATCAGTGGCAAAGACATCAATGATTTTAAAATCACAAAGAGCAGCTAAATTCAAGGTACGCGAATATAACAGATGTCCCTTGTGTGGTAGGCCGAGAGCTTTTTACAGAAAATTTCAGATGTGCAGGATCTGCCTCCGAAAATTGGCCTCCAACGGTAAGATTCCTGGTGTAATTAAATCTAGTTGGTAGGCTTTAGAGAAAGAATAGAGGAGTTTTTCATGTCAATGACTGATCCCATAGCTGATATGCTAACAAGAATCAGAAATGCGAATACGGCAAAAATTCAAAAGATTGATATTCCTTCATCAAACTTAAAAGTAAGCATTGCAAGTGTTTTGCGTAGTGAAGGTTTTATTAAGAACTACAAGGTAATAGCCGACGAAAAGCAGGGTATTTTAAGAATATATCTTAAATTTATTGATGAAAAAGAAGGCGTTTTTACTGAAATAAGAAAAGTAAGCAAGCCGGGAAGTAGGGCTTATGTAAATAAAAATAGTATTCCGAAAGTTAAGAATGGATTAGGTGTAGCAATACTTTCTACATCTAAAGGAGTGGTAACCGATAAGGTTGCTAGAGAAGCAGGTATTGGTGGTGAAGTAATCTGCACTGTATGGTAATAATGATCGAGGAGCATTAATAATGTCCAGGATTGGAAAACTACCTATTGAAATTCCTAGCGGTGTAAAAGTTTCCATAGAGAACACCGAAATAGCAGTAACAGGCCCCAAAGGGGCACTTAGACGGCAGCTTCTGGAGGGTGTTTCTGTAGAAATTACTGAGAAAAATGTTGTAGTTACGAAAACAAGTCAAGATAAAAAGTCTCAATCCTATCATGGATTGATGAGGACTTTGATAAATAATATGGTAATCGGAGTTACAACGGGATTTGAGACCATACTGGATATTGCTGGCGTAGGCTATCGTGCCGAGGCCAAAGAAAACTCTTTAGTAATGAGTTTAGGATACTCTCATCCAGTAAACTACGTGTTACCGACGGGTGTCAGTGTAGAAGTAGAAAAGATGACTAAAGTGTATGTTAGGGGAGCGGATAAAGAGCTTGTTGGACAGGCAGCTGCTAAAATTAGATCATTCCGCGCCCCCGAGCCCTACAAGGGGAAGGGTATAAAGTATTCAGATGAAAAAATACTCAGAAAAGCAGGAAAGACAGGAAAGAAGTAGTATCCTTCTATAAGGAGAGATAATAGTGAGTGCTCTAGGTAAAAAGAAACTGGCTAGGCTCAAAAGAAAAGTACGGGTAAGGAAAAAAATAAGAGGTGTAGAAAGCAGGCCTCGTTTGAATGTTTTTAAAAGCTCAAATCATATTTATGCACAGCTAATTGACGATCTTGCAGGGAGGACAATATTATCTGCCTCAACACTGCAAGACTCGGTAAAAGAAGGTCTTGAGCATACAGGCAATGTTTCAGCTGCAGTAAAAGTTGGCGTCACAATAGCGAAAAAAGCCTTAGAAAAAGGGATAACCACTGTTGTCTTTGATAGAAACGGTTTTCTCTATCATGGCCGTATAAAAGCATTGGCTGACGCAGCAAGAGAAAACGGGCTCTCATTTTGAGAAGACAGAATCAGGAGGCGATACTTGCTAAAAATTAATCCCAACGAACTTACTTTAACAGATAGGGTTGTGCATATAAGCCGCGTAGCCAAAGTGGTTAAAGGTGGTCGTAGGTTCAGTTTCTCTGCTTTAGTTGTCGTAGGGGATGGAAACGGATATGTAGGCTACGGCCTTGGAAAGGCCAACGAAGTCCCTGAGGCGATTAGGAAGGGTGTTGAACAGGCAAAAAAGAATCTTATCTTTGTACCTCTCGAAAATAATACTATCCCTTATGAGGTGCTGGGACGTTTTGGTGCAGGAAAAGTGCTAATTAAGCCTGCATCAGCCGGAACTGGGGTAATTGCTGGAGGTGCAGCTCGTGCAGTACTTGAAGCAACCGGAATTCACAATATTCTCTCAAAGTGCCTAGGATCCAACAACCCGCATAATGTCGTAAAAGCAACAATTGCAGGTTTAATGCAGCTGAAAAGTCCACAAGAGGTGTCTTTGCGAAGAGGGGTTGTCGATTAGTACCATACTTAGGGAGATAATTACTCATGGTAAGGAAAATTAATATTACACTTATTAAGAGCCACATAGGAAGACCCAAAAAACATAGGGATGTTCTTGTTGGGATGGGGCTGACAAAAATAAATAAAACAGTGCAGCTTTTAGATTCACCAGAAACAAGGGGAATGGTAAAGAAAGTTGAACATTTAGTTAGAATATCAGATTAAACCAACTATAAGGAAACCACCGATGTTTTTGAATACAATTCAGCCTGCTGAAGGCGCCTCCAGAAAAAGAAAACGTATAGGCAGAGGTCAAGGGTCAGGTCACGGCAAGACATCTACAAAGGGCCACAAGGGGCAGAAAGCTCGAAGTGGTGGGAGTGTAAAAGCCGGCTTTGAAGGCGGGCAAATGCCGATGCAGCGTAGGCTTCCAAAGCGTGGTTTTACACCATTACGACGGAAAGAGTTCGCGCTGGTAAAGCTTTCTCAGTTGGACTGCTTTGAATCAGGAGTTGAAATCACTATTGATTCTTTAGTGCAGGCTGGTTTAGTTGGAAATCAAAGCTGTACTATAAAAATATTAGCTGACGGAGAGGTAACAAAAGCAATTAATATTCAAGCGCATAAATTCAGCACTGCTGCAAAAGAAAAAATATTGGCAGCTGGAGGTAGCGTTCAGGAGCTCTCGAATTGATATCCGCCTTACAGAATATTTTCAGGATTCCTGATCTAAAAAAGAGAGTGCTTTATTCTCTCGGCATGCTTGCGGTGTATCGTGTCGGATGTCATATTCCTACTCCAGGTATTGATAGCCAGGCGCTTTCTCATTTTTTCGCTCAAGCGCGCGGTACTTTGCTTGGTATGTTTGACATGTTTTCCGGGGGGGCTTTAGAGAAGCTAACTGTATTTGCCTTGGGGATCATGCCTTATATATCGTCATCTATTATTTTTCAGCTTCTAACGGTGGTAATACCTTCAATTGAAAGATTATCAAAAGAAGGTGAAGCAGGAAGAAAGAAAATAACTCAGTATACACGTTATGGCACAATTGTGCTTAGCGTAGTCCAAGCACTAGGAATAAGTATTGGACTAGAAAGTATGACTGGTCAAGCTGGTGAATTAGTTGTTCCGAACCCCGGGTGGGGTTTTCGTTTGATGACGGTTATAACATTGACAGCCGGCACAGCATTTATTATGTGGATGGGCGAGCAGATGTCCGAAAAGGGCATAGGTAACGGGATTTCGCTCATTATATTTGCAGGTATTGTAGCGAGGATTCCTGTGGCTATTTTAAATAGTATCAGACTTATGAAAACAGGAGAGATATCGCTTTTTATCATTTTGATGGTAATAACGTTAATGCTTGCAGTAATTGCCGGTATAGTTTTCGTAGAGAGAGGGCAGAGACGTTTACCTATTCATTATGCCAAGAGAGTTGTGGGCTTGAAAACATATGGAGCACAGACTTCTCATCTCCCTTTAAAAGTAAACATGGCGGGTGTAATCCCTCCAATTTTTGCTTCATCAATTATAATGTTTCCGGCAACAATAGCTAATTTTATAAACATTCCAATAGTAAAGCAGGTAGCGCAACGTTTTCAACCGGGGAATTGGTTGTATGAATTATTTTACGTTGCTTTTATCGTTTTTTTCTGTTATTTCTATACGGCTGTGACTTTCAATCCGTCAGATGTTGCGGAAAATATTAAAAAGCATGGTGGGTATATACCTGGCATTCGGCCGGGAAAAGAAACATCTGATTACCTTGATAAGGTGTTAACAAAACTCACTTTTGCTGGCGCAATATATATATCGATTGTCTGTGTTCTTCCTTCTTTGTTGGTAAGTAAGTTTCAATTGCCTTTTTATTTCGGCGGCACGGCTCTTTTAATTGCGGTCGGCGTCGGGATGGATACGGTAGCCCAGATAGAGTCCCATCTCATAACAAGAAATTATGAAGGTTTTATGAAGGGTGTACGTATTAAGGGCCGTCGCTAATCTTTACTCCTTTGTCGGATATGACTAGGGAGATGTATCAAGGGCAAATTTTGTGATTATATTGAAGTCTCCGCGTGAGATTGAGCAGATGAAGCAACCGTGTCGTATTGTTGCGGAAATATTAAGTAGGGTGGCAGAATGTGTTATCCCTGGTGTAACAACAAAGGAGCTAGACTTGATGGCGGAGAAGCTTGCGAGGAGCCGCAAGGCAACTCCAGCATTTAAAGGGTACAGCGGTTATCCTTTTTCTTTGTGTTGCTCCGTAAATAATCAAGTAGTGCACGGCATGCCAAGCGAAAGAGTGCTTCTTGAGGGGGATATAATAAGTTTGGATTTCGGAGTTGTTCACTCAGGGTTTTATGGCGATGCCGCGGTAACGTTACCGGTCGGAAGCGTATCAGATGGTGCCAGAAAGCTTATGGAAGTAACGGAAGACTCATTATACAGGGCAATTAAAGAGGCTGTTCCGGGAAAAAGGTTATCAGATATATCATTTGCTGTTCAGTCATATGTAGAGGATTGTGGCTTCTCTGTTGTTAGGGATTTTGTAGGACATGGCATAGGAAGAAGTCTTCATGAAAGCCCACAGGTTCCGAATTTTGGCGCTCCTGGAAGAGGAATATTGTTGAAGCCTGGAATGGTTCTGGCGATTGAGCCTATGATAAATCAAAAAGGTTCCGATGTAAAAATATTAGAAGATGGGTGGACAGCAGTGACGCGTGATGGGGCACTTTCTGCACATTTTGAGCACACCGTTGCAATTTGCGAAAATGGGCCAGAGATATTGACAAAGCTGATAATTTAAAGACGCCGAACAACAACAATCTTGCAGAAAATAAGCACGATATTCGAAAGGGCATTCAATGAAAGTCAGGGCATCCGTCAAAAAAATGTGCGATAAGTGTAAAATAATTCGAAGGAAGCGTACGGTTAGGATTATTTGCGATATCCCAAAGCATTCGCAGAGGCAAGGATAATAGTCATTTGAGGAGGAGCGGGCATTGGCACGTATATCGGGTATAGATCTACCAAAAAATAAAAGAATAGAAATAGCTCTAACCTATATTTACGGTATTGGAAGATCGACAGCTAAAAAGATATTAGTTGAGTCTGGTGTAGATGGCAATACAAAGACAGATCAACTTTCTGAGCCTGAGATCGCGAGTATTAGAGATAATATAGATAAGAATGTCAAGGTCGAAGGTGATTTGAGGCGCGAAATATCTATGAATATCAAGCGCCTCATGGATCTTGGATGCTATAGAGGGCTACGCCATAGGAAGGGACTGCCGGTTAATGGGCAGAGAACAAAGACTAATGCGAGAACAAGAAAAGGTCCGGCCCGAACTGTTGCAGGGAAGAAGAAATAGTAAATTTTCGGAGGGATAATGGCTAATCCTGCGCGTAAAATTGTAAGAAAGAAAAAAGAGAAGAAACATATACCGAACGGCGTTGCTCATATTCAGGCTACGTTCAATAATACTATGATAACGATTTCTGATGCTAATGGAAACGTTCTGGCGTGGTCAAGTTCAGGAAGTAAAGGTTTTAAGGGGTCGAGAAAAAGCACACCCTTTGCTGCGCAGATTGCTGCAGAAGAAGCTGCAAAAAAAGCACAAGAACATGGTGTCAAGAGTATAGAAGTTTATGTGAAAGGGCCCGGCTCTGGAAGAGAATCTGCGCTTCGAGCTCTACAGGCTGCAGGTTTTTCAATTAATTTTATCAAAGACGTAACGCCAATTCCACATAATGGATGTAGGCCGCCTAAGAGAAGAAGAGTTTAACCTTTTCATAAAAGGAGGAAATTTAATTGGCAAGATATATCGGCCCGAGCTGCCGCTTATGCAGACGAGAAAATGTAGAGCTTTTTCTTAAGGGTGAACGTTGCTTTACTGACAAGTGCGCAATAAAAAGGAGAAACTATGCGCCTGGTCAGCATGGACAGTCACGAGTGAAGGTTTCCCCTTATGGAATACAATTAAGAGAAAAGCAAAAAGTACGTAGAATATATGGTATTCTCGAGAAGCAATTTAGGGGATATTTCGAGAAGGCCGATAAAATGAAAGGTGTGACCGGCGAGAATTTGCTTTTTTTGCTGGAAAAAAGATTGGACAATATAGTGTACAGGCTTGGGTTTGCTACGTCTCGAACTCAGGCACGCATGATCGTACGCCAAGGACATGTAGCCGTCAACGGAAGAAGGGTTGATATACCATCGTTTCAGGTCAAAGTTGGTGATATCGTCTCTTTAAGGGAGAAAAGCAGAACTGTCGCTTCTATTCTTGAATCTTTGGAAGCTGTAGTCAGGCGTGGTATCCCGCAGTGGCTGGAACTCGATAAGGATGGTTTCTGTGGAAAAGTGAAGACTAATGTCACACGAGATGATATAACGACTCCAATCCAGGAACAACTTATTGTTGAATTATATTCAAAGTAATTGCTTGATTGTACGAGTCCTGGGAGGAAATTAGATGCACAAGAATTGGCGCGACCTGATTAAACCGAAAAAGGTCCAGGTTGAAGCAGAAACACTCACCCAAACATATGGTAAGTTCTATGCTGAGCCTTTTGAGCGTGGCTTCGGGACCACATTAGGAAATTCTTTAAGGCGAGTATTGTTGTCATCATTGCAAGGCGCAGCAATCTGCTCTGTAAGAATTAAAGGCGTATTACACGAGTTCTCAGCTATTCCGGGTGTCACTGAGGATGCTACAGATATCGTTCTGAATTTAAAAGGCGTACGTTTAAAAATCCATGGAACTGAGACGAGGACAATAAGAATTATTCATAAGGGAGAAGGTATTGTCAAAGCGGCCAGTATTGTCACTGACCCAAATGTTGAGATACTAAATCCTGAGCATCATATAGCAACATGTTCAAGCGATGCAAATCTTGAAATGGAAATGATTGTTAAGCATGGAAAAGGATATATCCCTGCAGACAGAAATAGAGATGAAAAAGCTCCTGTAGGTACCATTCCAATTGATTCAATTTTTTCTCCAATTCAAAAAGTGAATTTTAGTGTCTCGAATGCTCGAGTTGGACAAATGACGGATTATGATAAGCTAACACTTGAATTATGGACGGATGGAAGTATAAAGCCTGAAGATGCGTTAGCGTTTGCAGCAAAAATCCTCAAAGACCAACTCAGCATCTTTATTAATTTTGATGAAGATGCGGAAGAGATTGAGGACTTTGAGGTTGAAGAAGATAAGGATAGGATTAACGAAAATCTTTATCGTTCTGTTGATGAGCTTGAGCTGTCTGTTCGTTCAGCAAACTGTCTGAAAAATGCTGGAATTAAGTTGATAGGCGAGCTTGTGTCTCGTACTGAAGCCGAAATGTTAAAGACACAAAATTTTGGACGTAAATCATTGAACGAAATCAAGGATGTTCTTGCAGATATGGGGCTAACACTAGGAATGAATTTGGAAGAGTTTCCTGATCCTGAGACATTGCGTAGAATCCGCGGCGAAACTCAGGAAGAAGACTAGTCAAGAGATTTTTTAGCTAGAAAGGAAATGGTACGATGCGTCACAATAAAGCTGGAAGAAGATTGGGAAGAACGACTAGTCACAGGATAGCAATGTTCCGAAATATGGTGACATCTTTTTTAACAAATGAAAAAATAGTAACAACGGATGCTAAAGCAAAAGAATTGCGACCAATTGCAGAGAAAATAATCACTCTTGGAAAACGTGGAGATCTTCACGCTATGCGGCAAGCTTCTTCATTTATACGTGATAAGAAGGCAGTTAAAAAGTTATTCACAATCATTGCCCCAAGATATTCCGAAAGACCAGGCGGTTATACAAGAATCGTGAAACTAGGTGTTCGTCCGGGAGATGCTGCGCCTCTTTCATTGATTGAGATGGTCGAATAAATTTGCGTTGTTTGATAGATGTTTTTGTTAATAATGTGAAGATTATTATGTTGCAAATGGCTATAATAGCTGATATAAATTGATCCAAGCCGAAGTGGCGGAATTGGTAGACGCGCAAGATTCAGGTTCTTGTGAGGGATTCCTCGTGCTGGTTCGATTCCAGTCTTCGGCACCAATTAAAATGAGTTTAGAAAAGAAGGCTCTCTCAAGTTTACTCATAATTGAGTAAACTTGAGAGAGCTTTTTGCGTTGATCAATTCTAAAAATAATGAACCCGCCTTTTGTTTTGGGTCATGGTTTTCCTAAATGATATTATACGCTCGGCAGAGGTTGAGGATAGTGACTGAGGAAAAGGCCAGGTTGGATAAAGTACTTGTAGATCGTGGTCTCGTTGAGTCCAGGGAAAGGGCCAAGGCGCTAATAATGGCTGGCCACGTTTTTGTAAAGGGACAGCCTGCTATAAAAGCCGGAGTGCTTGTAAATAAGGATGTGGAGATATTTCTAAAAAGCAGCAATAATCCCTTCGTGAGCCGCGGTGGGATAAAGCTCCAGAAAGCTTTAGATGAGTTTTCAATCTCTGTTGAGGGATTGTGTGCCCTTGATGTGGGCGCTTCCACAGGGGGGTTTACCGACTGTCTCTTGCAACGCGGCGCTAGAAAAGTGATTGCAGTGGATGTTGGTTATGGTCAACTTGCATGGAAACTTCGCCAAGATGAACGCGTATACTGTCTCGAAAGGACAAATATACGCTATTTGGAAGCGAACTCCCTGCCTGAGATGCCGGACCTTGCGGTAATTGATGCATCATTTATTTCGCTTGAAAAAGTAATGCCTGCAACACTCCGTCTTACAAAAGAGAGAGCAGAAATAGTCGCACTTATTAAGCCTCAATTCGAAGTAGGACGGGGGGAAGTTGGAAAGGGTGGGGTTGTACGTGATGAGCGAAAGCATCACGAAGTAGTATCTTCAATTTGCAGACTAGCTGAAGATCTTGGTCTTACTGTGTGTGGGGTTATAGAATCGCCGCTTCTTGGTCCAAAAGGAAACCGCGAGTTTTTAATTCATTTAAAAAAGAATTTGCAGCAGACATATATGTAAACGGCAAAATTATTTTCTGCTAGTTGTATGAAAAATATGATAGGTAATGTATAACCATTTTTCACAATCTTTTGTATCACTTCATTGGGTTGAAAAGGGGGATGGAATTGGATAGATGCCTTTTCTGCCAGATAATTGCTGATGAGATACCGTCCCGCAAGGTCTACGAGGATGAGCACCTTATTGTAATAGAGGATATTTCTCCGGTAGCTCCGTTGCATGTGCTGATTATTCCGCGGAGACATCTCGTTAATTCTCTGGACTTGGGGGAGGAGGATTCTTTTGTAGTTGGTCACGCCTTTCATGTTGCGGCTAAAATTGCACGAAAGAACGGTTTTGCAGATGAAGGCTTCAGGATAGTCAATAATAACAATGTTGGAGCGGGCCAGTCTGTGTTTCATCTCCATTTTCACCTTTTGGCTGGAAGAAAGTTTTCTTGGCCACCCGGTTAGGGGCTAGAAAAGGATGGAACTTGACAGGGGCGGTTTTTTATAGAGTGAAAGCCGAATTTCGAGAATTTAGAGAAAGGAGAGAACTGTGAAGAAGGGTATTTTGTCGATCTGCTTTGTAATGCTTCTGTTTATCGGCACGGCGATGGCTGAAACGTATATCTGGGAAGACGCAAATGGAACGGTGAATTTTTCAGAGGATATTTCCCACGTTCCGAAAAAATACAGAAAAAATGTTCGCATACGTGGCGATGTATCCTCATATGAAACTGAACAGTCAAGCTCTGCTGCGGAGTCGGGGGCGGCAAAACCTTCAACTTCTGCTCCCGTTGTGTCTGATGCAGGGAAGCCTGGCGAGGGAAATGAAAAAAAGCAACTCCGGTACGGGGGCAAGAGTGGTGAAGAGTGGAGAAATGAGTTCGCCTATTTGAAGGCAGATTTGAGGTCAACGGATGATCAGATCGCCGAGTTGAATGGGCGCCTCGCCGATACGAGCAGAATGTCGCGCTCAGATTATCTCAATACACAGAGCTCTCTGAAATCACTTCAAATGCATAAGACTGAGGTGGGGAGAAAACTCGATGCGCTGAGCCAAGCTGCGACAAGGGCTGGTTTACCTGCCGAATTCCGGTGAGGTGGACTCGTCTGTATGAGAGCCCATGATGCACAGAGAGCCCGGAAGATTTATTCCCAGGCTCTTTGTGCGTAAATAGATGGCGTTACATTCGATCCTTTCCTCTAATCCGTCAGTGAAAAAAGGAACAATCTCGACAAGCACGCTCTTTCCGACTGTCCTTGCCTTTATGTCGGTTTTTTCCCTTTTCAAGCGGTGCTACGCGCCTTGCGGATGAGAAATACGCTTTCGCGGTGATGCTTTGTAACGCCAATGGTACTTGCTCCGGAATGCCGTAGGGTAGTCTGAGGTGCCGACCTTTGAGCTAGCATAGTCGGGAATGAGACGTAAGGTTGCCTTTCGTAAGGCGTACACACTGCCCCTGAACCCGGTTTGAAAGTTTGTTTATTGGATGTCAGTCTCTTACCGTGCCGTACATACATCCCAGAGCAATTTCAAAGAACGGCTTGATGTGATTCCATTATAGGTCCTTTAACAGCTCTGTCAAGCTCAAGAAAACATTAGGATTATAGAAAAACGCTGTTTTGAAATGGAAAAAGAGAGCTATTTTTTCCTCGTGTTTTGACCTGGCTACGAACACTCACCCTCCAAGATGGCGGCTTGAGGAGTCAAACCCTTTTTAATATACCGCTGACGAATCATCTGTTGGATCAGTCTCCCGGCATAATCGTGGCTGGACAAGGAGGCGGTACAGGTGCGAGGCTCCTTTTGTTGGAAGTTTAAATTCATACTCTTCCCCCTATCACTTCTGGTGGTAACGTATCTTTATGAACCGTGCCTGACCTTGCTTTCACAACCATGGCGTGATTATGCGCCATATGCCACCTATCTCATGCTTCTACTGGGAATTCTCCTCAGCGTGCATTTTAATCGAAGCCGTGCATTCTTCATATTTATAATACTTATCTTCTTCCATTGGTACTGTATCTCCATCTTTCAAGGTAGATGGGGGGCGACTTCCGCTCAAAGGATTGATTGTACACTCTGGTATCTCGTGCCGGTGAATATCACGCTATTCAGCATGATGAGGGAAAAAGGGATATTTACCTTGGCAGGACGGTTGCGGTTTGTTTTTCTCGTTGCACAGGGTGGAGCGCTTTTCTTACTGGGCAAGTCAAGTTTGGCGGCCTCGCTGCAGACTGATATGTTTCTGAAGGATGCCGCAGTTGGGCATCATGATGTTCCTCCTTTCGCACTTCTGCTTATGGGCGTATGCGTCACCGCAGTAGCAGTACGATCCTGCAGAAAACAGTCCTTTATCGAAAGCGGCTTCCTTGGTGCCCTTCTTGCTGTTGTCTGGATTTCCCGTCCAGAATCGAACGCAACTACCTCATCGGTTTTTCTGTTTGTGGCAGGTCTGATTCTTGCTGTAAGCATTCTTCAGGATTTCCATACTATGGCTCATCGTGACGAATTAACGGGGCTTCTGTCACGGCGTGTGCTGACCGAAGATTTACAGGGGCTCGGGCGGCGGTATGCTATCGCCATGCTCGACATGGATCATTTCAAACGCTTGAATGATTCATATGGACACGACGCGGGTGACCAAGTGCTGCGGATGGCGGCGGACAAGATGCGTAAGGTCGGCGCCGGGGGCAAGGCGTACCGGTACGGTGGTGAGGAATTCGCGATTCTTTTTCCACGCAAGGGTCTGGTTGATGTTCTTCCTCTTTTGGATGATCTCCGCTCTACAATTGCGTCCTATCGATTCCGGTTGCGGGGAAAGGAACGACCTGTGCGGAAAAAGGAGGGAAAAAGGCTTCGATCAGCAGAGAATGATGATTCCCATATTTCCTTTACCGTCAGTATCGGTGTCGCAGAGAGCGGTAACGACCGTAAAAGTGCCAGGGATGTTCTTGCCGCAGCGGACGAGGCCCTTTACAAAGCGAAACAGAGAGGCAGAAATCGTGTCATCTCGGCCATATGATATGATTTGGTGCGGTGTCCCATTCCCTTGACACCGGCTCTTTATTCGTGACATAATTTTCGCGAATTATTCCTTTCTCAACCGGGAGCTACCTGTTGGTGGCTCCCGTCGTTGTATCCGCGGAGCTTATGGAACACGCGAATTTTGTCCACCTCCATGTACATACCCAGTACTCACTTCTTGACGGGGCCATCCGTATCGGTGATCTGGTAAAAAAAGCGAAAGAATACCAGATGCCCGCGGTTGCCCTCACGGACCACGGCAACATGTTCGGGGCAATAGAGTTTTTCCTGAAGTGTCAATCCGCGGGGATAAAACCACTTGTCGGCTGTGAGGTATACCTTGCACCGGAGTCTCGTCATGTAAAGGAATCGCGGGGCATTGGAGATGCGGCGTATCATCTGGTACTTCTTTGTGAGAATCTCGAGGGGTACCGTAATCTCAGTCGACTTGTCTCCATAGGTTACAAGGAAGGTTTCTACTACCGCCCGCGTATCGACAAGGAGGTGCTTCGCCGTTATTCATCAGGTCTCATCGCACTTTCCGCCTGTTTGAAGGGGGAGGTTGCGTGGTATTGCGAAAGCGACAGGATGACGGAAGCGCGATCTGCCGCTGAAGAGTTTTCCGAGATCTTTCCCGGACGTTACTATCTGGAACTTCAGAAAAACTCCTTGCCGGAGCAGGAGCGGGCGAATCGCGGGATTCTTCGGATAGCCGAGGATCTTGGCCTGCCGCTCGTTGCGACCAATGACTGCCACTACCTGAATCGTGAAGATGCGAAACCCCATGAGGTCCTTCTCTGCATTCAGACCGGCAAAACAATGGACGATTCCGGCAGGATGAGCTTTTCCGCGGACGAATTCTACTTCAAGTCTCCGGACGAGATGACGGAAGCCTTCTCCCATGTTCCCGAGGCGCTTGCAAATACCCTCCGAATCGCCGAACGTTGCGATCTGCAATTCGACTTCAAGACCTACCACTTCCCCAAGTACGAGCCGCCGGCGGGAAACTCGCTGGAAGACGAACTCACCCGGCAGGCTCACGAAGGGCTCAACGACAGGCTGAACCAAATTCGCAGGAAAAACGCCTCATTTACCGATGAAGACGAGAACGCGTACCGGCAGCGCCTGGAAATCGAACTGGCATGCATCATTCAGATGGGGTTTCCGGGGTATTTCCTCATTGTGGCGGACTTCATCAACTGGGCCAAGAAACAGGGGATCCCGGTCGGACCGGGAAGGGGGTCCGCCGCCGGTTCCCTGGTCGCCTATGCGCTGCGTATCACGGACCTCGATCCGATTCCGTATAATCTTCTTTTCGAGAGGTTTCTCAATCCCGAACGAATCTCCATGCCTGATATCGACGTGGACTTCTGTCAGAACCGCCGGGAGGAGGTTATCCAGTACGTTACCGAGAAATACGGTCGCGACAAAGTATGCCAGATCATCACCTTCGGTACCATGGCCGCCAAGGGTGCAATACGGGACGTGGGGAGGGCGCTGAACTATTCCTACGGCGAGGTGGACAAGATTGCCAAGCTGGTTCCCAATGTCCTCAATATCCAGCTCGCCGAGGCTCTGAAGAAAGAGCCGAAGCTTACTGAAATGGCAGCGTCCGACCCTCGCATCAAGGAGCTCCTCGATACCGCCCTTTGCCTCGAAGGACTGACACGCCACGCATCTACCCACGCCGCAGGCGTTGTTGTTGCACCGGATGAGCTGGAGGAATTCTGTCCCGTTTATATGGATCAGAAGAGCAACTCCATAACCACCCAGTTCTCCATGAAGTACGTGGAAAAGATCGGTCTGGTTAAGTTCGACTTCCTGGGACTCAAGAACCTGACCGTCATCGACAACGCCGTGAAGCTGATCCGAGCCGGAAAGGCCATCGACTTCACTATAACCGATTTGGGGGACGACGATGAAGCGGCCTATCAACTCCTCCAGGCGGGCAACACCACCGGCGTGTTCCAGCTTGAATCAAGCGGCATGAAGGAACTGCTTGTCAAGCTGAAACCGTCCTGCTTCGAAGACATCATTGCGGTCTGCGCCCTCTACAGGCCCGGTCCATTGGGCTCCGGAATGGTGGACGACTTTATCGACCGGAAGCACGGCAGAAAGCCGGTTACCTATGATCTCCCCCAACTGCAGCCGATCCTGAAGGACACCTACGGCGTCATCGTCTACCAGGAGCAGGTTATGCAGATCGCCCGTACCCTTGCGGGGTATTCCCTTGGCGGCGCGGACCTGCTCCGTCGCGCCATGGGAAAGAAAGACCCCGCGGAAATGGCCAAACAACGAGACATTTTCCTGGCCGGGGCGAAAGAGAACAACATCGACGGGAAGAAGGCGGAGGCAATCTTCGACCTCATGGCAAAGTTTGCGGAATACGGCTTCAATAAGTCCCATTCCGCGGCCTATGCTCTCATCGCCTACCAGACTGCCTACCTGAAGGCCCACTTTCCTGTCGAGTTTATGGCTGCGCTCCTTACCGAGGATATGGATTCCTCGGACAAAGTCATCAAAAACATCGCCGAGTGCCGCGGGATGGGGATCCAGGTTCTCCCGCCCGATATCAATGCCTCCGAATTATCTTTCACGGTGCGTGAAAATTCTATCCGCTTCGGTCTCGGGGCGGTGAAAAACGTGGGCACGGCCGCGGTTGAGGCAATTCTGGAGGCGAGAGGCGGGGAACCCTTCCGTGACCTTTTTGACTTCTGCAACCGGGTGGATCTGCGGCGCGTGAACCGGAGAGTTGTCGAGTCGCTGATTAAGTGCGGCGCTTTCGACTCCACCGGCTTCAGGAGGGCACAGCTTGCGGCCGCCCTGGAAGGCGCGATGGATATCGGGCAGAAACTCCAGAAGGAAAGGTCCGGCGCCCAGGCTTCCCTGTTCGATGAATCGGAAGTGGTAATGGCGTCGGGAAACGGCGTCGGAGCCATGCCGGATATCCCCGAATGGCGGGAAAAAGATCTTCTTTCCTTTGAAAAGGAGGCTCTTGGCTTCTATATAACCGGTCATCCCCTTGATCGGTATGTGGATGACGTCAGGCGATTTGCCTCCGCAAATACCGCATCTCTTTCGGAGAAAGAGGACAAGAGTGAAGTCAAGGTATGCGGAATTGTCGCGAGCCTGACCGAAAAAATTACGAAAAAGGGCGATCGGATGGCCTTTGCCCTTATCGAAGACCAAATTGGATCGGTGGAGGTGATGGTCTTCCCGGATGTGTACGGTAAGGTTTCCGAGTACCTGAAGAGCGAAGAGCCTCTTCTGGTAACGGGGACCGTGGAGATCGGTGAGGAAAGTTGCAAGATTAAGGCAACGGACATCACACTTCTCGGCGCATTGAAGGAGACCCGTTCCCGGGGGGTTAGTTTCACCCTTCATGCAAGCGGTGTGCGCCCGGAACAACTGGCGTCTCTGAAGGAGATACTAGGAAGACACCGAGGGGATTGTCCGGCCAGACTCATGGTGATAATCCCTGATACCTGTCGAACGGTTATCCGGCTCCCTGCAACATGCTCGGTCCGGCCCAGTGATGATTTGTCGCTGGAGGTAGAGGAGTTGTTCGGGTATAATGCGACAACCTTTGAATAGCCACCGCCTTCGTGACGTGAAGAAGAACCCAGGAACCCCAAGGAGAATGACAGGATGTCCCTGAACCAGCATCTGGATTTTGAAAAGCCGATTGTCGAACTTGAGGAGAAACTACGTGAGCTTCAAGAATTTTCGACAGCTTCGGTTAATCTGAAAACGGAAATCAGTCGCCTGGAAAAGAAGGTGGAGAAGATGAGGGAAGAAGTATTCTCCAACCTTACCCGTTGGCAGAAGGTTCAACTTGCGCGACACATAAACCGCCCGTTTACTATGGACTACATACGGCTCATTTTCACCGATTTCATCGAACTGCACGGTGATCGCAAGTTTGCAGACGATCATGCAATCGTTGCCGGCCTGGCGAGGCTTGACGGTGAACCTGTTATGGTGATCGGTCATCAAAAAGGACGGGATACCAAGGAAAAGGTATACCGAAACTTCGGAATGCCGAATCCCGAGGGGTACCGCAAGGCATTGCGGCTCATGGAGATGGCAGAACGGTTCCAACTGCCCATCATAACCTTCGTTGACACTCCCGGCGCTTTTCCCGGTATCGGCGCGGAAGAGAGGGGGCAGGCGGAGGCTATCGCCAGAAACCTCATGGAGATGTCTCGACTCCATACTCCCATTGTGGTGGTGGTTACCGGAGAAGGTGGATCGGGAGGCGCGTTGGCGATTGCGGTCGGAGACAGGATATTGATGTTGGAGCACTCTATCTATTCCGTCATCTCACCCGAAGGGTGCGCAGCAATCCTCTGGTCCGACGGAACCAAAGGAGAAATTGCCGCGGAGGCTCTCAAGCCGACAGCCCAGGATCTGAAAGAGCTTGATGTTATCGACGAAATCGTCCCCGAACCTTTGGGAGGGGCGCACCGGGACCATGATGCCGCGGCGAAAAGCGTGCAGGAGGCCATTGAGAGAAGCCTTCGAGAGCTGAAAGAGCTTCCCATGGAAAAGATTCTTGCGGAACGGTACGACAAGTTTCGGCGGATGGCCAGATTCACCGAGTAGCCGGAAGACCCGGTGGTTGCCGGATTCAGTGTGGAACGGGGAAAGGGGCGCAAAAGGAGGCCCTTTTTCCGTTTCAGGGGGAAACATGAAAGAACGTTTGCAGAAAATACTCTCGCAGGCCGGCATATCTTCCCGTCGCGGTGCAGAAGAATTAATTGACGAGGGAAGGGTTTCGGTAAACGGAGTCTTGGTGCTGGAGAAGGGGACCAAGGCCGATCCCGAGACGGACTTGATTGCCGTTGACGGCAAGGTGCTCACCCTGAACGTTTCCAAAAAGTACCTTGTTCTCTATAAGCCGGCGGGATATATGACCACATTGAAAGATCCCCAGGGACGGCCCCTGGTGACCGACCTTCTTTCGGGTATCAGCGAGAGGGTCTATCCCGTGGGGCGGCTGGATTACAACACCGAGGGGCTTCTGCTGCTGACAAACGACGGAGAATGGGCGAACTCCCTCGCCCATCCACGTCACGAAGTGGACAAAGAATACCATGTCAGGGTGAAGGGAAAGGTGGCGGCCGGGCAGATGCAGCGGCTCGCCGGCGGAGTTGAGCTTGATGACGGCAAAGCAGCACCCGCGGAAGTGCGAATTGTTCGAGAGAGTGATAACAACACATGGCTTTCCATCATCATCCATGAGGGCCGCTATCGCCAGGTGCGGCGCATGTGCGAGGCAGTGAGCCTTTCGGTTGTTCGACTGAAGAGGGTACGCTATGGTTTTCTCGGTCTGGAAGGGTTGAAGGCGGGGGAATATCGCCCTCTGACACCGGACGAAGTGGAGCGATTGCGGCGTCCGGTTCGCGGGGAGAAGGGGGGGAAGGCAGCTCCCTCCTTCTCGAAAAAACGAAGAGAAGGAAAAATATCCGATAAAAAGAAAAAGCCGGCGTAATCATGTGCGCCGGCTTTTTTGCCATGCAATTATTTGGCGGATACAGCCCCGTCTATTTGTGCAGTATTCCCTTCACCGCATCCAGCAGGTCCGCAGGCAGGACGTAGGTCTTGGTATTCTGGGAAGTCGCCAGCTTCTGCATTGCTCCCACGTACCGATCCCCGAGAAGGAACATTGCCGGTAATTCCTTGTCTCCAACTGCACGGGCAATGTTTTCGATGGCCTTTGATGATGCTTCGGCAAGGGTCACCTGGGCCTCGGCTTCTCTCCTTGCGGCTTCGAGTTTTCCCTCCGCATCCAAAATTACGGCGGCCTTGCGTCCTTCAGCTTCCAGGATGGCGGCCCGCTTTGTTCTTTCTGCCGAGGCCTGTTGCTCCATGGCGTGCTGCATGGATGCCGAAGGCTTGATGTCCTGGATTTCCACCGATTTCACCGAAATACCCCAATCCACTACGTCGCTGGAGATGATTTCTCGAAGTCGGGCCTTGATAGTGTCCCGTGAAGAGAGCGCCACGTCCAGTTCCATTTCTCCGATAATCGCCCTCAGGGTTGTCATGATCAGGTTTTGAATGGCGTACTCGAAATTGGATATCCCGTACACTGCCAGGACGGGGTCGATAACCTTGATGAAGGCAATGGCATTGCAGACGATAACGGCATTATCTTTTGTAATCGCCTCCTGTGAGCCTATTTCCAGGGGCATGTCCTTGGTGGTGATGCGATAGGCGACTGTGTCGATGTAGGGGATAATAAAGTTGAGGCCGGGTTTCAGCGTTACATGATACTTTCCGAGTCGCTGGACAACGTACTCGTATCCCTGGGGAACTATCCTGACCCCCATCATGATCGTCGCGGCTACCGCCAATGCCAGAATGATAAAGATTACCACGCTTGCCATACGTCCTCCTCAATGTAACATCAGCACGTAACTATACTTCAGCCCTTTTTCAGCACCAGCTTGTCTCCCGCGATATCCGTGATTACACCCCGATCGCCCACCTGGAGAGGCTCCTCGGAGATGAAGGTCCACTCGTCCGAGCCCAGGACCGCAATGGGAAATCGAACGACACCTCCCGGGAACGTGGAATCGTTCACCCTGACGACAATCCCCGATTTGCCCACTACCGCATCCTTGCTCTGACCAGATAACGTCTTTGTCTGCTGGCGGAAGAATCTGAACCAGAAATAGGTAAAGGCGCCTGACAGAACGGCCCAGAGAGCAAGCTGCACGGCAAGAGATTCAACCCCCGTAATGAGGGAGATCAACCCCACGACGATTGCCGCAAGTCCGAACCAGATGATAGTGAAAGAAGGGATAATCAGTTCCAGGGCGGTTATAGCTATTCCCACCGCAATCCAGATCCAGGGCTTCACGTATGATCCTCCGCTCCGTTTTTGCACCTGTTGAGGTGAAATGAATAGATTATCTCGTAGTGTGCCTCACCGTCGTTGCGGTGTCAATGGAATGTTTGAACACTGGAAATGCTTCGACACCCGGTATGGGAGACGAAGGATCTGAACGTCGGTGAGGCGGTGGCCGTGTGTCTGGAGTGGTGGTCTTTTTCACTGTTGTCGCCCAATTTCGGTCGGACAGTCCCCGTATGCCAACATACCGTGTTGACCATCCTTGTCGGTTGCGGCAGAATACAAGAATCGATGCAAAATTTGTTGCGGAAGGGATATGACATGAGGGTTTCTTTCGTGCTTTTGGTATTGATCTTCAGTAGCGCCGAGTTGTCAAATGCAGATACATACAAATGGGTAGACAATCAAGGCGTTGTCAATTTTACCGACAATCTGGATGCTGTGCCGAAAAAATACCGTTCGAAAGTCAAAGTCACACCATCAGGGGATGCTTCCGCAAGCGCGCCGAGTCAGGAAAAATCCGGTAACAACATGGAGACTGACAAAAAATCGGAAGCAACGGCATCAACTCCGGGGCGTCCCGAGGGACCGAAACTCTACGGTGGGCATGATGAGAGGTGGTGGAAATCAAGCTATGCATCGATTCGCGGGGAGTTGAAGAGCCTTCAGGACAACCTTCCCGCCAAAAAGGATGACCTTGAAAAGCTTCGGCGCAAATTGGTGATTTACACCTACGCGCGAAACCGTGTGGCCTACCAGGACAAACTTGCCGAAATTCAACGTGATGAAGACAGGATCAAGGTGTTGAACGATCAGTTGACAAATCTGGATACGCAGGCCGCCACCGCCGGTGTGCCGTTCGACTGGCGGCAATAGTACTGTGCTTGCTTTGTTCGTCCCTGTCATTTCAGGCGGCAGTCTCAATTTTCTTCGTTGACAGGGAAATGAAAAAAATGTATAAAAACTCTCCTCTCCCTGGTATGGATAACCTGGTATATACAGAGGTTTTCACCCAAATATTTTTCGGCGGCGTAGCCAAGTGGTAAGGCAGAGGTCTGCAAAACCTTTATTCAGCGGTTCAAATCCGCTCGCCGCCTCCAATAAAAACAAAGGGTTAGCCGACCACGGTTAGCCCTTTTGTTCTTTCCATGACGCACTTTTTTTCAGTAAACCCAAAATGCCCCCCTCTTTCATGCCCATCGAGATTTGCTCGAAAAGGGGAATCAGGTCTGTCTGGAGTAAGGCGGCAGGAATTACCGCTCTATTCTCTCTCGCCACTATCGGAGACCTGATGAGGCGGGGGCAATTCACCACTACCGGTCATGAAAACCAAGCCTTTCGCCATTATCGACGTTGAAACAACCGGATGCAATCCTCTGCTTGATCGAATCATCGAGGTAGCGGTAGTCCGTACCGACGGAAAAGGAAAATTCTCCACCCTCGTCAGCCCCGGACGTTTCCTGCCCCCCTTTATCACCAGACTTACCGGCATTTCAGACCACGACCTGGAAGACGCTCCACGTTTCCAGGAGATTGCCCCTGAACTGGCCGACCTCCTGGAAGGGGCGGTGTTCGTGGCCCATAACGCCCGTTTTGATTACGCCTTTGTCCGGAACGAGTTCAAGCGCCTGGGAGTTTCTTTTTCCGCCCCTACGCTCTGTACGGTCCGTCTTTCCCGCAAACTCTTCCCGAGACACCGCAAGCACAGCCTGGAGAGCATCATCGAGCGACACGACATCACCGTGGAGCAGCGGCACCGCGCCTTGGACGATGCCCAGGCAGTAGAGGCATTTCTTTCCCTGGCCCGCGAGGAGAAGGGAGCTGCATGTTTTGATGCCGCAGTGTCGAAGCTCCTGAAGATCCCCTCTCTTCCGGCGAGTGTTCCGGACGAGATGGCACGGGACCTTCCCGATGCTCCGGGGGTGTACCTTTTTTATGGTGCGAAGAATGAGGTCCTGTATGTCGGGAAAGGCGTCAACATCCGGGAGCGGGTCATTTCCCACTTTGCCGGTGACCACGGAAGTTCGAAGGAGATGGACCTCTGCCGCCTCGTGACCTCCATCGAGGCTCGGGTCACCGCGGGAGAACTTTCCGCGCTGCTGCTTGAGTCGCAACTCGTCAAGGAACTTGCCCCGGTGTACAACAAAAAACTCCGTACGCGAAAGAAGATGGTTCTGGAAACCCCGTAAACGACAAGGGAGGGTTTTGAGACGATTCGTTTCATGGTCGCGGCTGGAACGGAGTCAATCGATGACGTCGTAATCGTCTGATGCCTCCACGAATCCTTTCCAGTGGCTTGCCTATCAGGACCCTGACTCCCGTCTGTCAGTCCCGGGCGGGTATAAATCCCTTGCGTTGAAAGGGCAATTGCATTACTCTGAAGCCGAATTCGAGGTCTGGCGGACCCGCTTTCCGGAGGATGAAATGATACATGAACCCGGCACATCGAAATTTCAGATCGACCTGCGACGCCATCTGCGGGAGCAGAAAATATGCGACAATCTGATCCACCTCATCTGTGAAATTGCCGAAGCAGGCAAATATGTGATAAACGCCGTTCGGACCGGTGACCTGGGGGTTGCGGGCACATCGAATCTCTACGGCGAGGAGCAACTCGCGCTCGACGTGCTTTCAGACAGGATCATCAGGAAACGTCTCGTTCATTCCGGTGTAGTCAGTTCCATTCTTTCGGAGGAAATGGATGAGGTCCTCAGGGTGAAACCGGCGGAGGACGGACTCTACTCCGTTGCTTACGACCCTCTCGACGGTTCGTCCCTCGTGGATGTTAACCTGGCGGTCGGAACAATCGTTTCCATCTATTCCGGGTCCGAGCTCCTCCAAAAGGGACGCAATCAGGTGGCCGCACTGTATATTCTCTATGGACCGAGGGTTTCCCTTGTCTATTCCGTCGGCAAGGGTGTGCATGAGTTCACCATGAACCATCTCATGGAATATACCCTCACCCGTGAAAATGTCACCATGCAACCGGCCGGAAACATCTATGCGCCGGGCGGCCTGCGGAACAAGTATAGCGAAGGAGTGGAAAGGTTTGTCCGCTACCTGGAGGCCAAAGGAGCGAAGCTCCGCTACTCCGGGGGGTTTGTGCCGGACATCAACCAGATCCTCATGAAAGGGAAAGGGCTGTTCATGTACCCTGCGCTTAATGGCGCGCCGGACGGCAAGCTTCGGCTTCTCTTCGAACTGAATCCCATGGCGTACCTGATGGAGCAGGCAGGCGGGGCGGCAAGCAACGGCAGGATGCCGATACTCGATATGTGTCCGGAAGGACTTGACCAGCGTGCTCCCGTTTTTATCGGGTGCCGCGAGGACGTTGAAAAGGCTTTGGAGTTCATTAAAGAAAGGTGACAACCCCCGGGTGTGCCGAATTCCGTCGGGGTGAAGAGAAAGCGGGTATACTATGTCGGCTGAGGAAAGACCACGGAGACTGTGCAGCGAGATTCAACTTTTTGATCTGTGCACGAAAGAAAAATGCGGCTTGAAAGACGGACGCTTCTGCACCGATGAAAGCATGCTTGCCAGGTTCGAGGCCATTAACCAGGAGGAAGACTTCCCGCCGGAGCAGTATCTTGATGATGAGGTCGGGGAAGGTGAGGACGATGACGAGGCGTACCCCGATTTCGGTCGAGATTTCGACGAAGATGACGATGACTATGACGAGGAATCCTGACTCGGGAGCTTCGTTTTTACGCGATACGATACAAAGGCCGCTCCACCGGGAGCGGCCTTTGTTTTATGAGTAATAACATCCGGAATGCCGGTTGATGCATCGTCAGGGATCGGGGCCTACACTTTCTGGAATTCCGCGAGCGCCTTTTCCAGTTTCGTGCTATGTCCTTCGTCCGCCGCCATCATGGCTTTGAATAGTTTGGCGCATGATTCGTCGGAAAACCGCGCCGCGGTATCAAGGTGAAACCGGCTGAAAATTGTTTCACAGTGTATGGAGATTTTCAGGGCATCCGCAATGTCGGGAACGGTTTCACGCACCTTGTGCAAGGTCATACGCGCAAAGGACAGATGTTTTTCCGCCTCATCAGCGGATATTTTCATTTCCAGGATCGATGGCGTGCATGTCCGCATGGCGAGCCTGATTTGATATTCGTGATTTCTCTCTTCCGCCGCGGTCTTCTGGAAAAGCCGCGAGATGTCCTGGTTGAAACGGTATGCCGCGGTAAAAAATTCGTACATATCGGCCATAACAAGTTCGATATCCGCGCATCGGTGCAAGATGGCCAGTGTGTCCGTCTGGGATGTCATGCCGTGCCTCGACCTTTAAGATGAAAAAAAACTTAGAAATCCGGCGTTTCTGATGGTAGGATACCGCCATGACGCCTCGTCCTCTGGTTATCCCCCTGTTTTCAGCTATGGCCGGACTTTCCTCGGCCTGTCTGTGGGGAACATTCTTTCCACATGTTGCTCTTCCGATTCTCCTTGCTATATCCTTCCTCCTGGTGTTTGTCAAGAATCGACTCGTTTTCCCGGCAGCGCTTGCCTTCTGCTTTTTCGCCTGGGGCAACCTGTCCCTGGCGACGTATCTTGAGCCTGTCTTTCCATCCGATTCCATTGTCCGATTTGCGGGAAAAGATCCCCTTGCCATCGAAGGAGTTATTGACATGCGTCCTGACTGGCGCGAAAAGGGGGGCCGGCTCTATCTGCATGCCGTTAGAGTCTTCCGAGGGGGATGGTCCTCCTCGGTGAGCGGAAGGCTTCTCCTCATCATCGGCGAGGGGAGGTCGCCTTTTCTGACAGGTGACCGGGTTCGGTTCGTGTCCCGAGTTCGAAAACCGAGGAACTTCGGGGTTCCGGGCGAGTTTGATTACGAGCGCTACCTTGCCTTCCGGAATGTCCATGCGACCGCTTTTGTCCCAGTCGCGTCCGAGATAATCCTTATCAGGGGAGGCGTTGCCTATCCCTTGCAGCGTTGTATCGACGGGGTCGCGGCCGACCTGGGAAATCGTATCGGCGAACGGCTTCCACCCGACGATGGAGCCGTATTGCGGGCGCTCCTCCTGGGGGAAGCGGGCGGAGTGCCGGACGGGATCCGGGATTTGTACACCAGAACCGGCGTCAACCACATTCTTTCCATCTCGGGTTTTCACGTGGGGGTGATTGCATTATTCATTTTTCATCTTGGATTCCTGGCCGCCCGTCGTTCCCCGTTCCTCCTGCTGTATGCCCACCCTCGGCGTGTAATCCTCGTATTCACCATTCCGGTCATCCTGTTCTACCTTTTCCTTTCCGGAAACGCGCCGGCGACTGTTCGTTCGGTCGTAATGATCATCACGTACATTGTCGCCCTTCTTCTCGATCGAGAGACGGATCCCCTTAACTCGCTGGCCCTGGCTGCGCTGGTCATCCTGGCCTGTTCTCCCGTTTCCCTCTTCGACATCTCTTTTCAACTCTCTTTTTTCGCCATATGGGGAATTGTTACCCTTACGCCACTCATGATGGCCCCCTTCGAAGCGCTTCAAGGTAAGGCGCTCCGTTGGCTGCTGCTCTTCCTGATGGCATCGGTCTCGGCAACGGCAGCCACGCTGCTCCCCGTGTCCCTGTATTTTCATCGCACCACCCTTACCGGGCTGCTTTCCAATTTTTTCATCGTTCCCCTGATGGGGTACGGTTCCGTCGTGCTGGGATTCTGCGCGCTTCCCTGTCTCCATTTGTTTCCTTCCTTTGCGGGCCTGCTGCTGGAGATGGCCGGCTTTCTGGTGGAGGTCTCGACCGGCATCCTTACCTATCTTGATACGATTCCCCTCCTGCCTGTCTGGAGGACAACGCGTTTTGACCTGCTTCTCTGTTTTCTGGCACTGTCGGCGGTTTCTTTCCTTCCTGAAGGCCGACTGCGCCGGGGCGGTTGCTGTGCCCTGGTCGTGATGTTTATCGTAACAAGGCTTGCCGTCACCGATCCGGATGCCGGGAAACTGCGTCTTGACTTCTTCAGTGTCGGTCAGGGAGAGTCTACCCTGGTTACCTTCCCCAACGGAGAAAGGATGCTCGTGGATGGTGGTGGGAGTTACCGGGATGGCGGAATGGATCCAGGAGAAAGGCTCCTGGCGCCGGCTCTATGGAGCAGGGGAATCCACAGGCTGGACTATCTGGTTCTCAGTCATACCCATCCGGACCATCTGAAGGGCCTGCTTTTCATAGCACGGAATTTTTCCATCGGAGAATTCTGGGAAAGCGGCGTCAACGATGGAGGGGATGATTATCTGACGTTGAAGGGCATTCTGGCGGAGAAGGGCGTTCCTGTTCGACGGATAGATGCCGCAACCGGTCCGGTCCGGATCGGTGCGGCGCTCATCGAGCCCCTTGCGCCGCGCCGCCTTCCGCGTGCTGCCGTGGATCTCAATGAGGCGTCTCTGGTGTTTCGCCTCCGCCTTGATGATTTTGCCGTGCTTTTTACCGGAGATATAGGGCCCGAGGCAGAGGATGACCTGCTTAGAGCTCCGTCGTCACTGCACTGTACGGTGCTAAAAGTGGCTCATCACGGAAGCAGATCCTCTTCATCCGAAGATTTCCTTGAGGCAGCCTCCCCATCCTGCGCCCTTATCGGAGCGGGGTATGAGAACCGCTTTCATCTTCCGTCCCGTGAAACGCTGAACCGCCTGCGGAAGCAGGGAATTCGCGTGTTGCGAACGGATCTGGACGGCACAATCACCGTTATCTACGGCAACGGAATATGGAGCGCCTCACCATTCATGAAAAACGGGCATTTTGATTGACAATGTTCGGTTTTCTTTGCTAGTTTGAGGTTCGAATCTACCATGTCCCGAACGGGTAGCAGCGCGTGAATGGATGTTCTGGGAGACGCGGTATGGAAAGAATTCTCGTCGTTGAAGACGACCGGTTTTTCCGGGAGATGTACTGCCATCTGCTGAGCGGAGAGGGGTATGAGGTGCATACCGCCGCATCCGTTGATGAAGCGATGGAGTTTCTTCTCAGAACGGAGTGTCACCTTATTGTTACCGACCTGATAATGCCCGGTCAGAGCGGAATGGACCTTCTATTCCGCGTGAAAAGGCATGATCCGGATATTGACGTTATTATGGTGACCGGCAACACCAACGTGGAATCCGCTATCCAGGCCCTGAAAAACGGCGCCCGCGATTATCTCCTGAAACCGGTCAACCACGATGAGCTGCGGCATACCGTTGCCCTCTGCATGGAGCAGCGCAGGCTTCTGAACGAAAATAGCGAATTGAAGGGACTGGTGCACCTTTTTCAGGTCGGTCAGACCATTTCCAACTGCCTGGAGATTGAGCGCCTCGGCACGCTGGTGGTGGACTCTTTCGCCAAGGAACTCGGCGCGGAGAGGGCGTTGGGGATCTTTACCGATGAAGACGGGTGTCTCTCCCTGCAGGATATCCGTGGATTCACCGTCCAGGAGGGTACGCGGGTCAGCGAAATGATCCTTGCCTGCAACATCAGGTTCGGCGTGGAAACCGTTGTGAGAAAGGATGTGAAGTGCCTGTGTGTGCTTGATTCACTTCCCGGAGAAGGTATCCCGGCGGGACTCGATGAGGTGCTACTGTTTTCGATCCGATCAAAGACGCTCATTCAGGGGATCGTGGCGATCTTCAATCCGGAGGGCGGCGCTCTTCCGGAGGAACTGAATCTCAGGAATCTTCATTTTCTTCAGGATCAGGCCTCTCTGGCCTTTGAAAACGCGTCCCGTTTCGCGTCCGCGCGGAATCTTCTCTATATCGACGAACTTACCGGACTGTTCAACTATCGTTACCTGGATCTCGCCCTGGAACGGGAACTGAAGCGCGCGGATCGCTATGGTTCCTGTGTTGCGATCCTTTTCATAGACCTGGATCTCTTCAAAGGGGTCAATGATACCCACGGTCACCTCATCGGCAGCCGGGTATTGGGTGAAGTCGGTTCACTATTGAAAAGATCGGTGCGCGACGTGGATCTGGTGATTCGATACGGCGGAGACGAATATACGATTATCCTCGTGGAGACGGACGCGGAGAGCGCCGCCACCGTAGCCGAGCGTATCCGGACCACCATAGAAAGAAATGTGTTCCTCGCTGATGACGGGTACGATATTCACCTGACGGCATGCATAGGCTACGCCTGCTTTCCCGACGACACCCGATCGAAACTGGAGTTGCTGGAAGTGGCCGACAAGGCGATGTATCGGGGAAAGTTCAGCGGCAGAAACAGGGTGTTCAGGGCGTTGCAGGAAGACTGACGCGGTAGTGAAAAAGAGAAGGGATACCATACGTGGCACTGACAGGAATCAAGGGGTTTAACGATATACTTCCCGGCGAGGTCCGGAAATGGCAGCACGTGGAGAAGACCGCACGACGGGTCTTCGAGACCTACGGTTTTTCCGAGGTACGGGTTCCGGTCCTGGAGAAGACCGAACTGTTCGCCCGCTCCATCGGCGATGCCACCGACATCGTGGAAAAGGAGATGTATTCCTTCACTGATAAGGGGGGGAATGCGATCACTCTTCGTCCCGAGGGGACGGCAGGAGTTATCCGCGCCTTTATCGAACACAAGCTGCACGCGGTGGACTCGGTTGCAAAGCTCTACTACATGGGACAGATGTTCCGCTACGAGCGGCCGCAGAAGGGGCGCTACCGCCAGTTTCACCAGATAGGCGTCGAAGTCGCCGGTGTCTCGGATCCCAAGATCGATGCGCAGGTGCTGACCATGCTCTGCCATTTTTTCGCCGAACTGGGGCTGACCGAGCCCAGACTCCAGATTAACTCTCTCGGGTGCCACGAGTGCCGTCCGGAGTATCGGAAAATGCTCCGGGAGTTTCTGAGTGAACGGCTGGAAAGCCTGTGCGACGACTGCAAACGGAGGTATGAGACAAACCCGCTCCGCACCCTGGACTGCAAGGCGGTCGGCTGTCGGGAGGCGACCGTGGGCGCGCCGTCCGTTCTCGATCACCTCTGCGCCGGGTGTGAAGACCATTTCTCCCGCACGAAGAGGTACCTGGACGCGGCCGGAACCGGATACGATATCAATCCCCGCATGGTGCGAGGTCTCGACTACTACACCCGTACCACTTTCGAACTGGTTACCGGACTGCTCGGCTCCCAGAGCGCGGTGGCGGCCGGCGGCCGGTATGACCGGCTCATCGAGGAATTGGGCGGTCCCGCGCTTCCCGGTATCGGCTTCGCCCTCGGGGTGGAGAGGGTCGTTCTTCTGCTTAACGGCGAAGGGTTGGAAAGTCGACCCGACCTGTTTATCGCCTTCCACGGGGAGGCAGCCGGTGACGCGGCATTTCTTCTCATGTGCCGCCTGCAACGGATGGGGATCTCCGTTGAACTGGACTACGAAGGGAAAAGCCTGAAGAGCCAGATGCGCCGCGCGGACAAGTTCCGTGCACGATATACTCTCATTATCGGCGAGGACGAACTGGCAAAGGGAAAGGCGGCCCTCAAGGAGATGGACCGTGGAGTTCAGGAAGAGGTCATCCTCGACGCGGATGCCATCGCGGGCACGCTGAAAGGCGAGGGCAGGGCGTAATCATTGGAGTATCTTTTTTTCATCATCGGGGCATCCGTCGGCGGTATTTGCGTCTGGCTGGTCCTCAGATCCCGGATCGACCTGGCGATCGAGCGTTCCAGGTCAGAGCATGAAGGGGAGATCGCGGCGCTTGCCGAGCGCCTTGCTGCAAAAGAAGAGCAGATTGCAGACCTGAAAACCACGCTTGTCGAGCGGGACGGACAGGTCTTCGCGCTGCGCGATGAAAACTCCTCCCTGAAGGTCAAGGTTTCAGAACTGGATACCCTCATCCGGGAGGAACGGAAGGTCGCAGCCGAAAAGCTGGCACTGCTGGATAGCGCCCACGAAAGACTATCCCTTGCCTTCAAGGCGCTTTCGGCCGAGGCGCTCCAAAGCAACAATCGTTCCTTCCTGGAACTGGCCGGAACCCTTTTCGAAAAATTCCAGGAAGGCGCCAGGGGTGACCTGGATCTGCGCAGGCAGGCCATCGATGAGCTTGTTAAGCCGCTTCGGGAGTCCCTTGACAAGGTAGACGGCAAAATTCGGGAACTGGAAACGGTCCGGACCACCGCCTACGCGACCCTTACCGAACAGATCAAATCCCTTGCCGCCTCCCAGTCGCAACTTCAGGGCGAAACCGCGAACCTGGTAAAGGCCCTCCGCTCGCCATCGGTGCGCGGCCGTTGGGGCGAAATCCAGCTTCGTCGGGTGGTTGAAATCGCGGGGATGATTGCCTACTGCGATTTCGTGGAACAGGAGTCAACGACAGGCCCGGACGGGCGGCTCCGGCCCGATATGGTTGTCCGTCTTCCCAACGACAAGAACGTGGTCGTTGACTCGAAGGCGCCGCTGGCTGCCTACCTGGAGGCACTGGAGGCAGAAGATGAACAGGTCAAGCTCCAGAAGCTGAGGGACCATGCCCGCCATGTGCGCGCACATCTGAGCAAGCTGTCCGCCAAGTCCTATTGGGACCAGTTCAAACCCACCCCGGAGTTCGTGGTCCTCTTCCTCCCGGGAGAGACATTCTTCAGCGCCGCACTGGAGCAGGACCCGTCACTTATCGAGTTCGGCGTGGAACAGAAGGTTATCCTCGCCACCCCAACCACTCTCATCGCGCTTCTGCGTTCCGTTGCGTACGGCTGGCGCCAGGAGCGCGTCGCCGAAAACGCGCAGGCAATCAGCGAACTGGGCAAGGCTCTCTATGACCGGGTTGCGATCCTGGCATCCCATTTTACCGATCTTCGCAGGGGACTTGAGCGGGCCGTCGAATCTTACAACCGGGCAGTCGGCTCCCTTGAAAGCAGGGTTCTGGTTTCCGCACGCAGGTTCAAGGAGTTGGGAGCATCAACCGGCAGGGACATTGAACCCCTTGAAGCCATCGACACCCGGCCGCGAACCGTTGAGTCATCCGATCTTCTCCCTGAAGATGAGGAAACGGTGGGGTGATGCGCGCCCAGTTTTCTTTCCCTTTCAGTCCGGATGCAGGAAAGCCCCAATGGTGACGGCGATTTTCTCCAAGGCAAGCAATTCGTTCCTGGAAAAGTCGGCCCCGGCGCACGCGACGTCCTCCGCTTTTCTGCAGACCTGAAGTACCCCCGTGACCTGCCCCTCCCGTGTCAGGGGCACACTCATGATCTTCTGGATGGGCAGGGTATGGGGTTCCGTGCCGCGGAACAATTCGAAGAAGGATGCGTGGGGTGTGACGGCAAAAGAGTTGTTCAGGAAACCCTTTTTCTCGCGGGCCGTCCTGGCAACGAGCGGGTTTGCCGCGGAAATCGGTACGGTTCCAGCGTCCCGTAGGCGCCGAGGCCAGATGAAATGGAGGGATTCGCCGGTCGGGTCGAGCAGGAAGACCGCCACTTCGTCCGGTTTTACCGAGAATGCTCGGGATACGAGCGTGGCAGCCGTTTCCAGCTTGTCTTCGTCTGCCGGTGCCGCTGACAGCGACGCATGGAGTCTCATGCAGAATTCATCCAGTTTCATGTCGTTTCTCCTGATAGTGCTGCTCATCCTTTAGCACAAGGGCCTTGCTTCGGTCAAAAAGAATTGCATCAGGAAAAATATCGTCTATATAGTATTCCGACGTGATACACGTTTCTTTGCTTCCGCAAACCGGGAAGAGAGGTCTTTTCCGCGGGCAGTGACATACCGTTACCCAAAGGAGCTCCATTGTATGCAAGATTTGTCCGAGATGCATGAAAAATGCAGTCAGTGCGGATTTGAGTACGCACGAATCGACACGGAGCGGTGGCTCGACAATACCGCCCGTCGTGTCATGTGCCCTGTCTGCGGCTGGACCAGGCTGGAAGAGCATCACTGGCCTGACGGGATTCCCCAGTTGCTGAAACGGACAGAGAGCTTCGGTTTCGGAGCATATAGACTTGTACCGCCCGGCGGATATTCGGGATACAACGCATTTCACTCTTCACCCGATCCGGCGGTTATCGAGCACATCAGGGAACTCCTGAACAAAAAGGGATGGAAGGGGTACCTGACACTCTGGGATCAATCCGCCGGTCGCGCACGTCTGGTGGAGGGGAGTCCTCTGCAGAAATTCGATGCAACCGGATCGAAGTAGAAAAGACCGTCGTTGCGGTTGAAAACGATAAAACCGGGCCTGATGCGCTTTCAGGCCCGGTTTTTTGTGCTGATTCCGAAGAACAGGTGTTCACCTCAGATTCCAGACAATCATCTCCCACATATCCCGCCAGTTTTTCCCCAACTCCCTCACCACCGACGGCTCGAAGCCGCAATGCATCATGCACTGCGCGCAACGCTCGTCCTTTCCGACGCCGTATTTGTCCCAGTCGGTCTTTTCCATCATTTCCCGGTAGCTCGGATAATGGGTGTCGGTAATCAGGTAGCAGGGGGCTTTCCATCCCTGTGTGTTGCGGGTCGGGTTCCCCCACGGAGTGCAGTCCAGCTTCTTTTCCCCCATGAGAAAGCGGAGATACATGGGTGTGGAGAGGATCCTGTGCCGTTTGCTCATCTCGAAGACCTCGCGGAACTTTCTCTCTATTTCGCGACGTTCAAGAAAGAGCTTCTCACCCACCGCCTCATAACCGAACCCCGGCGCCACCAGGAAGCCGTCCACGCCGATATCGTTGAGAAGGGTAAAGAGTTCGTCGATCTCTTTCAGGTCCGTTTCCTTGAAGATGGTGGTATTGGTCCAGATACGGAAACCGGCCTTTTTGGCGGCGCGGATCCCGTCAATGGCTATGGCGAAGGCATCGGGATGCTCAAGTATCCGGTTATGGGTCGCTTCCATCCCATCCATGTGCACGTTCAGGGTGAAATTCGGGTGGGGCCGCATCCATCCCAGCGCATCCTTCAACAGGATGCCGTTGGTACAGAAGTAGATGTGTTTTTTCCGGGCCAGCACCCCATCGATCAGCGCGTGAACGTGGGTATAGAGGAGCGGTTCGCCACCGGTGATAGTAACGACGGGCGCCGGACATTCATCTACCGAGTGGAGACAATCCTCAAGCGACATTTCTTGCGCGAGCGTAGCGGCGTATTCGCGGATGCGTCCGCAGCCGGAGCAGGAGAGATTGCAGAGATGGGTGGGTTCCAGCATGAGAACGAGGGGAAATCTATCAACCCCGTGGAACTTGTTCCGCATGATGTAGTTTGTCAGGTCCAGGTTCAACTTCAGAGGGAAACGCATGGGTACAACTCTTCCTTTCACGGGAAAAACAAAGTGGATCGTGTCTTATTTGATGCGCGCCAACGCGGGAGCGCTCGTGTTTCCGCGTATCAGTAACTCTCCGGCTGAAGCGGCGATGCCCGCGGCGTCAAGTCCCAGGTCCGCACGCAGCTGGGACTGGCTCCCATGCTCGATGAAGCGGTCCGGGATGCCGATCCTTTTTACCCTTACATCGAACATGCCGGCAGATTCGAGCAGTTCGAGGATTGCGCTGCCGAAACCGCCCGCCAGCGCGTTTTCCTCCACGGTAAGCAGGACCCCGGTTCGTGACGCGGCCTTCAGTATCAGTTCCCTGTCGAGGGGTTTCACGAAGCGGGCATTGATAACCGTGGCGCGGATACCTTTTTCCGCAAGGAGTCTGGAGGCTTCCACTGCCGGGTAGACCGTGGCTCCGACGGCAATCACGGCCAGGTCGTCTCCATCCATGAGCACCTCGCCTCTACCGATTTCCAACGATATCGGCATATCGTCCATGGGGACGCCGTAGCCGGCCCCCCGGGGGTAGCGAAGGGCGATGGGACGCCCGGAATAGACAGCCGTCTTCAGCATGTGCTGAAGCTCGTTTTCGTCCTTGGGCGCCATCACCGTCATCTCGGGAAGGTGTCGCAGAAAGGAGAGATCGAAGACGCCGTGGTGGGTGGGACCGTCGTCCCCAACCAGCCCGCCCCGGTCAAGCGCGATGGTCACCGGCAGTTTCTGCAGGCAGATGTCGTGGAATATCTGGTCGTAGGCCCGTTGGGCAAAGGTGGAGTAAATCGCCGTCACCGGACGGAACCCTTCGGCGGCCAGTCCCGCTGAAAAGGTGAGGGCATGCTGCTCTGCAATCCCCACATCGAAGAAACGGCCGGGAAAGGCCTTTGCGAAGGGAGTCAGACCGGTTCCGTCCGGCATTGCGGCGGTAACGGCGATGATCCTGTCATCCTCCTCGCCCAGTTTCACCATGGTGCGGCCGAAAATCGCGGTATACGAGCTTGCGCCGCCCTTGGCGGCCTTTACCGCGCCGGTCTCGATATCAAAGGGACCGACGCCGTGGAAGAGGTCCGGAGTCTGTTCCGCGGGCGGATACCCTTTTCCCTTGGTGGTCATTACATGGATGAGTACAGGACCCTCCGCGGTCCGGCAGTTCCGGAACACCTCTATCAATTGGGAAAGATCGTGCCCCTGGATGGGACCCACATAGTCGAAGCCGAGCGCTTCGAACAGTGTCCCCGGCGTTAGGAACCCCTTGAGGGAGTTTTCCGCCTTGCGGGCAAAGTGGAGGATGTTCCCGCCTATGGCCGGTATCCCTTTCAGGAGAGACTGCATCTCCTTTTTCAGTTCCCGATAATACTTGCCGGTCAGCTTGCGCGAGATAAAGGAGGAAAAGGCTCCCACATTCTTTGAGATGGACATTTCGTTATCATTAAGGACAACGATGAGATTCTTTCGAAGGTGGCCCGCCTGGTTGAGCGCCTCGAAGGCCATGCCGCCGGTGAGGGACCCGTCACCGATGACGGCGATTACCTTGCCGTCTTTGCCGGTCAGGCTGTCAGCCGCGGCCATGCCGAGGCCCGCGGAGATGGAGGTGGAGGAATGGCCTGCGCCGAACGCATCGTGCGGGGATTCGCAGCGCTTCGGAAAGCCGCTAATCCCCTTGTACTGGCGCTGGGTGTGGAAGACCTCCCTCCGACCGGTAAGTATTTTGTGGGTATAGGCCTGATGGCCGACATCCCAGATGATCCTGTCTGACGGAGACTCGAAGCAGTAGTGGAGCGCCAGGGTCAACTCGACGCACCCGAGATTGGAGGCCAGGTGGCCGCCGGTCCTGGAAACCGTTTCCAGCAGAAAGCCCCGGATCTCCTCGCTGAGGAGGGGAAGTTCATTTTCTTTCAGGCGTTTCAGATCTTCGGGGCCGTTGATTTTTTCGAGGAGTTGATACATGGCTGACTCCTGGGATTACGTGTTTGAGGAACCGGGCTGCTTTCATCCGGTCCGGTGCCCTTTTCAGTCTGCCCGCTGTACGTAGCCTTCGGCGCGGAACCATTCCACCGCCTTCGTAAGGGCATTCTTGACGGGTTGCTGGGGAAGCCCCAACTCCCGTATCGCCTTGGAGGAGTCGAAATACATGAGCTTTCCCGCCATGCGCACCCCGGCCAGGGGGATGAGCGGTTCCCTGCCCGTCACCCGCGAAAGCGCCTCATTGGCGTACGCCGCCAGGAGGATGGGGGTATAGGGAAGCTTGACCCTGGGGGCGGGGAGTCCGGATATCTCCTCCAGAAGAGAGAATATGTCCCGCAGGGTCAGGTTCTGGTTGCCTAAGATGTATTTCTCTCCGATCCGTCCGTGCCGGGCGGCCAGGACGTGCCCTTTCGCGCAATCTTCCACGTCGATGAGATTGAGGCCGGTATCCAGATAGGCGGGCATCCTGCGGTTGAGGAAATCGACGATGATCCTGCCGGTGGGAGTCGGTTTGATGTCCAGCCGCCCCACCGGCGTGGACGGGTTCACGATGACCAGCGGAAGGCCCCGTTCGAGAAAGGTCTCCGCTTCCCGTTCGGCGAGGAATTTGCTTTTTTTGTAGTGGCCGACCATTTCGTCGAAGGAAACGGGGGTATCTTCGGTTCCCGGAGTTCCATCACCGGGGTTGCCGAGGGTGCCGACACTGCTGGTATAGACGACACGCGAAAGATTGCGCTTCAATGCCGCTTCGAGAACGGAGCGTGTCCCGCCCACATTAACGTCGTACATGGACTTCGGGTTGCGGGTCCAGAGACGGTAATCCGCCGCGGCGTGAAACAGGGTGTCGCATCCCGCGAGGCCCTGTTCAAGGGAGTCCTGATCAAGGAGATCCCCTTCGTGGAGTTCAATGGGGAGCCCGGCAAGATTCGCTTTGATCGATCCGGGCCGGACAAGCGCCTTGACTTCGCATCCCTGTTCGAGCAGTTCCCGCGCAAGGCTTGCGCCGATAAAACCGGTTGCTCCGGTAATAAAAACTTTTTTCATAGAAGCGGCAATGGAATGCCGCTCTTCCGCGGGCGAGCGTTTCGATGGAGAAGAGCGGCGAATGTATCAGTCGTTTTCGCCCGGAAGGGAGCGGTATTTCCCCAGGGCCATAAGAGGGAAGCAGTTGCGGTAGATGTGGTATTTAATCATGAAATACTTGGGGAATCCGGTGCCGGTGAACTGATCTTCATCCCATGTCCCGTCGGGTTTCTGCGTCCGGATCAGGTACTGGATGCCGTCGGCTACCGAGGTGGATTTCTCCTCTCCCGCCGCCATGAGGGCGAGGAGCGCCCAGGCGGTCTGGGAAGGGGTGGTGTCCCCGATACCGGCGAGCGACGGATCATGGTATGATTCGCAGCTTTCACCCCATCCCCCGTCCTCGTTCTGCTTCGCCTTCAGCCAGTTCACCGCCTTTCGGATATACGGCTGAGACGGATCCTCGCCCATTGCCTGGAGCCCGGACAGCACGGACCATGTACCGTAGATGTAATTAACGCCCCACCGGCCCCACCAGGGTCCTTCCGGGTCCTGGTTCTTCTTGATGAATTCGAGCGCTCGAACCGCGGCGGGATGCTCCTTCGGGTAATCGAAGGTGCCCATCAGTTCCAGCATCCTGCCGGTAAGATCCGCGGTCGGGGGATCGATGAGGGCCTCCAGGTCGGCAAAGGGGATTTTGTTGAGGATATGCTTGGTGTTGTCCTTGTCGAACGCGCCCCATCCGCCGTTCTTGCTCTGCATCCCCAGGCACCAGCGGATGCCGCGCTTGATGGCGTCGTCCTTCGCCTTTCCGTTTTTGGTCTTCACATCTTTAATCGCCATCATGACGATCCCGGAATCATCAACATCCGGATACCAGTCATTGAGGAACTCGAATGCCCATCCTCCCGGTTCCAGGTCGGGACACTTGATCTTCCAGTCGCCGGCTTTGCGCACTTCCCGATCCAGGAGCCACTGGGTTGCCTTCACCAAGGCAGGGTGATCGTTCGGCACGCCGGCGTCGATGAGCCCCTTGAGCGCCAAGGCGGTGTCCCATACGGGAGAGACACAGGACTGGAGGACGATGCTCTCCTCGCTTTCGATGCAGAAGTTGGCAAGGGCATCGAGCCCCTTCTGGATAACGGGATGATCGTTGGCGTAGCCGAGACAGTGCAGAGCCAGGATGGAGTTGAGCATGGCCGGCTGGATGCCGCCCCAGTCACCGGATGGTTCCTGGTGGTCAAGCACCCATTTTTCGGCGAAAGCCATGGCCCTTTTCATGAAGGGCCGGATGGGACTTCGTTCGTAGATCTTCAGCAGGTGATCCACGCCGATGAAAAAGTTCTTCCAGGTGAGGATTCCCTCTTCCTTGGTGAAGGTGTAGTCCGTGGGACGCGGCGGTCGAACATACAGTTCCTGGACTCGCGCCCGCGGCGGCAGCCTGCGCACCGGACGGGTGGCCATGACGATGGCGAGGGGGAGAATCGTGGCGCGGGACCAGCTGGAGAGTTCATACATGTTCAGGAATGCCCAGTCCGGCACCAGCGACAACTCGATGGGCATGGACGGTACGCCGAACCAGGCGAATTCCCCGAAGAGCGCGAGAAAAATCTTGGTGAAAACGCGGGTCTTGATGATGCCGCCGTTCTCCAGAATGAAGGCGCGGGCCTTCTCCAGCGCCGGGTGGTCCGACGAGTAGCCCGCCAGCTTCAGTGCGAAATACGCCTCCACCGTTGTGGAAAGATCGCCGGGACCTCCGTAGTAAATGGTCCAGTAGCCGCCGTCGGTCTGTTTGCTGAGGATGTAGTTCGCCAGCTTCTTTTCCCGGCCCTTGTCCACCATGCCGAGGAAATGGAACAGCATGATGTATTCGGCGGTAATGGTGACGTTTGATTCCAGTTCCGCCCACCAGTACCCTTCCGAGACCTGTTCCCGGAAGAAAAAATCGCAGCTGCGCCGGATGGTCGTATCCAGGGGATTGGTTGTTTCGACCGCTTTCTTTTTCCAGATGGAAGCGGGCAGGTGGTGAACTTTGGCGCCGGACTTCCCGGGTTTTCGGGGTTCGGTCTTCTCTGTGAGGGTTCCGTTAAAAGATGTCAGAGCATGTGAAATTGGGTATTTGCAGGATTTCATTACAGTGAACTCCGGAGAAACCAAAAAAAATCGGCGTCTTTTTTCGGGACGCACGATGGCATTATGATAAATTACCGCAAATTTCTACCACATTTTTTAGAAAAGGTATACCTCTTTTCAGGGTAAAAGCGAGGTTTCGACGGATTTTCATGCGGTTGCGCCACGCGAGCGCCACGTGGGCAGGTTGATTTTCACCTTCTCCCTATGGTACCCTCAACCCGCTTTTTAAAAGAGGAGGTCGTGAAAAATGAAAAGTACCAAAGGAAAGGGTAGGGGTCTTTTCGATCTCATCGCACGCTATCCGCTCGCCATTTTGTTCGTTGCGCTGCTTCTTTCCGCGATTTCGGTTGTCTACACGAAAAACAATCTGGAGTTCCTGACCGGCAGGGATGACCTCATGCCCAAGAACAGCAAGTTCCACCGGGATTACCGGGACTACCGCCGGGAATTCGGTGATACGGAGGAGATCGTCGTCGTCCTGGAGAGCGACGATCCGGACAAGGCAGGCCGCTTCGGCAAGGAACTGTTCAGTCGTCTTCAACAGAGAAAGGACGTCTTCCGTGAGGTCTTCTACCCATACGGGCTTCCGTTTTTCCAGAAAAACGGTTTGCTGTTTCTGCCTTTGGAAGATGTGGAGGCGCTGCGAAACAACCTGACCAAGGCAATGCCGGTACTGAAGGACCTTGCGGCTGCCCCTTCGGTGCAGACCCTGTTCACGTCGCTCACCACCCGCATGAACGAGTACATGCGTCAACAACCGGGAGCGCCCGGAACGGAGGAACAGGTAACGAGCCTCACCTTCATGCTGGACAAGCTGGGGGCCGGTTTAGAGCGTTTCTCGAAGCCGGGTGGAGGGGCCTTTTCCCTTGACGAATTTTTTCTCGTCAGCGGAAAGGGCGGGAAGGGATCCCGGTTCGTTGAGGCGGGAAAGATGCAGATCCTGACCGTTTTGCCGGTAAAGGAGAGCGGGAGTTTCGTCCCGGCCGAGAAGGCAATCGCCGCGGTGCGCGACGAGATACGGAAAGTTGCGGCGGATCCCCGCTTCGCCGGAGTGAAGGCCGGGCTTACCGGGGTGCCGGTGCTGGAGTACGAGGAGATGTCAACCAGCCAGCGTGACATCGCCCTGGCTACGGTTATTTCCATTGTGCTGACAGTTATCCTGCTGCTGTTCGCGTTCCGCGGGGTGGCTAACGCCTTTGCCGCCATGATCTCCCTGCTGGTGGCCATCGCCCTTTCCTTCGGCATGGCGACCCTGACCGTCGGCCACCTGAATATTCTGTCCATGGTCTTTGCCGTGATGCTCATCGGTATCGGCATCGAATACGGCATCCAGATCGTGCTCCGTTACCAGGAGGAGATTCGGGCGGGACGGCAACGCCTCGAATCCCTCAGGATTGCCCTGAACAGGAACCTGTGGGCAATCACCATGGCCGCCGCAACTGTTGCGGCCGCGTTCCTTACCTTCGTTTTCACCGATTTCAAAGGGATATCGGAGCTGGGGATCATCGCAGCCATCGGCATTGCCATCTGCGTGCTCGTCACATTTACCGTGCTGCCCGCCATGCTTGTGATCCCGGTGAAGTACGGAAAGAAGAACCGCAGGGTCGGAATGAGGGACGCATCCTCCTCGCTGTCGGCCGGCGACGACTCTCCTGCCTCGGGTCTTGCCCGTTCGATCAAGGCGGTCCTCTTCGACCACCCGAAGACGGTTCTTCTCCTTACGGGGCTCCTGTGCGTCGCCTCCCTCTATCCATTGTCCCGAATCGACTTCGATTACAACCTGATGAATCTTCAGGCAAAGGGGCTGGAATCGGTTTCCTATGCCTATAAGCTGATGAAGAGCTCGGAGAACTCCGGTTACTTCGCCGTGGCGTCGGCCCGAACTCCGGAGGAAGCGGCCGCCAGGGCCAAGGCGCTGGAGGCGCTTCCCACGGTCGACCATGTGGTGACCATCGCCTCCTTTATACCGGAAGAGCAGGAACGGAAACTGGCGGAACTGGCCTCCCTCCGCTCCCAGATGGCCGGTGTCCGGCCGGTCCCCTACGACGAAGACCTGCGGGTAATGGAGTTGCCCGTGGTATTTGAGACCTTCCGCACTACCGTGGAGCGCTTCGTGCAGCGCCTGGAGAGGGAGAACCGTTCCGAGGCAAAGGACGCCGCCGCGTTCCTCGCCACACTGGATCGTTTTTTCGCCGGCCTCGAAAAGGAGAAGGACCGGAATGCCGTGGGGATGCTGCGTGATTTCCAGGGAAACCTGTTTGCCGGCCTCCCGGAGAAGCTGGAGACTCTCAGGAACAGCCTTGCCGTGACGCCGGTGGTCGCGGCCGATATCCCGGAGGAACTGCGGAAGCGATTCGTGGGCACGACCGGCCGCTATCTCCTGCAGATTGCCCCGAAGGGTGAAATTTTCGACCGCAAGCCGCTGGAAGCCTTTCTGAAGGACGTTCGGACGATTGAACCGAACGCAACGGGAGAGCCGGTCATGGTGTTCGAATCAATGACCATCATGCGCGATTCCTATCGGGGAGCATTTGTGTATGCCTTCCTGGCAATCGTGCTAATCCTGCTCGTTACCTTCCGCAGCGTACGCTATGCCCTTATCGGCCTCGTGCCCCTGGTGGTGGGCGTGCTGTTCATGGTGAGCGGCATGTGGCTCGCGGGCATCCGCTTCAACTCCGCCAATATCATCGTCATGCCCCTCGTGCTGGGTATTGCGGTGGATTCGGGCATCTACATCATCAATCGCTTCCGGCGAGAGGGTGAGAGCGGCTACCGGGTCATCGCCAGCAGTACCGGCCGGGGCGTTATTTACAACACCCTGACCATTATGATAAGTTTCGGCGCCCTGATGGTGGCCGGTCACCAGGGCGTTTTCAGCATCGGTGCGGTCATGTCGCTGGGGATGGTCGCCTGCCAGATAGCCTTCATCGTCACTCTGCCCGCAGTGCTGGCCGTTTTCGGGGAGAAACGCGGGGATACCGCGTGAATCGTGCTTCCCGAACCGGGAGAGAAGGCCTTGGCGGTGCGGTGGGCATGTCGCAGCTGTTGCTGCGGCGCACGGTGCGTTCGGGGGATGTCGTTGTCGACGCAACCTGCGGCAGGGGGGATGACACCCTCTTTCTCGCACGCCTGGTGGGGGAAGAGGGGCAGGTGTGGGCCTTCGACATACAGGAAGAGGCTCTGGCCGCGGCCCGGGAGTTGCTGGACGGAGAGGAATGCCTGTCCCGGGTTCGTCTGGTGAGCGCCGGTCACGAACGGTTGGCCGAGTATGTCCGGGAGCCGGTACGGGCGGTTGTCTTCAACCTCGGGTTTCTGCCGGGCGCCGGGAGAGATGTCGTCACCCGGCCGCACACCACGCTGTCCGCCTTGAAACAGGCAGCGGATCTGCTCCTCCCCGGAGGGATTATCGCCATTTCCATCTACACGGGACATCCGGGAGGAATGGAGGAAGGCGAGGCGGTCGAGGAGTGGGCCGCCGGGTTGCCGCACCGCTGCTTCAATGCCTGGAAGAGTCGGCAGCTGAACAGGTCGGAGACTGCCCCCTACCTGGTGCTGGTGGAGAAAATCCGGTGAGACCTGACAGGTTTTGGAAACCCGGCAGGTCTGCTTTGACAGGGTAACCATGTTCCATTCAATCATCCCCTACATCCTGATTGCCCCGCCTCTGTGCTACGGGCTGATATCGCTCTTCTGCGCCCGGCGGTATTTCACACGGAAACCGCCGGAGGGCGAATTCCGACCCCCGGTAACCATCCTGAAGCCGGTGAAGGGAGTGGACGCGGAAAGTTTCGAAAACTTCGCCTCGTTCTGCGAACAGCAGTACCCATGCTTCCAGATCGTCTTCGCCGTGGCCGCGGAAGACGACCCGGCGGCGCCGGTCATCAGGCGGCTCATGGACGAGTTCCCCTCCGTGGATATCGACCTGGTCATCGATGGCCGGATCCACGGTCCCAATTACAAGGTCTGCAACCTCATGCATGCGTATCCCCGGGCAAAGCACGATATTCTCATCGTCTGCGACAGCGACATCCGGGTCGGCCCCGACTACCTGCGGGAGGTGGCCTCCCTGTTCCGCGACGATTCCGTCGGCCTCGTAACCTCCCTGTACCGGAGTCCCCGCGTGAGGAACATCCCCACTGCGCTGGAGGCCATGGGCTTTACCACGGAGATGATACCCAACGTGATGGTGGCGCTCTCCCTGGAGGGGCTGACATTTGCCCTGGGCGCTTCCATGGCCGTGCGCCGGGAGGCCCTGGAAAGGATCGGCGGGTTCCGGGCATTGGTGGAATACCTAGCGGACGACTACCAGCTCGGCAACATGGTGTATCGGGCGGGCTATCGGTTGGAGCTTTCGTCCTGTTTCGTGGAGAGCGTCATGAAGCGGGAGAGCCTGCGGGGGATCCTCTCCCGCCAGCTCCGCTGGGCACGCACCATGCGCGCCAGCAGGCCCGCGGGCTACTTCGCATCCGGCATTACCCAGCCTGTGCCGGCGATGCTCCTGGCCCTTCTCGCCAGCGGGTTTTCCTTTGCAGGCTGGTCGGCGGTCGCAATTCTCGGGTTCTCCCGACTCCTGGTCGGCCTGGCGTTCAGCCGGGCCTTTGTCCGTGACGGACTGTTTCCCCGTTACCTGGCGCTTCTTCCGTTCCGGGATGTGCTGGCCTTCGGCACCTGGGCGCTTTCCTTTCTCGGGAACAGGGTGGTCTGGCGTTCCCGCACCTTCCGGGTTCTGCCCGGCGGCACGATCCGCGATCTGGGAGAGGCCTGAGAGCACGCGGTGAATCCTCAACCTTTACTTATTGCCGATCTGTACCTATACTTTCATGAACGCAGGTGCGGAGGGATAGTTTCGTGCAAACCATCATAGCCCGAATCGGAGGTATGGCGCTGGCCGTTGTGCGGGAGATGGGGCGGATGCTCCTCTTTCTCCTGTATGCGTTTTACATGATCGTGCGCTCACCGGGCAAACCGATCCATATCCTAAAGCAACTCCACTTCATCGGCGCCAAATCCTTTTTCGTCATTTTCCTCACCGCGGCGTTCACCGGCATGGTGCTCGGGCTGCAGGGGTACTACACCCTGACCAAATTCGGGTCCGAAGGGATGCTCGGCTCGGTGGTTGCGCTCTCCCTGATCCGGGAGCTGGGCCCGGTGCTGTCGGCGCTCATGGTCACCGGCCGGGCCGGCAGCGCCATTACCGCGGAGATCGGCATCATGCGCATCACCGAGCAGATCGACGCCCTGGAGACCATGGCCCTGGAGCCGTTCAAATACCTCATGTCGCCCAAGATCCTGGGAGCGCTCATCGCCCTGCCGCTGCTGTGCGCCATTTTCGACGTGGTGGGGATCTTCGGCGGCTACCTGGTGGGCGTTAAGCTGATGGGCGTCAATCCCGGCGCCTACCTGCACGAAATGGAAAAGAGCGTAGAGTGGAAGGATATCTACTCGGGCCTGGTGAAATCGGTCTCCTTCGGGCTGATTATCGCCTGGGTATGCTGCTACAAGGGGTACTACACCAGCCGCGGCGCCGAGGGTGTCTCGCGCGCCACCACGGCGGCGGTGGTCATGTCCTCGGTCACCATCCTGGTGTGGGACTACTTCCTGACATCGATACTGCTGTAGGGAACGGGATGTTCGCATGATAGAAATGCTGCGCGTATCAAAAGCCTTCGGCGGCCAGTCAGTGCTCAACGACCTGGACCTGGTCATACCCGGCGGCAAGATCACCGCCGTCATCGGGCCGAGCGGGGAAGGGAAGAGCGTGCTGTTGCGTCACATCATAGGGCTCATGAAGCCTGACGCGGGGCGCGTCATCATCGACGGGGAAGACATCACCCACATGGGGCGGAGAGACCTGAACCGGGTGCGGGAAAAATTCGGCATGCTGTTTCAGAACGTGGCCCTGTTCGACTCCATGACCGTATTCGAGAACGTCGCCTTTCCCCTGGAGGAAAAGACCCGACTCACCCGGAGCGAGATCCGTGACCGTGTGCATGAGGCGCTGGAACACGTGGGACTCAAGGACGTGGACCGCAAGTACCCGGACCAGCTCTCGGGCGGCATGAAGAAGCGGGTGGGCCTGGCGCGGGCGCTGCTGCTCAACCCGCGCATCATCCTCTTCGACGAGCCGACCACCGGACTCGACCCCATCATCGGCAACGCCATGCACCGTCTCATCAAGGACACCCACGCGCGCTTCGGGTTCACGGCGGTGATCGTTACCCACGAAGTGCCGGCCATCTTCGACGTCTGCGACTACGTGGCCATGCTGTACCAAGGGAGGATCCAGATACGCGGCACACCCGACGAGATCCGGGACTCCCACGACCCGGTGGTTCGCCAGTTCGTCACCGGAGACCTGGAGGGTCCCCTCCGGTTCGTGTGAGCGGGCCCCTGCCCGAAAAAAAGCGAAACAGGTGATTTCATGGATACGGACAAGGCAAGACTTGAGACAATCGTCGGGATATTCGTGCTGGTGGGAATCCTCTGCCTGGCCTACCTCTCCGTCAAACTGGGGAAGATGGAACTGTTTGGGGGAGACAGCTACCGGGTGTATGCCAACTTCGATTCCATCTCCGGCCTGCGAAGCGGGGCATCCGTGGAGATAGCCGGAGTCGAGGTGGGGAGGGTGGAACGCATCATTCTCGATCCGAAGCAGGGATACACGGCGAGAGTGTCCCTGCGCATCAACACCGGGATAGAGCTTCAGGACGACGTCATCGCCTCGGTGCGCACGCGCGGGATCATCGGGGACAAGTACGTGCAGCTGAAGCCGGGCGGTTCGGACATTCTTCTGAAGGACGGCGGCCGCATCCGGGAAACCGAATCGGCCATCGATTTCGAGGGTCTGATCAGCAAGTATATCCACGGGAACGTGGACTAAACGTGAGTTTGGGATAGACTGTATTCCCAAATAGTCCCTTCCGGGAGGAACAATCTATGAGATACTGCATGCGCACCATCATGTTTCTGGCGACACTGCTTTTCATCGCGGTTCCCGCGCGTTCCGAGGACATGAAACAGGGGAAGATGGTACTGGGGCTCGACGAATGTATCAGGCGCGCCCTGACCACTTCCGCCGAATTGGGGGAGTCCCGGGCGGATATTTCGCTGGCTGAGGCTAAACTTGACGAGGCGAAAGCCCACCGCTACCCGCAAATAGAAATCCTGGGGCTGTTCGGCCCGGTTTCCCAAGCCCGCGGCGACCAGGTCTATTCTCCGGACCGTATCGACCATCTCAACGGCCTCACGGTTTTTACCCGCGGCGACGCCACCGTGGTTCAGCCGCTCTATACCTTCGGGAAGATCAGCGAAAGGATGAAGGCCGCCACCCATGGCATAGAGGTGGATCGGGCAAAGAAGGACCAGAAGAGCAACGAAGTTACCCTCAAGGTCAAGGAATACTATTACGGGCTTCTCCTCGCGCGGGAGATGAAGGAGCTTGTGTCCGAAGTGGGAGAGTCCCTGGCCAAGGCGCGGGAAAAGGCGGTAAAGCTTCTGGACAAGGGGTCGCCCAATGTGGAGGCGCTGGATATCTACAAGCTTGATGCCTTCTCCGGGGAAGTTCGGAAATACACCGAAGAAGCGAAGAAAGGTGAGTCACTCGCCTTGGCGGCATTGCGGACCCAGACAGGGATAGCGGCCGATACGCGGTTCGACATCGCAACCGAGAGGCTGACGCCGGACGAAACGATTCAGACGGAGAGCCTTGAGGCATACCAGGAGGCGGCGAAGTGGAAACGGCCGGAATACAAACAGCTCAGGGAAGGGATCCAGGCGCGGGAGGCCTTGGTGAAGGCGGCGAAGGCCGACTACTTTCCGGATATTTTCCTCGGAGGGTATCTCTCCGGCGCCTATGCCCCGGATCGGGACCGCGTAACCAACCCCTGGGTGCCGGATGAATTCAACCATCTGTGGGCCGGCGTGGCACTCGGCGCCCGATGGAAACTGGACTTCGGCATCACTTCCGCGAAGATTGCCCAGGAGCAGGCCCAGTATAACCGCCTCCTGAGCACCAACGACTATGCGGCGGCCAATATCCCGCTCCAGATAGAAAAATCGTGGCTGGAACTTCAGGAGGCGGAAAAGAGCATCGCCGCCAACCGGGATGCATACTCCAGTGCAAAGAAGTGGGCAGTGGCGGCCATCGCCAATTTCGACATGGGAATCGGCCCGGCAAAGGAGATCTTCGAATCTCTCCAGAGTTACGCCCGGATGCGCGCGGCCTATTTCCAGTCCATCTATAACCAGAAAATGTCGCGGGCCAATCTCGCCTATGCAGCGGGCGAGGCGAACCTCGACAAGTAAGAGCAATCTATCGCAGGAGGAGCACAGTATCATGAACAAATGGATAGCTACGTGTCTCGCGGCAGTTTTCTGTATCGGCGCCGGCAGTCTTCCGGCCTCGGCGTCCGTAACCGACGAGGTGAAAAAGACCGTGGATCAGGTAGTCTCCATCGTGTCCGACGATAACCTGAAAAAACCGCGCAACGAGGCGAAACGGCGTGCCGCGTTGAAGAGCGCCATTGGCGGAATCTTCGACTACGGCGAAATGGCCAAACGATCCCTGGGGGTCAACTGGAAGGGACGGAGCAAGGCGGAACAGAAGGAGTTCGTGGACCTGTTCGCCACTCTGCTGGAAAATTCCTATGCGGGAAAGATTGAGTCCTATGAGAATCAGAAGATAGTCTACGATAAGGAATCCATAGATGGAAACTATGCCGAAGTAAAATCGCGTATTGTGACGGCAAAACGTGACGAGTACACCCTGGATTACCGGCTCATGAAGGAAGGAAACCGCTGGATGGTCTACGACGTGGTCATCGAGGGAGTGAGCCTGGTGTCCAACTACCGTTCCCAGTTCAACAAGATAATTACCAGCCAGGGGTACGGATCGCTGGTGAAGAAACTGCGCGCGAAGAGCGACGAAATCAAGGCGCCGTAAGAAGCAGGGACGGCGGGTAGTCGAAAAAGGGGGGGTCGTGACCTGGAAACGGGTTTCACGACCCCCCTTTTTTTGTTCTTCGCCCTGTCGTTATTCCCGCCCCCGTGTTGCGATAGGTTATGCATGAATCAAAGATGGGAAGGACACGGGGGTTGAGCCTATAAAAAAATAAATCATAAAAAATAATTAATTGACATACATTGTTGCGTGATGATATTACCGGTGCTGCGTGATATTAAGCATCGCACATAAAGTTTGTGCTCCAACGTAACTCCACTAGGATTCCGGGGAAAGGACCCATCATGAACATTGAGAGGCCGCTGTTCTGGTATTC